>JALOOJ010000228.1 GCA_025454475.1 Anaerolineae bacterium
GTTGACCGATGCCGTCATCGCCACGAACTGCGGCACGAACGCGACCAGCCCCCCGCCTAGCCAGGCAACTGCCGGCTCAGCGGGACGGAACTCGCGAATAAGCAGAAACAGCATCGCGACCCCCACGCCGCCCAAAAGCAGCGAGAACAGCCGCAAGCTCAACACGTCGCCTCCAGAGAGCCAGTAGATGGGTGTGGCAAGCAGGTAGTAAAGCGGGGGCTGGTGGTCCTCGTACTCCAGGGGCAAGACCGACAGATCGGGAGGGAACCCCTCACGGGTCAGGCGGCTGATATAGTCCTGGTCGTAGTCTCCGGCCTCCATGACAGGGATGCCCTCGCCCGTAGCCAACGCACGTACATAGTTGTAATGGGCGGGCTCGTCGGGCGCTTGCCAGGCCGGAGTCCCCGCGGCATAGAGGCTGCCTACCACAAGATAAGCCGCGAGGATGGCGATGGCGGGCCAGTTGCTTCTCAATGGTCCTCCCAACTATCAGACCGTTAGGGCAAGTCAACCAACAACGTGCTCGCGCCCAACAGCACGACCCACTGCACAGCGCCGGTGAGGACTTGCCCCGCGCCTGCCAGGACCACCTGCGCCAGGCCCACGTAGATTAGCAGACCCGCGATGACGATCCCCGCCACCGCCAGGGCCGGCCAGGCGTGAACATCGGATCGACTGGGCAACATCGTGTTGGCGATGGTGAAGACCAGGTAGACCCACAACCACACATCGGGCGCCTTCAGGATCAGCGCGAGCTCCTCAAAGACCGACAGCCAAGTCCCATCCGCAAGCGCTGCGACGATCTCGGGCGTGCCGAAGATGAAATGGCCGATAACGATCACGACGATACTGCCTACAAGCAAGGGTGCAGCGCCAATAAGACTGGCGCGGAGGAAGTCGGTATCCTGAACAGCCACGAATCCCAACTGGATGCGTCTGTCGGCACGGCTGGGCAACAGCCTCATACGCCCGATCTTCACCCCGAGCAGCTTCGCTGTCAGGGCGTGACTCATCTCATGGAGCAGCACCCCGGGAAACAGGATCATCGCGTACAGCCACAGCGCCAGCTCCTCGTCGCCCGTCAGTAGGAACATGACACCCTGGAGATGGCGATGCAGCCAGCGGTCGGCTACGGACAGAAGCGCCAGCACCGTAAGCAGTTGTAGAAGCAGGACCAGGATAGGACCGATAGCATTCATGCGATACCCGCCCATAGTTTATCCCAATTCGGATAACACATTATCGCAAATCATATCCCTAGTTATCCCAAGTTGTAGGGGAATGCGGTTGCGCTTCGGCGCAACTACGCTATCCTGGTGCGGATATGACCGACGGCTATACCCTACAGTCCGTAACCCAGACCGGCTACGAAGTTCACACCCCGATTTTCGAAGGGCCCCTTGCCCTACTGCTGCGGCTCATCGAGAAGAACGAGCTCGACATCACCAAGGTGGCGCTCGCCCAGGTCACCGATGAATTCCTCGAGCAGGTCGACCGGATGCGGACCGAAAGCCAGATCGACGCCATTGCCGAATTCCTCGCTGTCGCCGCGAAGCTGCTCTGGATCAAGTCCAAGGCGCTGCTCCCCAAGCCGCCCGCATCGGCGCGCGAGGTCGATGATGAGGACGATATCGGCGATGAGCTGATCCGCCAACTTCGTGCCTACCGCCAATACAAAGAGGCCGCCGCATGGCTGCGCGAGCGCGATCACGCCGCCCTGCGCTCATACGTCCGCGGCGGCTACCAGCCGCGCCCCACGCGCATCACTCTGGACCTGGCGGGCATCGATCTGCAGATGCTACGAGACGCCGCAGAGCTCGCGTTGATCCCGACGGAGCCGCCCCGCCCGGAACGCGCGATCCAGCGCGTGCGGATCTCCATCGTCGAGCAGGTGGCCCTGATCCAAAGACGGCTAATGCGCTGGGCCAGGCTGAGTTTCCGTAAGCTGCTCAGCGACAAGCCCACGCGCCTTGAGGCGATCGTGACGCTTCAGGCCCTGCTTGAGCTCATGAAACAACAGGCAGTGGCAGCGCAGCAGGAAGAACCGTTCGGGGACATCACCATTCAGGCGACGATCCCGCCAGAGCAGATCTCGCTGACCGGTATGGAGCAGGAAACCCCCGCGGCTGCCACATCCTGACGGTAGTCCGAACCGACCTTTGAGCTCTTCAGAAGAGCTCAAAGGTCTTCTCCCATAGCAGCACCTCGAAACCTTGCCGCACCCGGCCACGTAATGAGATAGGAGATCCATATCGGTACCGGAGGTACTGCAATGAAACTACTGTTCCGTTGGGCCATCACTGCCCTGGCGCTGTTTGCTGCTGCCTGGGTGGTCCCAGGTATCCACGTGGATGACAGCCGTGGCTGGATCGTCTACGCCGCGATGGCCGTGATCCTTAGCCTGGTCAACGCCCTGATCCGTCCCCTGTTGAAGGTGCTCACCTGTCCTCTGATCTTGCTCACGCTGGGCCTGTTCGCGCTGGTTGTGAACGCGATCTCGCTGCTGATCGCATCCACGGTTGCCAACAACCTCTTCAAGGTTGGGTTCTACATCGATGGGTTCTGGCCCGCCTTCTGGGGCGCCATCATCGTGAGTATCGTCAGCGTGGTTCTCAGCATCTTCGTCAACGACGACGACAGGAAGGACCATCACCGCTAGCCGCCACGCATCCTTCTCAGTGCCGGGGAGCCCAGGCATTCCGAAGCCCAAGGTCCCCGGCACCCAGAGGGCCGTTCTGCAGCTTGTCAGCTAGCCCCTGCGTGCTATGATGGGCCAATACTCGTGACACCCGGAGTTGGCCCATGGTGAACATCCGACGCATCACATTGACCGCGCTGATGGCGGCACTGATCTTTGTGCTGACCACGGTGCCGCGTATCCCCGTCCCGGCGACGGGCGGCTACGTGCACTTGGGAGATGCCGGCATCGCGTTTGCCGCGGCGGCGTTCGGTCCGTGGGTCGCAATGGCTGCCGGCGGACTGGGCACGGCGCTCGCCGACCTGCTGGGGTTCCCGCAGTGGGCGATCTTCTCGCTCATCGTCCACGGGCTCCAGGGGCTCGTGATGGGGATGATTCTCCATAGAGGCCTGAACTGGATTCGCGCGGGCATCGCCGCGGTCGCAAGCGTTGGCATCGTCGTCGGGGGCTACTTTCTGGCGGGCGTGGTCCTGCAGGGCGCGGCGCTCGCAGCACTGGAAGTCGTCCCGAACACCATCCAGGCCCTGAGCGGGAGTATCATCGGCCTTCCTCTGTACTGGGCCGTGCGAAAGGCGTATCCGCCTCTGGAGACCTATAGCGATCGAGCAGCTTGAGAGCAAAGTCTGACCCATCGTGCGGAGGAGGGCTGGTGGCCTCCTCCGCCTTTTGTTGGTACGCAACATGATCAGCGCGCAAGACATCACATTCAGCTATGCCTCCCGTCAGGCCGACGAACGCCCCAAGGCGGTCCTCACGGACTGCTCGCTCAACCTGGGCCCCTCGCAGGCGCTTGCCGTCATGGGCCCTACCGGCGCGGGGAAGAGCACGCTGAGCTATGTCCTCGCCGGGCTCGCGCCACGGCATACCGGGGGCACGCTATTGGGGTCGGTGGCCATTGCCGGACACGATCTTCGCGACGGGCCGCCCGCAATCGGCAGCGTGGGCGTGCTGTTTCAGGACGCAGCCACGCAGCTCTTCAACACGACGGTCGAGGACGAGGTCGCGTGGGGGCTAGAGGCTATGGGCCTCGCCCCACACGAGATTGGGCAGCGCGTCGAGGTATCGCTCGCGCATTTTGAGCTGACCGCGGTCCGACAGCGGGCCCCATGGGCGCTCTCCGGGGGCCAGCAGAAGCGACTCGCGCTCGCCGCGCTCTGGACGATGCGGCCCGGCGTCCTGATCCTTGACGAGCCCCTGGGCGGGCTCGACCCCGAGGGCTGTGCCGAGGTGCTCGCAGCCGTCGACACGCTGCGAGAGGCCGGCACGACACTGTTGATCATGACACTCCAGCCTGAGATGGCGCGCCAGGCCGGCGCCCTGGCATTGCTCGCGGACGGGCACCTATCATCCGCGATGCCCGTCACAGCATGGCTCGAACAGGAGGTGGCGCTCGCTGAAAGCGGCCTCCTCCTGCCCACCAGGCTCTGGCCCGACCTCAGCCCACGCGTCGCCGTGGATCACAGGGATCCCGCGATCGAGGTGCAGGGTCTGCGCTTCCGCTACCCCGGCGGGACCGAGGTGCTCCACGGCATCGACCTGACGATCCCCAGGGGCCAATTCGTAGCACTGGTGGGGCGGAACGGCGCCGGCAAGAGCACGCTCGTGCGGCACCTCAACGGCCTCCTGCGCCCCTCCAGCGGCGCCGTGTCCGTGATGGGCCGGCCGCTGGCGGGCCGCGCTGCAGGCACGGTTGCCGGACACGTCGGGTTCCTCTTTCAGCGCCCCGAACAGCAGCTCTTCTCCGCCACGGTCAGAGACGAGATCGCCTACGGCCCCGCGCGGCTGGGCCTAAGCGACGTCGCGGCGCGCGTCGACAACGTGCTTGCCCGGTTCGGGCTGGAGAACGTCGCGGACGTCCCACCCGCGCTCCTCGGCTACGGCGCCCAACGCACGGTCACGCTCGCCGTTCTCGCCGCGCTGGCCACGCCCATCGTCGTCCTCGACGAGCCCACGGTTGGCCTCGACGGGCGCGGGTTGGGGCAACTGCTGGCATGGGTGGCGGAGCTCCGCGAGCAAGGCGTCACCATCGTCCTGGTCACCCACGATCTCGGCCTCGCGGCGCGCGCCGACCGGGTGATCACCCTGGACAATGGAGCTATCACCTCAGATGATACACCCGCAGAGGCGCACGGGGGCAGCGCATGACGGTCACGTTCGACACCTACGTGCCCGGCAGCTCACTGCTCCATCGGCTCGACCCGCGGGCCAAGCTGTGGGCCACGCTATTGAGCCTTATGGCGGTGTTCCTGCTGCCCAACGTAGGGGCGCAACTGCTCTTCCTCGCCGGCATCCATCTCGTGCTGCTGGCGTCGGGAGTTCCGTGGCGCACGCTCTGGGGACTATGGCGCCAGATGGCGATCCTGGTCATCCTCATTATGGTGTTACAGCCGTTCCTGCGCCCGATCGGGCGTGAAGTCTTCAGCCTGGGTCCGCTGCACCTGACCACCGGGGGCATGCTCGATGCGGTGCGCCTGGCGCTGCGCGCGCTGGCGATCGCCTTTGCCGTTGCCACGCTGCTCTATACCACGTCCCAGCCGGCGCTGGTGAGCGCGATGGTCCGGCTAGGGCTGCCCTACACGTGGGGCCTTACGGTCAGCCTGGCGCTGCGCTTCCTCCCCGCGATCCAGGACCTCTTCCACACCGTACGCGATGCACAAGCCGCGCGCGGCTGGATCGCCGAGGGCTCCATATTCCGGCGGCTCCAGGAGCACGTCCCCATCCTCGTCGCCGTCATGATCGGCACCCTCCGGATGAGCGATCAGCTCACGCTGGCGCTTGCCGCCCGCGGCCTCGAGACCTCGCGCCGGCGCACCACGTGGCACGCGCTCCATATGCGGCGCCGCGACTGGGCCTTCGCCCTGGGCATCACGCTCGCGTTCTGCCTCTTCGCCTGGTGGCAGCTCAGGTCGTAGGTCTTCCATCCTCCTCCTCGTTCGGCGTGAACTGCGTGCCGCTCACCCCGAACTCGCC
>JALOOJ010000229.1 GCA_025454475.1 Anaerolineae bacterium
TGCATGGCCGGTTTCCCATCGCCCTGTACGACTGGGCGCAGCAGGAAGCCGCCGCGCTCACCTTGGCACAATCACAACCTGAGCGATAATGTGCCGCCAAGGTGGCGCACCAAGCAACGCAGAAAATCCCGTCGCCCCACCAGGAAAGGAGCTCCCAATGTCCGCACGATCCAAGACTCTCTGGCTACTCATCGTCTTGGCACTCCTAAGCCTCGCGTGCACCCTCTTTGAGAGTACGCCCGCGCCCACAGACACACCTGCTCCCCCACCCCCCACCGCGACCGAGAAGGCCGAGGAGCCGCCTGCCACATCAACCCCGCGGCCGACCGCGCGACCGACGGCGCTACCGACCGCGACGACCGTGCCCAAGGGCACGGAGCTCACAATCATCAACGAGGCGGGCGTCGACATCTGGTATCTATTTGTATCGCCATCCGACGCCGAAGATTGGGGCGACGACCAGCTGGGTGGCGACACGATACCGGCAGGGGACACCTATACGCTGACCGACATCTCCGACGGCGTGTATGACGTGCAGGCGCGGGATGCGGACGACAACCCGATCCAGACGGTCTGGGGGCTGGAGATCTCGGGGAGCACAACGCAGGTGATCGAGGAGCAGGCGCTGATGCTGGAGGTCTACAACAACAGCGACGCGCCCATCGCTCGCCTCTTCGTATCCCCGGCCGACAGCGACTCGTGGGGCGACGATCAGTTAGGCGCGAGCGTCATCGCGATGGAAGACACCTACACGCTGAACGGGCTCGCGCCCGGCACCTACGACATGAAGGCTGAGGATGCCGACGGTGAGATCATCGAGACCATCTATAACGTCTCGCTGGACAGCTATTACTACTGGAACGTGATGGGCAAGATGGACCTTCCATCGAATGCGGTGCTGCGCTTCGAGGATGCCTTTGAGAACAACCGGAATAGCTGGGGCGGCACGTCATCCGAGGGCGTCATCTACAACGCACCGGCGAATGGCGAGTTCTGTATCAACATCACGACCGAGAATCTGACCGCCTGGGAATGGTACGAGCCCTTCCGCCCGGACCAGTTCGTGGCTGAGGTAGCCTGCAAACCGCAAGAGGGGTCCGGCGCCACGTGCGGCCTGGGGTTCGGCGCCGACGGCGACAACCTCTACTGGTTCGAGGTGGCGCCTGACAGCCAGAGCTACGCCTTGTTCCTGCTTCTAAATGATGAGTGGCAGGATCCCCTCGTAAGTTGGACGGAATCCAAGAACATCTTTCCGGATGGATGGAACTACATGAGCATCGAGCGCGTGGCCGGAATGTTCTCGGTCTTCATCAACGGCGTGCTGCAGAGCTCAATCGAGAGCAATTACTTCCCCACTGGGCGTATCGGACTGGGTGGCGCGACCTACGACCAGAGCAACACCCTCATCTGTTTGGACAACCTGCGGGTCTGGCGGATGGAGTGATCGGTAAGTAGAGTTCAGTGATCAGGGGTAGGTGATTAGGGGCTGGTGAGGTTGGTCAGGGCGGCACAGATGCCGGCGGCACAGATGCCGGCGGCATCTGTGCCGGATCCATCGCCTCCGGTCCCAGGCCCTAGTCACCTATCACCAGTCAGTTTCTGCTCCATACCGTCACACAGTCGCCGGCGACGCGCACCCGGTCGCCAGTCCGGATCGCGTCGACCGGCGCATGGTCCACCATCGGGATGTCACTGATGATCGCGCCGACGGCGACAATAGGCTCGCTCTCCGCGTTGATGATCGCGGCGGGAGCCAAACCGGCGGCAGCAAGCTGGTAGAGCACGTATGACCCAACGGTGCTCCCCTTACCGGTAGGGAACACAAGCACCCGGCCCGCGACACACGTTCCCTCCAAGGGGTGACCCCGCTCGGTCACGATGCCCGTGGCCCCATCGACGCCTCCCAGGAAACCGATGGGCTCCGCCGACACCAGCGCCTCCCCCTCGGCTACACCCGATTTGATGACACGAGCGGTAAAGGTCATCGGCTCATCACCCGTCATTCGTCCATTCCCTCGCCGCTATCGCTTATCCCCGATCCCCAGTCACTGCCATATCGACGCACGCGTGCAGTGTCGCAAACCGCGCCGCAACGTGGGCCAGATTCCGCAAGTAGTAGGCGCCCTTCGCCGATGGCGTCGCCACCGCACTGAACCCCAGGTCGCGCACCGGCGCGATGCCCATACAGGCATCGACAAAGACACGCCCGCCGGCAGCCTCGATGACGGCGACATAGCCCTGCTCAGCCGCGATCGCGCGCACGGGCCGTGCGCAGGTCACCCATAGGGGTACCCGCACGGTTCGACCCCGGAGCGCCTCAGCCACAAGCACGACCTCTCGCAGCGAAGCGTGAGGACACCCGATCCAGACCAGGTCGATGGCGTCGATGTCGTCGCTGAGGTCGGCGTACCCGGGGGCCAGGTCAGAGATGACGATCGTGTCGTGCTCGGGGGCCAGCATCACCGTGGCACGCGCCTCGGGCGTAACGCCCTCGACGTGGAATAGCCCAACAGCCCCAGTCGCAGCCATGGCCGCACCCAGCGCTTTAAGCTTCTCCTCGCCCAACGGATCGCGCGCATCGAGCGGCAGGCCCGCGAGAAACGGCACAGCCTGGCCGGCTTGGCGCCCGACGATAGCCCCGAGCGCGCTGTAGTCGGAGATGGCCTCGGGCTTGGCGCGCACCTCGACACGGAGCGTCGCCGCACGGTTCTCTGTCAGATGAAGGCCGTATGCACCGGTGCGCCCGGTCAGCGCCGCAGCAATCGCGCCGGGGCCACCTTCGCGATTGGTGCGAGCGCCCAGCACACTGTTAGCGAAGGCCACCGCCGAAGACTCCGCCCACGCCACGTGAGCGCCCAGGGATGGGCGGTTGCCAATGAGGTAGGGGGTACACGTCGGCAGCGGCACACCCTCGCCCACACCCATCCGTGCAAAGGCATCGACCACCTGGCGCTGCTTGTCGGCGAAGTCGGGTGAAAAGCCTTGCGCCTCCCAACGGACCATATCCATCGCCGTGGGATTAAGCGTCGTCGGGACGCGGACCTGCGCCCCCTCATCGGCCCACTGCCGCAGGAAGCGCAAGCCCGCGTCGCCGATGTTGCGGTACGAGACGCCCGAGATCTGCACGCTCTCGACGGGGATCATGTGTGGGGCGCCATAGATCGTGCCCAGCGCAACCACGATCTCCATCGCCCGCTTCAGAGCCGGGCCACCCCCGCCATCCAGCCACTCGCGCTCTTCAGCCGTCAACTCCATCGCATCTGTCCAATCTCGGCATGTGGGGCGAACTGTCTTGTTCGCCCACCGGCAAGCGCCGTCCGACGCAGCACACCCGCTCCGTCGCACCACCCCGTGCCGCTGGGCCGGGTCAGAGCGCTCAGAAGCGGCGACCCGGCCTACATCCGGACCACAGAGCGTCGCCACCGCATGTGGGACGGCCTCACATTCCGGACGTAGGCGAAGTACAACTTCGCCCTACGCCAGAGCGGCGCGGACGCGGTCGGGCGTGAACGGGATCTGCCGCAGCCGGATGCCCGCGGCATCGAAGACCGCGTTCGCGATCGCCGCAGCCACCGGCCCCTGCGCCCCCTCGCCAATCCCCAGGTAGGGCATTCCGGGGCGGTCGAGCAGCACCGTCTCGATCACGGGTGCCTCTCGGAACCGCAGAATAGGATAGGTTCGCCAGTCCGTGCTGGTGATCCCGTCCGCATCAAAGGTCACTTGCTCCTTCAGCGTCCAGCTCGCCGACTGCAGGAACGCGCCCTCAAGCTGCGCGCTCAGGCCTACCGGGTTAACGATCTGGCCCACATCTGCAGCAACGACCCCACGGGCAAGCCGGATGGCGCCGCTATCCCTGTCGACGCTGAGATCGACAACCACGGCGACGAGCCCCTGCCGGTTCTTGTACTGCGAGAAGGCAAGCCCACGCCCGAGCCCTTCGGCCCTGGGACCAGCCTTCTCCCACGCCGCTTCGATGACCGCGCGCGCCCGAGCATCCTCAAGATGGCGCAGGCGGAACTCGACAGGGGGCACACCGACGGCGTGCGCCAGCTCATCCACAAAGGACTCGATCGCGAAGACGTTGGCCGGGGCGCCCAGCCCTCGCAAGGCCGAGACACGCAGTGGGCTATCGGGCAGGAAGTGCGCGACGATGCGCTGATGAGGAAACGCATACAGCGGCGTGGCGTTTCGATGAGTGCCGGCTTCGGGCCCCATCATAGGGCGGGCCACCGGTGGCGCGAGCGGCACCTCGAGGTGCCAGGCCGCCAGCAAGCTGGAGATCCCGGCGACGCCGCCCGAGCGCGACGAGTGGCTGTAGCCCCAGACATCGTGGTTCCAGTCCACGACATCGCCCTCGGCATCGAGGCTGGCCTGCATCTTGATCACGGTCGCGGCGCCATAGGGCTCCCAGGCGTGTTCGTCAACTCGCATCCACTTGAGCGACACGGGCCGCCCTGGCACGGCGCGTGCCAACAGCGCCGCGTCCAACGCCGCGTCGTCCGCCCCGTTGTGTCCGTAGCATCCGGGCCCATCCATATGGAGCGCGTGGATGTCCTCCTGGCTCACCTGCAGGACCAGGGCCAGCTCCGCCCGCAGCGGGTAGGGCCCCTGGCTGTGCGTCCAGACCGTCAGCTGGCCGTCGACCCACTGCGCCACGGCAGCAGAGGGTCCCAGCGACGCGTGCATCGTGTAGGGCCGGGCGTACGTTGCCTGCAGCGTCATGGCGGCCTCTGCCGGGAGCTCGATCGACGGGATCGCACCCTCCCGCGGTGCACTATCCACTACCGCAAACGCCTGGTCGGACTGCTGCAGCATCGTCTCGTACAACGTCTCCTGCGGCGGCAGGGCTGCGGGGGAGTCCCAGACCGCGGCGGCGCGTAACGCCGCCATCGCCTGCACCGCCTGCTCCTCGCGCTCGGCGATGACGCCGAGGAAACTGCCGTCGCGGACAACCTGCAGAACGCCGGGAAGCTGTCGTACAGCCTCCAGATCGACTGAGATCAGCCTCGCCGCATAGTTAGGCGGGCGCACGACACGCCCGTGGACCATGCCCGGCAGATCGAGGTCGTGGACAAAGACGGGGGCCCCGGTCACCTTCGCCACAAGGTCCAGGCGCTTGGTCGGACGACCCACCGTCGCATAGGCATCCGGTCGCTTGGGCAGCGCAATCCCGGTCACCCGCGTGCCGAAGGGCTTTCCGCCGAAAAGACTCCAATAAGTGGCGCTGCGCCCGGTCTCCGGGTCCAAAATCGTGCCATCGACGATCGTCAGGCGGTCGCGCGGCGCCTCGAGCTCCTCGTAGGCCACATCGAGGGCGAGCCGGCCACATCGAGGGCGAGCCGCCGGACCTCGGCCGTGGCGTAACGGATGGCGTTCCCAGAGGTCTCCAGCGACATGCTGCTTACCGTGTACCCCTCATCGGGCGATTGGGCCGTGTCGGCCATCACCACCCGGATGCGCTCGAGGGAGACATCCAGCTCATCGGCGCCGATCATCGCCACAGAGGTCCGGATATCCTGGCCCAGCTCCACCTTGCCGGTGAAGAGCGTGATCGTGCCATCGGTATTGACGCGCACCCACGCGTCGAGGTCGGGCGTCTGCACGAGCGGGCGCGGCAGAGTGACCGCGTCACAGGAAGCATCCAGATCGCTCAGAACCCTCTGCTCAAAGACCGGCGCTGCCTCGGGGTCGCCCGCCGCACGGCGCACGGCGCGAAGCACCCGATCGTACGTCCCGCAGCGGCACAGATTGGGGCTCATCTCCGACCGTATCTCGGCGTCCGTGGGGTGGGGAATCCGATCGAGCAGGGCTTTGGCGGCGATAATCATCCCCGAGACGCAGAACCCGCACTGGACCACGTCCTCATCGATGAAAGCCTGCTGCAGGGGATGCAGAGCATCGGGGGTCCCAAGGCCCTCCAGCGTCGTGACCTCGCGCCCCGCGACCGACCCGACCGGTGTCTGGCACGCATGGGTCGCCCGACCATCGACAAGCACCTTACACGCGCCACACTGCCCCAGGCCGCAGCCCAGTTTGGCGCTCTTCAGGCCCAGGTCATTGCGGAGCACATAGATCAGGGGTGTCGCCGGCTCGACCAGGACACGATGGTCGCTACCGTTGACCTTTAGGGTGATCTCCTGAGGCATA
>JALOOJ010000230.1 GCA_025454475.1 Anaerolineae bacterium
AAGCGGAAGTTCAGCAAGCCGACAATGAGTGATTGCATGGTGAGTACTGCAGCAGGACAGGACAACCTCGATGTTAACTGCAACAACGGTCTCTCGGCCGGGCCCTACTCGTTCCCTCTTACCTGCACCCCGGGCGCAGGCGCAAACACCGGCTGCAATGCTGGCGAAAGGGTCGGCTTCGCCTGCAATGTTGGCGAATACGCGCAGGGCGGACAGGGGCTCCCGCCAGTCTGCGGAGTTGGAAACGGTGTAGGTGAGAAACCACCACGAGGGTAGCTTCAGGCTGATGGCTTCGCGGGGCGGTTGGCTCGAGCCAACCGCCCTTGTTGTTTGTCCACCACGGACCTATCTTCTGGCGACTCACCCAAACTGAGAGGACTAGTGTGCCGAGCTTCTATCTCGATGTTGCAGGACTGCGCGTCGAATTCCGCTTCGAGTTCGCGATTCCCCTTTCCGCCAAGCTGCAAGGTCTGCAGGCTGGTCCGCTCACCACCGAGGCGCTTGAGACCATCCCCTTCGCGATCACGGTTGGTGAGGGGAACCCTCTTCCCGTCCAGACCTCCAGCTTCCCAGAGCTTCTCGCAACGGGCCTTCGCCCAGAGCAGATCCTGACGCCTCCCGGGGGGACTGTCGCCGGCGTGCCCTTTTCCCACGAACGACTACTCGCGGCAGCATCTCACCCTAAGACCGTCTTGAGAATCGAGAATGGAATCTGCTTTCTTTTCGATGGATACCGGCGTGAAGCTAGCCTCAGCGTCCATTTGCCCCATGTGGCGGATTGGTTCCGGCAGCGTCCAGACTACGGGATCAAGGTTTCCCTCGAGTGCCTGCTTCCGAGCCTGGAGGCGACGACTGTCCATGCCTCCTGTGTCGTGTCACAAGAACAAGATGGGGCATGGCTGTTTGTGGCACCTTCCGGAGGAGGGAAGACAACCGTCGCGAAACACGCTTCGTCGTGGGGCTATGCCGTGGTGGGCGACGAGCGGATCATCGTCCGACGATCTCCTACCGGACTCAAGGTTGGACGCGCGCCAGTGACACAGATCGCTGACGGCGCCATCGTCGCCGCGCCCCGGGCCGTCTTCCTGCTCAGACAAGGTGTCAGTCATCGGCTCGAATCAGCCTCTCGGCACCACGTCTTGCGCTTGATTCTGCAGGAGCAAGGCCTTCTGCTTCGAGCAGTCACGACCTCGGAGCGGCAGGCCAACTTCGCGCTCTTGTCAGACCTGATCTGGAGCACACCATCCTTTGAGCTCACGTTTGAGAGGGACTTCATTCCCTGGCCGGAAATCCAGAGTACTCTTCGGGACGGGTTCCCAGGTCGCTGACCTATCCCAGCCGTGGGCTTGGCGGGGACGCCTGTCTAGGCCGTTCTGTCAGAACAATGGCGGTGGAGCGGGTGTTTGCGGCTAGTGTCTTGTATCGCGCTCCGAGCCATGTCGGTTCTTCTGGTCGCTGGAATCATCACCAAGGTCACCGGAAGGTACTCCGATGCCCGGTTCCCGCCCCCTCTTGCTCGACCTTTCCAAGTGGCGAGAGCCTTGCGCCCGGAATCGCGCAGCGGCGTGGGCAGCGTTGACTGCCTGGCACGAATCGCCGAGCTGGTTGCCGGGTCAGGCCCCCGCCCAGACCAACGACACCAGTGGTGGACATCGTGCGGGAAACTGGGTGTCCCTTGGAGCAGGCAACACCCAGGAGAAGCGCGGTCCGGCATCGCAGCCAGGTAATGACCCGCTGGGCCCGAGCTCGCGATCTGGCTATTCGCCCACACCATCACGCCGGATCATGGGCACGGACCCATTCAAGGTACCGACCGTGCAATTCCCGAGCCTGCTCCCCTCAGCCCAGCCTGCTCCGTACGGGCTGCCACCCAATCACACCAAGTCACGCTCCAGAAGTGGGCGTGGGACCGTTCGCACCGTAGTCCACGGCGGGCGTGGACCTCAGGGCACCTCAAACGCAAGTGCAATCCGCCGGCCAGCCGCAGAGCACCCGGATGCGCCACACGGAGTACGGCGCCCACCTCAAGACCGAGAGGGAGTGGTCGCTACGGGACGAGGCGGGCGACCCAGCTCTCCGCCTCGTCCACCGCCTCGGAGGCCAGGGTCCGGTCCACCTCGATACCCTCGTCCTCGATCGACATGAGGTCGTGCAAGCGCGCCAACGCCGCCGGCGCCGAGGCCGCCAGCCGCCCGGCTGGCAGCAGCTCACGGTAGACGGCCGCCACCAGCGCGGCGTGGCTGCGCGGCAGGGCATCACCCAGAAGACCACCAATCGCCGAGGCGAGTGCCTCGTACGCCGCCCGCACCGCATCGGCCGGGAACCCTGCCGCTAGCACCACCGTCGCCAGCTTCAGGCGGTTGCGGGCACGACCCGCGAGGCCGGTACCAGCATGGACGGTTGCGCCAGCCCCTGGGGCGCGCAGCACTTCTGGCGACGGCACCTCGGCTGCCTCCCCTACCTCCGGTGTCACTCCACGCTCTTCCTCCCTGGCGTCAGCAGGCATCGTGGCGTCAGCGACGGGTGCCTCGGGAGCCACCGCAGCCGCGGCCACGGGTTCCTCGCCTGCCCCGCCCTCGACCACTTCCACGTCCCGGCCCGGCGTTGCCAGGCGCTCCATCACCTGCTGCACCTCGCGCAGGAAGATCGCGAACGACGGAGCCGGCAGCTCCTCCACGTCGCTCGTCGGGTCCAGCGCTGCCGCCCGCACGGCGCGCTTCCCGGCCAGCGTGCCCTCGATGCCGCGCTCGATGCCCTCCTCGGCGCACAGGTACGTCACTGAGACGCCCCGCGACTGCCCCAGCCGGTGCGCCCGCGACGTGCGCTGGTCGAGCCGTGCCGGGTTCCACGGCAGGTCGAGGTGAATTACGTAGTTGGCCACCTGCAGGTTGAGCCCCACCCCGCCGGCGTCCGAGCACAGCAGAACCCGCAGCTCTGGATCGGCCCGGAAACGGTCGAGCAGCGCCGGGCGCCGCTCCGAGGGCACGCCACCATGCAGCATCTCCCATCCCACGCCCATCGCGTCCAGCCGCGCCGCCGCCAGCTTGAGCATCTCCACCCACTCGGAGAACACCAGCACCTTGCTCGTGCCCTGCCCGACGACTTCCTCGATCAGCGCTTCCAGTTCGTCGAGCTTGCCGGCGCTCTGCTCCGGGCTGCCCGGGTCGCACAGCACCGCCGCGTTGCACGCCTGCCGTGCCTTCAACAGCGCCATCTGCAGACGCTGCATCTCCTCCTGCCGCAGCGGGCGCTTCTCGGCCAGCGCCATGTAGCGCGCCGCCCTCGCCCGGTGGTCCTCCTCCATCCCCTTCTGCACCTTCGAGAGCGGGATGTACCGCGTCTGCTGCACGAGCGGCGGGAGCTGGGTGAGCACCTCCTCCTTGCGCCGCCGCAGCACCACCGGCGCGATGCGCGCGCGCAGCTCGCCCAGGTTCTTGTAGCCCCGGACCTTCCCCTTCTCGTCCTGCTTGTGGAACTCGAGGTTGAACCGCCACAGCGGCCCCAGCACGTCCGGGTCCACGAGCTGCAGGAGCGAGTACAGGTCGTCCAGGCGGTTCTCGACGGGTGTCCCGGTGAGCTCGAACAGGAACCGTGACGGGATCGCCCGCAGCGTCGCCGCCGTGCGGGTGCGGAAGTTCTTCGCGCGCTGCGCCTCGTCGAGGATCAGCACGTCGGCGTCGAGGTCGCGCAGCCCTGGCAGCTCCCGCCACGTCAGCTCGTAGGACAGCACTTTGTACGGTGCGTCCGACCGCAGCGCCGCCCGGCGTGCCGCCTTCCCCTTCTCGAGGACCACCGCCTGCCGCCCGGCGTAGCGCTCGATCTCCCGCGCCCACTGGTGCTTGAGCGACGCCGGTGTGACCACGACCACCCGCTGCGCCTCGCCCCTCGCCATCAGCACCTCGCACGCCGCGATCGCCTGCACCGTCTTGCCGAGCCCCATGTCGTCGGCCAGCAGCGCCCGTCCCTGCGCGCCGAGGTGCAGCACGCCGTCGCGCTGGTACGGGAAGAGCGGCTGGGACAGCACGTCCACCCCGGCCTGCCCGCTGGCCACCATCGCCCGGAAGCGCTCGGAGCGCTCGTCCCGCCAGACCCGAGCCCGCAACCGCCGGTGTGCCTCCGCGGCGGCGTGGACGACTCGAACCCCGTCCACTCGGCCGGCGCTCAGACGTTCCATCGCACCGATCGAGAGGAACCCGTCCCGGCTCACCTCCCCGAACCCGAGCTCCCGCAGCGCCCGCGAGGCAAACGGCCCGCACACCTGCAGGCCCAGCGACCCCTCCGCCGCCACCGTGATCGTGACCTCGCGCGGCGCCGGCGGCAGCGTGCCCGCGCGGCTCCGTGGTCCCGCGGCCTGCAGCATCCGCCGCACCGCCTCCAAGTGCTTGCACGTGCCCAGCTCGTTGCCGAGGAAGTCCGGGCAGGTGCAGGCGTCGTGCCGGCGGCTCGAGTCCACCAGGTCGACGATGTACGACCCGCCACTCGGACCCCGCACCTCGTAGTCCCCGTCCACCCGCCCGTCCAGCGGCGTCACCGCGTACCCTTCGGTGTGCGCCCGGTGCACCCGCATCGCCCGCTCGAACTCCCGCACCGCCCCCAGGCTCGCGAACGACGCGCACACCGGCGCCTGATGCCGAACCGGCAGCAATCGCACTGGTTTCATGCCGCCCTCCCGGACGCCGAGCGTACCACGGCCACACCCCACCGCAGCGGTGGACGGCGATCGCCCACGCCGTCACACCCCGCACAGCTCATCGTAGCGGCCGATGGTCATCGGCCGCGGGTGGGCGGGGGCCCTTGCGTTTGTCCTCGCAGCCGCAGGCTTCAGCCTGCGTCCCGTACGGGAAGGGACCCTCCACCCAAGACGGCTGCTGACCAGCGGCCGCTACCCCCCACCCGCTACAACGACAGGAAGACCTCCCGCCGCAGCACCCGCTCGAACAGCTCCCGATCCACAGGCCGCCCGTTCGTCCGCTTCAGCATCGCCACTGACCCGGGCGCCATCACACCCGCACAGCTCATCGTAGCGGCCGATGGCCATCGGCCGCGGGCGGGTGGGGGCACGGCCACCCCCACCCAGGACGGCCGCTGACCAGCGGCCGCTACAATAGGTTCACCACGATCGAGAGCGACCATGCATGAAACCGACCCCACCGCCCCGCGGCCAAAGACGTGGGGGCGTTCCCACGCCGTCCGCCTCCCTGGCGACAACCGCTGGCCGGGCGTGGTTGCGGTCACGGCGGTCACACACGCGCGCGCCCCGCGACTTGCTCCGCCGCGCGACATCGAGGGCGCACTCGATGCCGACCTTGG
>JALOOJ010000231.1 GCA_025454475.1 Anaerolineae bacterium
TCTGGATGTCGGCGGCGATGAACGGCTTCTACGGCCTCAAGCGCATTCGTGGCAACCTGCCACGTGTAGCTGGCTGACTTCGCGTCCGCTGTGCTGGCGACCGTCTCCAGTGTCGGCGACGTTCTGACGCCTTCTGAGGCGCTTCACCGGCACGTTCCGGGGGCTGGCTTGGTTCAGGTGCCGGGGACTCCCAGGCGTTCCGACGCCCAAAGTCTCCGGCACCTCAGAGGGGATCAGCGCTTGGAGAGCACCGCGGCCTCATAGGCCATGATCTCATGCATGAAGAATGGCGCGACGGGTACGCCCTGCTGGATGCAGTAATAATCCCACACCGGCCCCCACGGCAGCCCCTTGGCGGCCTCACTCAGCACCAGTCGGCGCGTGAGGTCGCCCTCTGCCTCGAACTGCCGCAGCCGTTCGATCGGCTCCAGGAACGCCTGCAGCAGCGCCTGCAGCGTGGCTCGCGTGCCGATCACCCACGCCGCAACGCGGTTGATGCTCGCGTCGAAGTAATCGAGCCCGATGTGCGTCCGAGCAAGGTAGTTCGCATGCACCAGCTCGTGCATCAGCAGGCGCAGGTCATCGGAAAGGACGACGACGTGATCGCTGTCCCAGCGAACGCCGCGGCTCACGTGAAGCAGGATCTCGTCCAGGAACAGCATCACTGCCGAGATCTTGTCGTAGATGTTCTCCGTGGGATGGAAATGGCCTGAGTCGATCGCCAGCAGCTTCTTGCGCGTGATCGCGTAGCCCAAGTAGAACTCGTGCGAGCCCGTGACATAGCTCTCCGAGCCGATGCCGAAGAGCTTTGACTCGACCGCGTCAAGGTTGTAGCGCGGGTCAAGGGCTTCCTCGAAGACCGCGTCGAGCGCATCGCGCAGGTGCACGCGGGGCATCTCGCGGTCGACAGGTAGGTCTTTGTAGCCATCGGGGATCCAGATATTGGTCACCGCGGGCGTGCCCAGAGCCTTGCCCATTGCTGCGCCAATCTTGCGGCAGGCGATGCAGTGGTCGATCCAGAAGGTACGGACGCCCGCGTCGCGGCTTGACAACGTGAAGCCGTCGTCGGCTAGCGGGTGCGCGAAGAGCGTTGGGTTGAAGTCCAGGCCGTGGTCGTTGGACTTTGCCCAGTCGATCCACCCGGCGAAGTGCTCGGGCTGAAGCTGATCGCGCGACACCGCCACACCCCCGGTCTCCGCATAGATCGCGTGGAGATTGAGCCGGTGTGTTCCCGGGATCAGGCTATACGCCTTGTCGAGGTCAGCGCGCAGCTCGTCAGCGGTGCGCGCCTTGCCGGGATAATTCCCGGTAACGGCGAGCCCTCCTCCGATGTTTCCGCCAGTCCTCTCGAAGCCAGCCACGTCGTCGCCTTGCCAGCAGTGCAGGCTGATCGGCACCGCCGCGAGCGCCGCCAGAGCAGCATCCGTGTCGACGCCTGCCTCGGCGTACCGCGCCTTCGCCATCTCATACAGTGCCAGAGTATCCCTATCGTTCATGCTCTCCCTCCAGGTTGTGGATCGACAGGTTAGAACGGTCGAATCTATGAATGCCCTATGGACCCGTCTCGACGAATCCGAACGTCTGCGCCACCTCCGCGTGCAACGCAGGGATCGCATCGGCCCCAAGCGCGCGGACCCTGAGCGCATAGAGGGTGTGGTCGGCGGCCTTGATCACCCAGGTGCGCCCCGGTCCACCCGCGGCTCCGGGCCATACCTCAGGGAACTCAAACGCCGGTGCGCCCTGCCAGGTTGTGGGCAGCGCCTCTGTTAGCGCCGGAGGTGCGCCAAAGCGTCCGTCGGCGGCGTGGGTCGCCTCCAAGAGGACAAGGGCGCCACTCACCGAGAGCGCCTCCGCGGGCCCCGGTGCCCACCATAGGCCGACCTCACCGCGTCCAAAGGTCCAGACTCGACCACCGGCGCCGGAGTCGCCCTGCGCCACGACCTCCGCGAATGCCTGGGGCACGTTCAGAGTCACCTCACCGGGCAGCACCGCGCTCAGATCGTGGAGCGCCACGGGCTCGATCTCGAAGAAGAGCGCGGGGTCGCCCACCACCGGGAGCGCCGAGTCTACGTGCACGATCAGCCACCAGTAGCCCGGCAGCGGCGCGAACGGCAGCGACAGACCGTCAGGGGCTCCGTACCGATCGCCTCGACGTTCGGTCAGGTCGAACGTGGCATACACCTGAGCCTCGGGGTCTATCACCGTCGCAGTGATCGTCGCGTTAGCGACCATCCCATAGGGAGGCACCAGCGACACCGCGATGGGCACCGGGAAGAGCGGCGACACAGCGTCGGGCCAGTCGACCGTCAGCCGCGCGGGCGGAACCGGCGTAGGAGTCGGCGACGGTGTCGGCGTCCAAGTCGGCGCGGGAGTCGCCGAGGGCGCCGGCGTAGGCTGTGCCGTAGGCGCCGCCGGAACGGGGGTGCTTGTGCATGCCATAGGTCCAAGGACTGCCAACATCGAGAGCAGGAAGATCAGGTGGCGCATACGACCAAGTGTACCAGCGATGGCCTGTAAAGGCGAGTTCACATCAGGGAACCGCACTGTGGGCGGTCTCCCCGGCCACTGCCCGCACCATCGTCAGATATACCGTCTTGCCGTCGGGCCCGGCAAAGCGCGCGAATGGCTCGAATCCTGCATTCCGCCACACCCGAAAAGCACGGCGATTGTTCTCGGCGACCGTCACTCTCAGTGACCGTGGCCCAAAAGCCTCGCAGGCGAAGTCGACCACGGCGCTCACATAGATGTGCCCGTGTCCCTGCCCCGTCAGCTCCGGACGCAGGCCGAGACCGATATCAAGGCTCTCGCCCCCGTACTCACCGCCCGGCACCTGAGCATCTGCACCAAACGAGCAGAACGCGACCACAAGCTCTCCTCGGCGCATTGCGTAGAAGCGCTTGGCCGGATCTACCATATAGGTCACGTTGCCTTCGCGCTGCGCAGGATCGACGTCAAGGCCATAGACATCGTACGGAGGCGGATAACGCCAGGTCAGGATGTCAAGAGCGGCCTCGCGATCCATCGGAGCGAACACGAGTTCCATACCTGTCCTCCTTCGAGGTGCGGGGGCAGTCTAGCCCAAGCGGCTCACTATGCAATCACCACAGGGCTGGGGTAAACAGCGCTCAGCAGGCAGTCGCCATGAGTACACTGACCCGATGACGCTACGACGCTGGTGGCTTCGGCGCTCCCCCAAGGTTTGACTAAGCCCCCAATCTCGCTACAATGCACAATCCAACGCGCCGAGTGCGTCTTCGCGCCGTGCGCCGATTCGTACCGTAACGAGGAGCACCCATGACCGCGAACTGGACCGCTGACCGCATCCGACAGGCCTACCTGGACTTTTTTGCCGCGCGTGGGCACACGATCGTGCCAAGCGCAAGTCTCGTCCCTCAGGACGACCCAACGCTGCTTTTCACCAACGCCGGCATGAACCAGTTCAAGGACGTCTTCCTGGGAACCGGGACACGCCCCTACACGCGTGCCGCCGATACCCAGAAATGCATGCGCGTCTCCGGAAAACACAACGACCTGGAGGAGGTGGGCCGCGATGGCACGCATCACACCTTCTTCGAGATGCTGGGCAACTGGTCCTTTGGCGACTACTACAAGAAGGAAGCCATCGCCTGGGCATGGGAGCTTCTGACACAGGTCTATGGCCTGGAGAAGAGCCGCCTCTGGGCCACGGTATTTGAGGACGACAAGGGCGATCTACCCCGTGACGACGAGGCCGCTGGTTACTGGCGCAGCGAGACGGACATCGATCCGAGCCACATCCTCTACGTCGGCCGCAAAGACAACTTCTGGATGATGGCCGACACGGGCCCCTGTGGCCCCAACAGCGAGATCCACTACGACCGTGGCCCTGAAGCCTGCGACAAACAGGGCGTGCCGGGACACATCTGTGAGGTCAACGGCGACTGCCCACGCTACACCGAGTACTGGAACCTCGTCTTCATCCAGTACAACAGCTTGGGCAACGACCAACTCGAGCCGCTACCCGCCAAGCACGTCGACACCGGCATGGGCTTCGAGCGCGTAGTGGCGCAACTGCAGGGCAAGGACGCCAACTACAACACGGACCTCTTCTGGCCGATCATCGAGAAGACACAGGCGCTTGCCGGGCACACCGATGCCCAGCGTGAGGCAAACCTCGTCGCCTATCGTGTAATCGCCGACCACATTCGCTCGGTCACGTTCCTCATCGGTGACGGTGTGATGCCCGCCAACGATGGACGCGGCTACGTGCTGCGTATGGTCCTGCGCCGTGCGGTGCGCTTTGGCCGCACGCTTGGCCTTACCGAGCCATTTATGGCCACGCTCGCCGGTACCGTGATCCAGCGTATGGGCCACGTCTTCCCCGAGCTGCCCGCACGTGTCGACTTCATCAAGGCCACCATCCTTGGCGAGGAACAGCGCTTCCTGCGCACACTGGACCAGGGCCTCTCGCGGCTGCAGGAGATAATAGATTCCGCTGGGAGTGCGGGCTTGACCTCGATCTCAGGCGAGCAGGCATTCTTCCTTCACGACACGCTCGGCCTGCCCTTCGAAGTCACGCGCGACATTACCCTGGAACAGGGTTTCACGGTTGACGAGGCAGGCTATCGCGCCGCGCGTGAGAGCCAGCGCGCCCGAGCCCGGGCCGCCGGTGCTTTCGAGATGGAGGCTGATGCCCACGCCCAGGTCTATCCCGTGCTCCACGACTGGATCCGAACTCAGCGCGGGGCGTGGGACCTTGCGCAGGATCCCTACAGCGGAACGGAGCTGCAGACGCGGGTCGTGGCCCTCCTCAAGGGCGACGACATCGTCGAAGATGCCGGACCCGGCGATGCGGTCGAGATTGCGCTGCAGAACACCTGCTTCTATGTCGAATCGGGCGGCCAAGTCTCCGATATAGGGCGCATCATCGGCCCAGGCTGGGAAGTGCAGGTCACCGATGTACGCCGTCCCACCGAGGGTCTGGTTGTGCACATCGGCGAGGTCGTATCGGGGTCGCCCCGCGTGGGTGACGCCGCGACTGCCCAGGTCGACATCGAGCGCCGCTGGGACATCCGCCGCAACCACACCGCCACCCACCTGCTGCACAAGGCGCTCCGCCAGGTTCTCGGGAGCCAGGTTCAGCAGGCCGGATCGGTCGTCGCACCTGACCGGCTGCGCTTTGACTTCAACTACACCGGGGCCGTCACCCCGGAGCAGCGCGCCGAGATTGAGCGCATCGCCACCGACGCAATCCTCGCCAACTACGAGGTGAGCGCTCGCGAGGAAGCGTATCGCGAAGCGCTTCAGCAGGG
>JALOOJ010000232.1 GCA_025454475.1 Anaerolineae bacterium
GGACCGACGGTATCGCCGCCGCACTCCGAGCCCCCGGCTGTCTTTGTGGTCGCGCCTAACAACTCTGTCATCTATCCGACCATTCACTTTGCCGACATCGGCCATCTCGAAGATGAGAGGATCGCCCTGCTCGCTTCGTACATCTCCCAGGAGACTGCAGTGCAGGAAACCCCGGGTGCTGGGTTCGATCACCTGTGCCG
Organism: Anaerolineae bacterium; assembly: GCA_025454475.1. GTDB lineage: Bacteria > Chloroflexota > Anaerolineae > B4-G1 > SLSP01 > PWVB01. The sequence continues at coordinate 201 of JALOOJ010000232.1, forward strand.
CCGACTCGATGGCTTCTGGGGTCAGGCTGTCGGTAACGTCTACGCAGAGAGAATAGACCCCATGCGCGGGCGCGGCGCGGTCAAGCCCTACAGCGTCCTGCAGTGAAGGAGACCAGCGATGCAGAACGTGCATACGCACGCATGGGCCCAGGCACTCCACTTCAACCTGGCGACCGTTCACGAAGCAGACCTGTCGCGGGGCCATCCGCTCGATCTGACGGTCCAGTACGACGCCTTCATGGCGGATATGGCGCCCTTCGACCGGGTTATCGTCTTCGGCCTCAAGGGCTTGCTCACCGGATACTGGGTACCTGACGCCTATATCGCCGATTTCGTGGCCCGCGCCCCCGGGAAGCTTGTAGGCTTCGCCAGCTGTGATCCCACCGGGCCGAGTTACATGGACGAACTCACGCACTCCATCGAGGACCTGGGGCTAAGGGGACTCAAATTGGGGCCGATCTATGCAGGATTCGATCCCCGCGATCCGCGCTGTGCGCCAGTCTATGATTACTGCGAGTCACGTGGCCTGCCGATCATCACCCACACAGGCACCACGTACAACCGGGCTGCGCCCCTTGGCGTGAGCAGGCCGTGGCTTTGGGACGAGGTCGCCATTCAGCACCCGGAGTTGCGTATAGTGTTGGCTCACTTGGGTCATCCCTTCTACGACGAGTGCCTGGCCGTGATCCGCAAGCATCCGCACGTCTATTCGGATCTCTCAGCGCTCTTCTACCGGCCGTGGCAGTTCTACAACATGCTCATCGCGGCCCAGGAATACGGGGTAACGCGGAAGCTGCTGTTTGGCACCGACTATCCCTTCGCCGGAACCCAGGAATCGATAGACGGCTTCCGGTCCATCAACGGCATCATCGGGTCAAGCGGCCTTCCCCGGGTCACCAACGAGACCATCGATGGAATCCTGTCGCGGGATTCCCTAGCCCTGCTTGGGGTAAGCAGATGAAGGCGCTGCAGTTGCAGGGCATCCAGAAGGTCGCCTGGGTCGACGTACCAGTGCCCCCCATCAGGAGCAGCGAGCTTCTGATCAGGACCGGCGCCTTCACAATCTGCACGTCGGACCAAAACGACACCCGCGAGAACCCCTACGGGATCGCGTACCCCGTCCCAAAGGGAGGACAACGTGCTCGAAACTGATAAGTCAATGGCTGAGTTCGTTAGGAAGTCTCTGTACGTGCCTGTGGTCTGCGACATCCTCGACTCGCTGGGCTACCGTGAGCAGGCGATGCACCAGCGGTTGCGTCCTCTGCTTCCCGATATACGCGCATGCGGCTTCGTGGGCCGTGCCCGAACCTTCCAGTGGATGCCGATCGATTACGTCATTCAGGAGGATCCCTACGGGATGGAGATCGAAGCTATGGATTCGCTCGGCGCGGGAGACGTCGTTGTGCACTCTACCGACTTCGCTGGCACCAACGCTCCCTGGGGCGAGCTGATGTCGACGCTGGCCAAGGCCAAGGGCGTAGCCGGATGTGTGTGCGATAGCCAGGTACGCGACTGTGTGCGCATCATCGAGATGGGTTTTCCGGTCTATTATGCGGGCATCCGCCCCCTCGACTCGATGGGCCGCGGCAGGGTCGTGGCCTACGACGTGCCGGTGCGCTGCGGCGACGTCCTCGTGCATCCGCGTGATCTGGTCTTCGCCGACTTTGATGGCATCGTTGTTATTCCCCGAGCCGTTGAGCTCGATGTGCTGCGACTCGCGCAGGAGAAGGTAGGGAAGGAGTCTCTGTCTCGCCAAGACCTCCTTGAAGGTAAGCGCCTGCGTGAGGTTTACAACACCTATGGGGTCCTCTGACCCCAGGCAAAAGGAGCTACCCGATGAAAAGGCTATCCTTCGATCGTGCTTGGCGTTTCCACCTGGGAGATCCGCCCGGTGGTCGACGGCGCGAGCCGGACGTATCCGGCTGGCGCCTGCTCGACCTGCCCCATGATTGGTCCATCGAGCTGGAGCGGAAGCCCGACGCTCCCAGTAGGGCATCCGGCGGGTACTTCCAGATGGGCCGCGGGTGGTACCAGAAGACATTCGAGGCGCCTGAGACCTGGTCCGGCAAACACGTGTTCATCGAGTTCGAGGGCGTCTACATGAACGCCGAGGTCTGGCTCAACGGCAATCTCCTGGGCCGCCATCCCTACGGCTACACGTCCTTCTACTATGACATCACAGCATACCTGAGGATCGGAGCGCAGAACGTCCTGCAGGTCAGCGTAGACAATGCCTGCCAGCTCAACAGCCGCTGGTACTCCGGTTCGGGCATCTACCGCCACGTCTGGTTGATGGTCTCTAGCCCTGTCCACGTTGCGCCCTGGGGTACCTATGTAGCCACGACTGACGTCAGCGCGGACCAGGCAGAAGTCGATGTCGAAACCGTCGTGGTCAACGAAGATGACCATCCCCAGGTCGTGACGCTGTGGTCACACATCGTGACGCCCGAGGGCGTCGTCCTGGCAAGCGCAGAGTCGTCGTCTTCCCTGGAGCCCGGCACGAGAACAGCCTTCACCCAGGCCGTGACGCTAACGGCCCCCCGACTCTGGAGTCCCGATAATCCGAGCCTCTATAGCCTGGAAACCGAGGTGGTGGTCGACTCAGCCATAATCGACACTGCGACAACGCCCTTCGGCGTCCGCAGCCTCGACTTCAGTGCGGCAAGAGGTTTCCTGCTCAATGGGAAGCCAACACTGCTGCGCGGAGGCTGCGTACACCACGACAATGGCGTCCTGGGCGCCACATCCTACGACCGAGCGGAGGAGCGAAAGGTCGAAATCCTCAAGGCGAGTGGGTACAACGCCGTCCGCTGCGCTCACAACCCGCCTGCGCCCGCCTTTCTCGATGCGTGCGATCGACTGGGGATGCTTGTGATGGACGAAGCGTTCGACTGTTGGCGCGAGGGGAAGAACCCGTACGACTATCACACCTCCTTCCCCGACTGGTGGCAACGCGACCTGGAGAGTATGGTCCTTCGCGACCGTAACCATCCCAGCGTGATTGTGTGGTCGATCGGCAACGAGGTCGGTGAAAGAGATGGCACGTCCGACGGGGCTGAGTGGGCGCAGCGACTGGCGGGGCATATCCGCACACTCGATCCAACGCGGCCAGTTACATCGGCCATCAATGGGTTTGGGGTTGGTCACGACCCCCAGTGGGCCAACACCGACCCCGTCTTTGCTGCCCTCGATGTCTGTGGTTACAACTACCAGGGCCGCCAGTATCGACCGGACCACGAGCGACATCCTGAGAGGATCATCTGCGGCACAGAGTCGACCGCGCGCGAAGCGTTCCAGCACTGGCAGAGCGTCGAGCAGTTCCCCTACGTCATCGGCGACTTCGTCTGGACATCCCTTGACTACCTGGGCGAGGCGGGCATCGGACGCACCCACTTCGATGCGACCCTGACGAATTTCCTCGGGGACTATCCCTGGAATCAGGCCAACTGCGGCGATATCGACTTGTGCGGGTTCAAGCGCCCGCAATCCTATTACCGCGATATCCTGTGGCGAAGCGGTGAGGAGCTCTACATTGCTGTCCACGACCCCGTGCCTGATGGCAAAGTGCCCAGTCTCACGTACTGGGCGTGGCCCGAGGTGTGGCCCAACTGGACCTGGCCAGGTCGGGAGGGTGAGCGCTTCCAGGTAGACGTCTATTCAGCCTGCGAGGAGGTCGAGCTGCGGCTCAACGGGGAGTCGCTGGGAACACAACCTGCCCGCCGCGAGCAGGAGTTCATTGCCACCTTTGACGTTCCCTATGCGCCCGGCGTCGTGCAAGCCGTCGGGTTCAAGGACGGCCAGCGTGTCGCCGAATGCTCGATCTGCACGGTCGACACTCCTATCGGCATCCGCCTGACCCCGGATCGCGATACGCTGACGGCTGCGATCGACGATCTCTGCTTCATCGCTGTCGAGATCGTGGACGCCTCTGGGCGCACGCACCCCGCCTCCGATGACGCGTTGCTCTTCACCGTCTCGGGCGCCGGGACCCTTGCCGCCGTAGGCAGCGCCAACCCCGCGACCGATGAATCATATCGCGGCAACCAGCGTCGCGCTTATCGCGGCAGGTGCCTGATCGTCGTCAAGGCGGGAGAGAAAGCGGGAGAGATCCACGTCCGCGCAGAAGCTGCCGGAGGTGCAAGCGGAATCGGACTGGCGCGTGCCGAGGTAGCCATCAGGGTTATCGATCCTGGGCAGGTACGAGGTGCTACGCACTCCCTATAGGATCGAAATCGGAATGGGCCAAGTGATACCGAGTGCGGCAGCAATCAGGGTCCCGCAGTCGCGGGGAGCCGATTGCCCTTGCCGAAGGGCCCGCGGCACAGGTATAATGGCGACCTGACCTTTGGCAGACAGGGGAGGTAGTCTGGTGAGAGCAGTTCGGGTCCTGGTGCTAATTATGCTGGTGCTGCTGGTTGTGACTGGTGTGACCGGCGCGCTTGTTCTAGCCGACGACTACCGCAACCGCATTTACCCGGGCGTAGCGATCGACGACGCGTCGGGTGGACTCATGACAGGTGCGCTCGATGTTGGCGGCCTCACCCGCATAGCAGCGCGTGACCGGCTCTCATCCAGGCTGGCCTCTCCAGATAGCCAGGGGATCACTCTCGAGATTGGTGCGCAGTCCTGGCAGCTCACCTGGGCGATGGTCGGACAGTCCTACGAGGTCGATGCGGCAGTAGCTCAGGCCCTCGCCGTAGGACGCGAGCGACCCTGGTGGCTGGGGTTCACGCGTGTCATAGTCCCGCGCCCTGTAACAATTCCGATCTCGGTAGTTCCTGCCGACCCCGCGCTCATCCGTGCAAACGTCGGGGCTATCGCTGAGAGCATCGCGACAGCCCCGCAGGACGCCGATTTGGTTGTCGCCGGCGGGCAGGTGCGTGGTGTGCCTTCCCAGGAAGGCCAGTGGCTCGACGTGGATCAAGCCACAGCGCAGGTCATCGACGCCCTGCAACAGGGCATCGACCGAATCTCATTGAAACCGAACGCCATTGCAGCCGAGATTCCAACGGCGGAGCCTGCGCTCAGCCAGGCCCAGGCCCTGCTAAGCAGACCCTTCGTTGTCGTCGTGGACGATCCCCTCACG
>JALOOJ010000077.1 GCA_025454475.1 Anaerolineae bacterium
ATGTGCGCGCACCTGAGCGAGACCTGGTCGACCGGTATTACGCATGGGTGTTACGCATCGCCGATGGCGCCGACCTGATGGCAGGCACAACCCATAAGGTGTTGTTCCAGAGTGGGGCTCACAACACCATCCCCAATCGCCCTTTGGCCGAGTTGGTGGTAGCCAACATGCGCGAGATCGGCGCCCCGACCTATACCGATGAGGAGCTGGCCTTTGCTGCTGAACTCGGCAAGAGCATCGACCGCGACGAGAAGCTCACTAGCCTGCGGCGGAGCGATCTCCCCGATGCACTTGACCTGATCGATGTGGATATGAACACGCGTATCTACGATCCATTCGGTGAGGAACGCAAAGGTGGGGGAGGGTCAACTGACGTCGCAGAGGTGTCGTGGATCACGCCGACCGTCGAGTTTGGCACTGCTTGCTTCATCGTTGGCTCGCCAGGCCACTCTTGGCAGAACACGGCTATCTCCGGCACCAGTATTGCCCACAAGTCAACACTTTTCGCGGCCAAGGCGATGGCCACCACCGCGTTGGACTTGCTGACTCAGCCTGAGGCGCTGGCTAGGGTTCGCGAGGACTGGGTGAAGCGGATGGAGGGGCGGCTATATCAGTCACCGCTACCTGCCGAACTGACCCCGCCGCTTGGTCAGTTCGACAGTCGCCACTCGAACTGATCAGGCTGCGCGACCAATCACACGAACCTTGCGAAGGTACACAGATCTTCGCAAGGTCAGGAGCCAGGAGACCCAATGGAGCGTACGCTACCCACTATTCCTTTTGGACCCTATCGCCTCTCACGCCTCATCCTCGGCGCTAACCCGATCAACGGCGGGTCGCACCTGACGCGCTTCGTGAACGCGCAGATGAAGCGCTACTTCACAGCCGAGCGGATACAGACGCTTCTGCAGCAGTGCGAGGCCGAGGGTATCAATGCCTGGCAGTCCAGCCCGGGGCCGAACCTCCGGGCCTACAGAACCTACGTCGAGGCCGGAGGGCAGATGCACTACCTGGCACTGGCGTCGGAGTCCGCTGATAACCCTACGATGCTCGAGGATCTCGTCGCGGGCGGCACCGTCGGCGTTGCCCACCATGGCGAGGTAACCGATGTCTTCTGGCGCGAGGGCAAGATCGACCGTGTTCGCGAGTACTGCCGCAAGATCAGAGATTCGGGGACCCTCGTCGGCATCTCGACGCACATCCCTGACGTCGTCGACCACGTCGTCTCGGAGAACTGGGACGTGGATTTCTTCATGTGCTGCGTCTATGAACGCCACCGCACCCGCGAGCAGCTTTTGCAGCTCCTCGGCCACGTGCCGGTACCGCTCAAGGAGGTCTATCTGGAGAGCGACCCCCCGCGGATGTACAAGGTAATGCGTGCCACCGACAGGCCTTGCCTGGCCTTCAAGATCCTGGCTGCCGGAAGGCTCTGTGATCAACCAGAGCTGGTCGAGGAAGCGTTCCGGCAAGCCTTCGACCTCATGAAGCCCACCGACGCCGTGATCGTAGGCATGTACCCGGAGTATGAGGATCAGATTGCGATCAACGCCGGGTATGTCCGGCGATTCTGCAACCTACAGGACAGCACCCAAGGAGACACAGTATGCACATCCTGATCGGACCAAACAACTTCGAGATGCAGCAGGTGATTCCTGAGCTGCAGAGTCGTCATCCGGACGTCACCTTCACCACCTGTGATGATCGGGATTGCGTCGATCACGAGATCGCCGCGGCTGATGCCTATTGTGGGTGGCTGACCCGCGAGATGTTCCTCGCCGCCAGAAAGCTGCGCTGGATCCAGTCCCTGAGTACCGGCGTGGATGGCTTCCTGCGCATCCCGGAGCTCAGGGATAGTGGCATCATCCTCACCAACGCACGGGGCGTGCACGCAGTCTGCCTCGCCGAGCAGACCTTCGCCATGCTCTTCAGTTTTACCCGTGGGATGAAGGCCTTCCTCGAGCATCAGCAACGCCACGAGTGGGCAGGTCGCAAGCAGCGTGACGCGCTGGTGGAGTTGATGGGCAGCACGCTGGGCATTGTGGGCTACGGCACCGTCGGTCACGCCATTGCCGAACGGGCGCGCGCCTTCGGCATGCGCATCCTCGCCGTAGATGTACTCCCGGCGGAGAAGCCCGATCAGGGGCTGCAGGTCTACGGCGTCAACGGGTCGCGTGGCCCACGGTGCCGCTGACACCTGACACCCGCCGTATGATCGGCGCGGAGCAGTTGGCGCTGATGAAGCCCTCGGCCATCCTGGTGGGGATCTCGCGCGGTGGGATAATCGACGAGACAGCATTGGTCGACGCCCTGTCGTCGGGGCGACTCGCAGCAGCAGCGCTGGACGTCTTCGAGACGGAACCGCTGCCCAAAGACAGCCCATTGTGGGATATCCCCAACCTCATCATCGTACCACACGCCGCCGGCGGCAGTCAGTACGAAGCCGCAGCGATCCGTGGTATCTTCAGGGAGAATGTCGAGCGGTTTGTGCGCGGTGACTTCCCCCTGCGCAATGAAGTCAGCAAACAGCGTGGCTACTGACAAGGAGACGAGGATGGCATTCCCGGAACTTAGCGATGCCTGGCGCATCGCGCGCTTAGTCCCGCCCACGGGGCCAGTGGATATCGTGCTGGATACCGACACCTACAACGAGGTCGATGACCAGTTCGCTGTCGTCTACGCGCTGCTGTCGCCGGAGAAGATCCGACTGCACGCACTCTATGCCGCGCCTTTTTTCAACAACCGCTCGAGTGGCCCTGCGGACGGTATGGAGAAGAGCTACGAGGAGATCCACCGGCTCCTGGACCGACTGGGGCTAGGAGGCGACGCCAAGCGTTCCGACGCCGTCTTCCGTGGTTCGACGCGCTACCTTGGCGGCCCTGAGGATCCGATGTCGCAGAAGGCCGCGAACTGGAGCCGGCGTGGCTCGGCGCATAGCCTCGGAAACCCTGAGCGTGCATGTGAGAGCGCGGCTGCGATGGACCTGATCGCGAGGGCTATGGTCCGATCTCCCGAGGACGCTCCCCTGTATGTTGCCACCATCGGGGCCATCACGAACGTGGCCTCTGCCATCCTTATGGAGCCGGAGATCATCAGAAGGATCGTGGTCGTCTGGCTGGGCGGCCACGCGTTCCATTGGCCCGACACGAAGGAGTTCAACCTCTGGCAGGACCCCGACGCGGCGCGCGTGATCTTTGATTGCGGCGTCCCGCTCGTCCAGATCCCGGTTATGGGCGTTTGCTCCCACCTGCACACGACTATCCCCGAGCTCGATGCCCACGTCGCCGGCCGCGGTGCTATCGGCGACTACCTCGCTGAGACTGTGCGCGGTTACCATAGCGATCACTTTGCCTGGTCAAAGGTGATCTGGGACATCTCGGCTATCGCTTATCTGCTCAATGAGTCCTGGACGCCCACGTCTCTCGTTCATAGCCCGATCGTGACGGAACAGGGCACGTGGAGCTTCGATGCCCGGCGCCATCTGATCCGCAGTGCTACCCACGTACACCGGGATCCGATCTTTGCCGATCTCTTCGCTAAGCTCGATCGGGCGAAGCCCGTCAGCCGGCGCTAGGACGATGCCCATGATCGAGCGCCTGTTAGCACCACGCCCAGACCAGCCGATTGAGCCCGAAGCGCAGGCCACGGCTGACCGGATCGCATACGACCTTCGGCAGGTAGGCATCGCTGAGGGCGGCGTGCTCCTCGTGCACAGCTCGCTAAGCGCGATGGGCCACGTCCCGGGCGGGCCCGAAACCGTGATTCGCGGCCTCCTGAGTGCGCTCGGCCCCGATGGCACGCTGTTGATGCCCGCGCTTAGCTATGAGCGGGTGACGGAGAAGAACCCGCACTTCGACGTTCTACGCACGCCCTCCAATGTGGGCGCCATTCCGGAGGCTTTTCGCTTGAGGCCAGGTACTCAGCGGAGTGTGCACCCGACACATTCCGTCTGCGCCGTCGGGCCGCGGACCTCGGAGCTACTCGACGGACACGACAGCGACACCACGCCTTGTGGCGAGGCCTCGCCCTTTCGCAAGCTAAGGGCCGTTGCCGGCCAGATTCTGATGTTGGGTTGTGGGCTTCGGCCCAACACTTCGATGCACGCCATTGAGGAGCTCGTTCTGCCTCCCTACGTCTTTGGGTCCCTCCTCACCTACTCCCTGACCTACGCAGATCGGCACACTGTTGAGAAGTCTTACACAACCCATGGCTTCGATGGCTGGGCGCAACGTTACGATCGCGTCGCTGGGGTTCTGGAGGCTCCAGCCCTACGCCAAGGGAGGGTCCTCGAAGCGCGGGTCCATCTCATCCAGGCACGCGCGCTATGGGACGCAGTCTACGCCGCGATGGTCCGCGACCCACTCCGATTCGTCGATCCGGTGGCTCGAGCGTCCGAACACAGGAGGTAGCCCGATGACACAACGAGTCCGTATGGCGCTCATCGGCTGTGGGAACATGGGTCGGAATCACCTGCGCGACATCCTCAAGCAACGGGATACGACAGACATCGTGGCGCTCTGCGACATCGCCCCCGAGGCAATCGCGCGAGCAGCCGGGATCTTCGCGGACGCTGAGAGCGAGCTACCTCCAGATGAACCCAAGCTAGAGAAACTGCTGGCGGACTATGCGCTTGACGCCGTGTTCATCGTCACGCCTCACGCGGTTCACTTCGAACAGGCCCGGGCATGCCTCGAGGCCGGCGTTGATGTGCTGCTCGAGAAGCCGATGGTCATGACCGCACAGGAAGCGCGCAGCCTGATCGATACCCGCGACCGTACGGGCAGGCTCCTGAGCGTAGCCTTCAACGGCAGCCTTTCGCCCGAGATCCGCGAGTCGGTACGGCTCCTGCGCTCCGGTGAGTTGGGCAAGATCCTCAGCATCAGCGCCACGATCTGGCAGCGCTGGGGACCGGGCACGAGCGGAAAGTGGCGCCAGATCCCGGAGATCTCCGGCGGCGGCTTCATGTTCGATACCGGCGCCCATATGCTCAACACCGTCGCTGATCTGGCCGGCGAAGAGTTCGTCGAGGTCGCCGCCTGGACTGACAACTTCGGGCGCCCGGTCGAGACGCTCGCCGCGATCATCGCGCGGCTGGCCTCCGGTGCGCTCGTAACGTTCCACGGCTGCGGAGAGACGGTCACGTCGTGCGACTCGGACATCCGCGTGTTCTGCACCGATGCCATCCTCAGGACCGGTGCTTGGGGCCGGTGGCTGGAGATCCAGCGTCAGGGCGAAAGCAGCTTCACGCCCGTGACCCTACCGCCTTCGCTGGGCGCGTGGCAGCAGTTTGTCGCGGTCCGCAGCGGCGAGTTCCCCAACCCCAGCCCCCCTGAGGTTGGCTTGCGGATGGCTCGGTTGTATGATGCGATCAAGGCATCGGCGGCGCGCCAAGGCGTGCCGGTACTGTGCAGTGGCTGACATTAACCCGAATCCAGGAGAGATGACATGTCTGATACGATGAAGAGAGCTTTGATGGTCTGGGGCGGATGGCTTGGACACGAGCCTGCTCAGTGCGTAGAGATCTTCGCGCCCTTCCTCCGCTCCCAGGGCTACGATGTGACGATCTCGGATACGCTCGATGCGTACCTAAACAAGGAGATCATGGCGTCCCTCGACCTCATCGTTCCCCTTTGGACGATGGGCACCATCACCAACGAGCAAGAGAAGGGGCTGCTTGAGGCCGTCGAGAGTGGCGTGGGGATCGGTGGGTGGCACGGCGGTATGGGAGACTCGTTCCGCAACAACGTCAACTACCAGTTTATGGTCGGCGGACAGTGGGTGGCCCACCCCGGCGGCGTGATCGACTACCGCGTCAACATCACTAGACCCGATGATCCGCTCGTGGCTGGCCTAAGCGACTTCGCCATGCACTCCGAGCAATACTACATGCACGTCGACCCGTCCAACGAGGTGCTCGCGACGACGACGTTCAACGGAGAAATCTGTCCGTGGATTGACGGTGTGGTGATGCCGGTAGTATGGAAGCGCCGCTACGGCAAAGCCCGTGTCTTCTACACCTCTCTGGGCCACGTCGCCAAGGACTTCGGTGTCCCCGAGGCGCTCGAGATCGTGAAGCGCGGCCTGCTCTGGGCCAGCAAGTAGGAGGCGCGCTCATGGAGAGAACCAAGGTCGGCATCGTTGGTTGTGGCAACATCAGCGGGATCTACCTCAAGAATGGACGAGAGACTTTCGATATACTCGAGATCGCGGCGGTTGCCGATCTCATCCCCGAGCGCGCAAGGGCACAGGCTGAGGCGTTCGGCGTCGCTCGCGCGTGCACAGTCGAGGAGTTGCTGGCGGATCCTGAGATCCAGATCGTCATCAACCTAACCACCCCACAGTCGCACTTCTCGGTGGCTATGTCTGCGGTTCGAGCGGGTAAGTCGGTACATAACGAGAAGCCCCTGACGCTGACCCGCGAACAGGGCAAGCAGTTGCTACTGGCTGCGCAGGACAAGGGCGTCCGCGTTGGCGCCGCCCCGGATACCTTCCTCGGTGGGGGACACCAGACGTGCCGCAAGCTCATTGACGACGGCTGGATCGGCGAGCCCATTGGGGCGACTGCCTTCATGCTCTGCCACGGACACGAGAGCTGGCACCCCAGCCCGGTCTTCTACTATGAGATCGGCGGCGGACCGATGTTCGACATGGGTCCCTACTACCTGACAGCGCTGATCAACATGATGGGGCCGATCCGCCGGGTCTCAGGCGAAGCCGCTATCACCTTCGCACAACGCACGATCACAAGCAAGCCGCTCTATGGCACGATCATAGACGTAGAGACCCCGACCCACATCGCCAGCACACTGCAGTTCGCCAGCGGTGCGATCGGCACGATCATCACCAGCTTCGATGTCTGGTCGAGCCAACTCCCGCGCATCGAGATCTATGGCACCGAAGGGTCGCTGTCCGTCCCCGACCCCAACGGCTTCGGCGGCTCGGTGCTCATCCGCCGCGCGGGCGATACCGAGTGGCGCACCGTTCCCTTGAGCCACGGCTACGCGGAGAACAGCCGCGGCATCGGCGTCGCCGACATGGCCTACGCCCTGCGCTCGGGTCGCGACCACCGCGCAAGCGGGTCACTGGCCTACCACGTGCTTGACGTGATGCAGGCTACCCTCGACGCCGCCAGAGAGGGACGACACATCCAGATCGAGAGCAGCTGCGAACGACCAGCGGCACTGCCGCTCGGACTTCGTCACGGCCTCCTCGACGCCTGAGCGCCTCCGCACCCCGATGTGCACCAAGCGCCGGGAGCTAGCAGAGCTCCCGGCGCTTATCACAAGGCGCCATACCCTATCGCCCTCGCAACAAGCGCAACGCCAACACGATGTTCTCCGCACCCGGTGTCGGCAGCGACCTGGCCTCCCACTCCCCATCGCTAGTTCGGCTGAGGCTGCTGTCCGGCCTCTGGCGTTGCAGAGCCACCTCATCGAAGATAATCGTGTCCCTGACCAACCTCAGAGCGCCCTTGGTGAGATCGAGCCCCGTCTCGCTGCTAAAGAGCAGCAGATAGCCGTCAGGCTCGATCACTGTCTCGTTGGGGACCCTGTATGCCACCTGTGACCTGCCTCCGACGTCCGCGTCGGCGTCAACATCCAGGACCCAGAGGCTGAGGTCAACCGGTTCTTCGGTGGGATTGTGGAGCTCGATCCAGGCGTCGCCCTCGTTGCGCACGCCATCGTGGTTCCAGTCCACGCGCTTAGGTGCCGACAGGATCTCATTGATGCGCACTAGCTCCGGCGCAGGCTCAGCGGTGGCTGTTGGCGTGGCCGTGGCCGTAGCAGTCGCCGTCGCCGTCGGCGTATCGGTCGGCGCAGCCGTTCCGACGGCCGTCGGCGTGGGAGTGGCGGTGGCTGTCGCCGTCGCGGTGGGCGTGGGCGTCTGCGTCGCCGTTGGCGGCTCCGACGTCCGCGTCGGCGTCGGCGTGTTGGTGGCGGTAGGCGTCGGCAATCCACCGATCCGCACGTAGTCCACCCGTGCCGAGGCATCACCCGCCGCCTCGTAGTACTCCACCACCAGCAGATGCGGCCCTGCCAGGAGCGCACGCTGCGCCTTGTAGACTCTATCGGCTGCACCCGCGTGCCACTCGTCGATCAACTTCTGCCCATCGACGGTCACGCGGATCCCGTCATCCGCGCTGACTGTAAACTCGTACACCCCAGCCTCGAGCGTCGCCGTACGACTCCAGCGGGCGGAGAAGTTGTCGGCAGGTAGCCCAACGTCAGGTGCGCCATTGCGCCAGTTGAAGTCGATCTTCACGTCATTGCGGACCAGAGCAGGTGCCCCGCTCAGCCCTACGTTGGCCCAGTACTCACCCTTCCAGTGAGTGTAGCTTGGCACGACCGGCTCCCAGTGCAGGCGCACCCGAGCCTGACCCACATTCTCGTAGGCTTCCAGGCGCAGGGCGTGCGCGCCGGCCGCGAGAGGGACATCGACGGAAAGCTCCCGCACAGCTCCATCACGCCACTCATCGATCACCAGCCGATCGTTGACCCACAGGCGCGCGCCGTCATCAACAATGACGTGGAAGCGATAGGTGCCCACGGCGAACTGGGCTGCACGTGTCCACCGCACCGAAAACCCGTCCACCGGGATCTGGGTTGCAGGTGAACCGGTGGCCCAGTCAAAGTCCAGGGTAACATCGTTGCGGACCAACACGGGCAGTCCCTGCAGCGAACGGTTGCTCCAGTATTCACCCTTCCAGTCAGGGTAGGCGTTGAGCCTCTCCCAGCTCAACTGGATCACGGCATCTCCGCTCGCATCGAAGTACTCCACGACTACGGTGTGATAACCCGCCGCCAACGCGACATCCGCGGAGACCTCACGAGCCGAGCCGTTAGCCCAAGCATCGATGATCCGTGTACCATCGACGAACACCCGTGCGCCATCATCCACAAGCACGCGGAAACGGTAGGTGCCGGCGTCGAATGCCAGCGTCCGAGTCCACCGAACGGAGAACTTGTCGGCCGGGATGCCGGAAGCGGGCGCACTCTGACCCCACACGAAGGTGATTGTGGCATCGTTGCGCGTCAAGCTAGGTGAACCGCTGAGCTGCGTATTACCGAAGTACTCGCCCCGCCACTGCGGGAAATCGCCCTGGCGCTCCCACCAGAACTGGACGCGCGCATTGCCCCAGAGTTCGTAGTAGGTAACGACGATCTTGTGGTCTCCCGCGTTGAGGGTGCGTTCGGCGGAATAGGTTACGGCCTGTGCGGCGTGCCACTCGTCGATGATCAGCTCACCGTCGACCCAGACTCTGACACCGTCGTCGGCTGTGGAATAGAAACGATAGGTCCCTGCGGCAAGCGAGACCGTCCGCGTCCAGCGGACGGAGAATCCATCGGCGAGAATGCCGGAGGCCGGCGGGTTGTTACCCCAGTCGAAGGAGAGCATGGGATCGTTCCGTACTACCGCCGGGTTGCCGGTAAGGCCCGGGGAATTGAAGTACTCCGCGCGCCAGCCAGTGATGGCGGGTGTCAACGTGGCCGCCGGCGTCGACGGCGTAGGACTGGACGTTGGCACCACAGGTGTCGCAGTCGGCGTTGGCGAAGCCGTGCTGACGGCCGTTGGAGTGGGCGTAGCCGTTCCGACGGTCGTGGCCGTGGGTACGGCCGTCGCTGCGGTGAGATAGACAACGGCATCGACCGTGGCCCGCGTGGCTGGTCCGGCCGCCTGCACCCGAACAGTGGCATACTCAGACCACGGGCGGATCACGGGAATGCTCAGTGCCACCGTGAACATACCATCCTCGCTAACGGGCGCAGTCAAGAGGTCCGCCGCAGAACCTCCGCTTCCCGGAGGCGGGACGAGCCGTATCGTCACCACGTCGCCCGGCGCCCATCCCGTACCTTTCACTGTGAGAGGAGCGCCAACCCACGCTATGGGCGGGTCGACGCTTATCGCCGGCCCAGGCGCGAGGATGGCGGTCTGCGTCGCGGTGACTGTCGGACCTGGCCAATAGCCCGTCGCACGCAAGACAAGCCTTACGAGGAAAAACCCACCCAGCACCACTCCTGCAGCAACGGCTAGGGCCGCTCCCAGCAGCAGTCGCCGCTTACCGGGCGGTAGCGGCGCGGGCATATCGTTGATGACTTCGCTCATCTTGAGACCCTCCCCAGAATCGCTACTGTCTAGACGCCTCCAGGTGAGCGAATGTTCCGGCTGCACACATCCGGCCCATCAGAGCGGCGCCGGTGGCCAACACCGTATCGTCGATCATAGTGCATCATCATGCTTGTCCCGGCCCTCGGTACCTACGGCCAAACGGGAGCCCGAAGGGCTCCGCAAACGGCCTGAACGGTACCATCGCAGCAATCTCATCGAGGCGGGCGATCACATCGGGCGACAGTGCCCCCGCTTCTGCAGATGCAACGTTCTGTTCCACCTCGGATTCGGACCGAGCGCCCATGAGCGTGCACGAGATGTGGGGATTGGAGAGGACGAACCGCAGGGCTAGCGCAGGCAACGCCATGCCCAAATCCTCAGCCAGATCGTACAGAGCCTGGAACTGCTTCTGCCGCGGCGGGCTGAGCCACCTGGCCCCCGTCGCCACCTCTGAGTAGCGGCGCGCAAGCGCGCCCTGCTGGAGCGGAGACCCGATGACAATCCCCATCCCCAGCTCGATCGCGGTCGGCAGTACGGCGATTTCGGCCTCCCGCCACAGCAGGCTGTAGTTAAAAGCTGTCAACACAACATCGAACTTGCCTGTACGCATTATCGGCACGATCTCATACGCCGTTGTCCCGCCAAGACCAGTGAATCGGATCAGTCCCTGGCGCTTCAGATCCTCGAGAAACGCAAGCACAGGCGCCTCATAGGTGTCCAGGTTCGGCCACCAGTCGTATTGGCCAGGGCGGTCAGGCTCATGGATCATCAGAATATCAATGGTCTCTCGATGCAACAGGCGCAGGCTCTCCTCAACTGAGGCCATCAGGCAGTCGCGATCCTGCGGCAGAAAGGGCTGCGGGCGCCCGCCCAGCTTCGTCGAGAGCACGAGGGGACGGTCGATCTCGGGTAGGACCCGGCCGATCACCGCCTCGCTGTCCGCGTATCCCGGGGCCGTATCGACGTAGTTAATTCCCAGTTCGAAGGCCCTCAGGATCGCCTTCCTGCCCTGCTCGAACTCGCCGCCGACCCTGGAGACGAACAGTCCGCCCAAGGCCAGCTCACTCACCTCGATACCCGTCTGACCCAACAGCCGTGTCTTCATCGCGCCTCCGCACCCAGTGTCGTCGATCTGGAAATCCCACTACCACAACGCACTCGCACCCACGACCAACGCCAACGCAAGCTGCGCCAGATGGTACGTAACGATCACGGCGACAGCCAGTACCTTTGAGGGGCGCACGAACCGGTTCCACGCCAGCATCAGATCGGAGCTGAAGAAGAGCGTCACGCCAGCGCTCGCAAGCAGACGGGCGCCAGTCGACCAGCTCGGGCGAAACCATGTCGCCCACCCAGAGAAGAGCGTCAGACTCAACACAACGCCATACACGACCACCGGCGCGCGGAGCTCTGGCGAGCCGCGGTCACGCGCACCACAGACGATCCTCGGGAGCACGCAGAGATCCAGAGCGATGATGACGATGACAAGCCAGAGCGAACCAACGGGTGGCAACGTCGGCGAGAGACCCAGAACATAGCATAGCTGGGCTACCAGAAAGGCGCCGAGCCCGAGTGGAAACCAGCGGTCTCCCGGCAGCATCAGCAGGATGTCACCCAGGAGCGAGAATGTTAGCGCAGCCACAAACCACCATGCAAGCCAGCCGCCGCCGGTCTGCAGCGCAAGCAGCCACGTCCCGACAATGATGGCAACCAGCGTGGCGGGCTTCGCAGCGTATTCCAGCCGCCGGCTTTCGCGCGTGACCGCAATCCAGTCCACGACCGCAAGGACCAGACCCAGGCCCAAGGCGAACGCGGGCAGAGCGATAGGTGCCATATCAGACCTCCAGGGGAACTGCGGCCTGCTTGCGGTTGTAGGCCCACACCCGAGTCACGGGCACCGCGGCACCTGCGCCGATGGGCAACGCCGCTAATGCCAGGATCAGCCCCAAGACCAGAAGCGGCGGAAACATCAAGGACGCTAGCGCGAGAATGAGTCCCGCCGCGAAAACCGCTATGGCCACGGCACCGATAGTGAGCGAAATGCGTTTCGCCCGCTCCATCGATCCACGCTTCGCGCCATAGACCTGCCCCGTCTGGCCATGAATCAGCACGCGTTGTGGGATACCATCGTCGTCGAGATAGGCCGTCGCCAGAACCGGCAGAAGCATCAAGGTCCACGCTAGGTTGGCGTAAACGGGCGCCCAGCGGTATTCGCGGATGTGATCCGCACCTGCCGCCGTCCGGCACTCCTGCGCGGCGCGCTGCTGCAGCGCGACCGCCGCCTCAGGCCACGCCGTCTCAGGGATCCGATCGGGCGCTCGCACGATGGCATCGGCAAGGGTGCCTGGGTGGTAGGCTAGGGCGCCCGCCAGCCGAAATGTGCCCAGGACCCTCTGCAATGCCACCTGACTGTCGAGCGCTGGCACCGCTACATTGTCGAAGTGCCGCTGCAGTCTGCCCACCCGGGGCTCCCAGCGTGCCCGGGTCTCGCGCACCTCCGCCGTCTGCCAACCCGCACCGTCGGCATACCGCTCCTGGTGACTCACGACGTCGTAATCGAACCCGACCTCGGCATCCCACTCCGCAGTCACATCGGCGTCGACCAACCACATGGGCAAATAGAGCCGCTGTAGTCGCTGCTGCAGCGCAGCCGCAGTGAGATCCGGCGGCGGGAAAGGGATTCCGGCGGCGAACGCCGCTACCTGTTGCGCCAGCGTCGTCCCACCCACGCTGAAAGGGACCACGAGCTCAGGGGACGCACCGTAAAGGGAATCCGACGCATCGTCATCAAGCTTGACCATGCCCGTGCTGCCACAATGCGGGCATGCTTGCAACGCCGTCTCGCCGGGTGCCAGATAACGCCAGTCGCACCGGTCGCAGACCATGCCCATCCGCGTCTCGCCCCAGCCCCCCGTGCGCTCAGACATCGTCCATTGCCTTCGCCTTATTCAACGTGATCACGCCGAAGACCGCACCAACGATCAGCAGCACCAACGCCACGACCAGGACGCCTCCCCCCACGGCGAGCGATGGCGGAACCACAGCGCCCAGCACCGAGGCCAACACGCCCAGCAGCCCAAGCAGGAGTCCGGGAGCGACCATCGCCGCCACTGCCAGCCAGACCTTGGTCCAGTCCACAGGTCGCTGCCCAGCAATGGCGCCCGTCTGCCCGTTGATCATCACCTGGAAGGGTTGCCCTCCATACCGGTAGGCGAGCACATAGGCCGGCACCAGCACGTACCGCCAGCTCTCATCGCTGAAGTCCAGGGACATCGTGAAGCTGCGGACCTGTGAAGTCGACGCTTGGGCGTAGCATGCCTTCCGCGTCTGATCACGCATCTTCTCGCGCGCAGCTGCCCACGACGCCTCCAACGGCACATCATAGGCCTGCGCCAGCAGCCCGGCGAGGTACGAGGGCGAATAGGGAACCAGCTCACGTGTGTCGAAGTCCTGGATATTCTGCAGCAACAAGGAGCTCAGCTTACCGGAACCCGCGACAAGCAGGTCATCGAACGCCTGCGTCACGCTGCCCGACTCCCAGCGCCAGACCGTCCTGGTGCGTGTCTTCCATGTCTTGTCCGACGCATCATAATAACGATCCGTCACTTGATGCCCCACCTGAGCGCGCCACGAGGCCGACGTCTGCGCATCGAAAGTCCAATAGGGCACATAGACGCCGACGAGGTCGGTCACCTTCCCCGCGTCCCTGAGAGATCGCGGCGTCATCCAGCTACTCCCCAGCCACTCCCGCGAGATGGCATGACAGCGCTCCGGGTCGACGCGAAACGGGATTAGAAATCGCGGGCGCAGGTGATCGTCCGGGGCGTCCTGTTGCAAGACCTGATGCGATCCGCAGAATGGACACGTGTTGGTCAGCCGTCCCGGCGGCAATGATGTCTCCGAACCGCAGCTCTGGCAGCGCAACGTCTTGCGCTCCGTGCCCCACCCCTCTGCCTCGCGCGCCGCCGACACCGTCGCCACGGTGAACTCAAACTCCTGCGCGCGCTTGCCAACCACCGGCGTAGCGGGCGGCTCGTAATAGCCGCAGTGCGCGCAGCGCAGGCCGCCGTCCGTCACGCTGAACGCGGTCGTCGCCTGGCATCGCGGGCACTTGAAGTCGACCATCGAAGCTTCGGCCTCGCGTACCTGGACCTGTGGCGCGTAGACCTCTATCCCAGGCAGCGCCGACGCCACACTTACGTACCCATCAGGAGGAAAGGCAGCCATCCATCACGCTCCCTGCGAACTGATGGGCTTAGGGTACCATCGGCCTCACAATCAGCAAGTCCCTGACTGTAAGGCCGATGCCCCTTCCAAGCGATCCCAAGTGCCCGCTCGATCGAGGGTCACCCCGTGGCGCGAACGACGCTTGCGACGCATCCTACATCGGCAGCCAGATGCTGGGCAACGTTTCGCGCCACCTTGTCCCCCTGCTATAATCGGGGCCGTTTGATCAGCGCGGGGATCTTGCTGACGGTCCCGCGAAGGTTACTACTCGTGGGGGTGCCGATGGGAGAGCAGACGTTGTCTGAACTGCAGCAAGCTATGTCGTCAGGAGAGCTCACCAGTCGCGCTCTGACGGAGGCCTACTTGGCTGCTATCGCGAGGCTCGACAAGAAAGGGCCCGCGCTCAATGCGATTATTGAGCTCAACCCGGAGGCTCTGGAGATCGCCGAAGCCCTGGATGCTGAGCGCCAGAGCAGCGGGCCGCGGGGCCCCCTTCACGGAATTCCGGTGGTGCTCAAAGACAACTTCGATACGGCAGACAAGATGATGACGACGGCGGGCTCGCTGGCCCTCGAGGGATCGATCGCGTCAGAGGATGCCACAGTCACGGCGAGGCTCCGAGCAGCCGGCGCCGTCATCCTCGCCAAGGCCAACCTGAGCGAATGGGCCAACTTCCGGTCGACGCGCTCCACGAGCGGCTGGAGTAGTCGTGGTGGACAGACGCGCAATCCCTACGCTTTGGACCGCAATCCCTGTGGCTCGAGCTCTGGATCGGCTGTTGCTGTGGCAGCCAACCTCTGTGCCATCGCCGTCGGTACCGAGACTGACGGATCGATCATCTGCCCATCGCACACGAACGGTGTGGTGGGCATCAAGCCGACGGTGGGGCTGATCAGCCGCGCCGGGATAATTCCCATCAGCCACACCCAGGACACCGCCGGCCCGATCGCGAGGACCGTCGCGGATGCAGCCGTACTCCTGGGAGCACTCACGGGCGCGGACCCGATGGACAGCGCTACGAACGCAAGTGTTGGGCACTTACTGAACGATTACGCGCCCTTCCTGAATCGCGATGGGCTGCGCGGCGCACGCATTGGCGTCGCACGCAAGAGCTTCGGCCTCGACCGCCGCGTCGACGCCATCATCGAAGATGCTATTCGCGTGATGGCCCGGCTTGGCGCCACAATCGTTGACCCCAGCGACGTCAAAGCGCCCGACGACCTCGACAAGGCGGAGACTGAGGTACTGCTCTATGACTTCAAGGCCGACCTCAATGCTTACCTGGCTCGTCTCGGTCCAAACCTCGCCGTGCATTCCCTGTCTGAGCTCATCGCGTTCAATGAGGCACACAAAGACACCGTTATGCCCTACTTTGGTCAGGAACGCCTCATTCTGGCCGAAGAGAAGGGGCCACTCGATAGCGAGTCCTACCTGACAGCGCTGGCGACATGCCACCGGCTTGCGCGTACCGAGGGCATCGACGCAGTCATGGCCAAACACCAACTCGACGCCATCGTCTTCCCCTCGGGCGGACCTGCATGGCTGACCGACTGGGTCAACGGCGACCACTACACGGGCGGCGGCTCCCCGCCGGCTGCCGTGGCCGGCTACCCGGAGATCACGGTGCCTGCCGGCGCGGTCTTCGGGCTGCCTGTGGGGATCTCGTTCATCGGAGGACCGTTTCAGGAGCCCACGCTGATCAGGCTGGCCTACGCGTTCGAACAGGCAACGCAGGCGCGCCGTCCGCCCGAGTTCCTGCCCAGCGCGGATTTTCGGCGATAGCCGCGGCACCTCCCCGGCAGAGCGCATCCTCAGGGACCGTCACGTGTTATCTAGGCTGACGTGTTGCACATCATCGCTGCAGGTGGGGTGCGGCCTTAGCGCGTCAGCGGCTCTGTGTTACAATGCGCCACGTGGCGCGGTACCGGTGGCGGCCTCGTGTATAGCCACCGAGACTCGGTGAAGAGGAACCTACTATGGAAGCGACCGAAGAACTAGCGTTGGGCACCAAGTTCCGTGCACGCAGCAATGGCTATCTGGTTTTCCTCGTGATATTCATGGGCCTGGTCGCGGTCATGGACCAGTACATCTCGACTGTCAAGAGCACCGCCTTACCCTATATCATTGAGGAGTACGGCATCACCGCATCGCAGTTCTCCTGGAATGAGGCCGTCTACCTCATAGCCACCTTCTTCATCTTCCTGCTCAACGGGCTCAACGACATCATTGGTCGGCGCCTTTCTATCCTCGTGCTTGCACTGATGATGGGGCTGTCCTCCATAGCCATCGTGCTCTTCACACCCACATTCCAGTCTTTCATGATCTTCTATACCATCGCGATGTTCACGACGGTTTCGAATATGTGGACGATCCCGATCAGCGAGGAGTCACCCGCAGAGAAGCGGGCCAAGTACGTTTCGCTCGTCTACGTCATCGGGCTGATCCCACTCCAGGCGCTACTGCCGCCCCTGCTGTTGAACGTCCTGAAGCTGGACTGGCGCTGGATGTACGGCGCGATGTTCGTGCTCATGCTGCCGCTGCTTGTGATGTGGCAGCACATGAAGGAGACAGGGCGGTACAACCTGATCCGTCGACAACGCAACGAGGGCACCCTCAAGCGTCACCTTTTCGGCGTCGGTGTGATCAACCGCCGAGATCTACGGTATATCGCCATCTCCTCATCGATCTGGCTGGCGTGGCTCGTCTATTCCGTCCTCTACTACTGGGCGGGCTACTACTTCATGACCGTCAAAGGTTACACACTGTCACAGTGGTCTCTCGTCCTCCTGGGGACACTGCTGATGGCGATGACGGGTGGTGTTGCCGCCGGGCGGATCATGGATCGGGTCGGCAGGAACACCGCGCTCGTCGCCGGGTGCGTGATCCTCGCGCTGCTCACGGTCGGCATCGCTCTGGCGGATGGCATCTTGCTGCCCATCGTCACCGCAGTCTCGGGCTTCTTCACCTCATTCACCTACACGTGGATCGTGGTGTATGTGCCCGAAGTCTTCCCAACAGAGCGCCGCGGCGCCTGTATGGGATGGACCACAACCGTGGCCCGGGTCTCCTACGTGTTAGGGCCGGCCCTCGCCGCGGTGCTGCTGAGAGTTTCGCCGACGATGGAGTGGTTCTGGGTCGCTGCAGGCGCCATTATACTGATCCCAATCGCGATCATCCTGGGCGTCAAGCCCTACGAAACCAAGATCAAGGAACTCGAGCTGATCGCGGTCGAGCGCTAGAGCCGGCAATCCCTGGAGACCCAGGCCGGCACGTTAGGCACTAAGGAGCCCACAATGGCGATTCCCTTCCCGTCGGATTCATGGATTAAGGCACTCAGCGCCCACCTGAACGGCAGCGAATCCTATCAGAGATCCGCAGCGAACTGGGAGGGCGACTTCACCTTCGTTGTAGAGCCCGATGCCGCCTATGCGGATACCAGTTATCTGTATCTGGCGCTGAACCACGGCAAAAGCGCCGGAGGGCGGGCTCTCAACGTCCCGGACGAGGTCGTTACGGAGTACACGATCCGCGCACCCTATGGCACGTGGCGTAAGGTCGTCGAGGGAAAACTCGATCCCATCCAGGGGCTGATGACCAAACAACTCAAGCTTCAGGGGAACATGATGATGATCATGCGCTACCCCAAAGCAGCTCAAGAGATCATCGCCTGCACCAAGTTGATCCCCACGGAGTTTCCCGGGTAGAGCCTATCCGCCCCAGATCAGACGCGCCATCGCGGCGAACGGAGGTGTACCGTGTGGTACTTCACGTCTCCCCAGATCATCTTCGGAGAAGGCGCCCTCAGCGCGCTCGACGATCTGAAGGGCCACCGCGCGCTGATTGTCACCGACGGCACGCTGGTCAACCTCGGTCTAGTGGCCGTAGTTACAGCACACCTGGATAGGGCCCGCATAGCCTACGCCGTGTTCGACCGAGTGGAGCCCGATCCCAGCCTCGATACCGTGCGCGCAGGGTCAGCGGTCGCCCACAACTATCAGCCCGACTGGATTGTCGGCCTCGGCGGCGGATCGGCCATGGATGCAGCCAAGGCCATCTGGGTAACCTACGAGCATCCGGAACTCGACCCCGCGGAGATAAACCCCATCACTGAGCTGGGCCTGAGGAGGAAGGCGCGCCTGATCACGATTCCGACGACGAGTGGAACCGGCGCGGAGGTCACCTGGGCTATCGTTCTCACCGACACGGCGTCGGGCCGCAAGCTCGGCCTGGGGAATCGCGAGAACGTGGCCGATATCGCGATCGTGGATCCGAGCCTCGCCGTGGGTATGCCGCGCTACCTTACTATCGACACCGGGCTCGATGCCCTCACCCACGCCATCGAGGGCTACACGTGTACGTGGCACACGGATCTGACCGACGGCATCTGCCTTCAGGCTACGCGCCTGGTTCTTGAGTACCTCCCGCGGGTCGCCGTGGACGGCAAAGACCTGGAGGCACGTGAGCGCATGCACAACGCGGCCACGCTCGCGGGGTTGGGCTTCGGAAACGCCCTCGCCTCGATGGCGCACGCCACAGGCCACGCGATAGGCGCGCGCTTCCACGTGCCGCACGGCAGAGCGGTCGGCATGATGTTGCCATACACCATCGAGTACATCGCTGCAGAAGCGCCCGAGCGATTTGCGGACGTGGGAACCACGATCGGACTCGAAGCGGGTACACCTCACGCCTCCGCTCGCGCCCTGGCCGATCATCTACGGTCCTTTTCCCGCGGGTTGGGCCAGGCCACGTCTGTCGCCGAGATGGGCATCAGTTGGACCGATTACGAGGCAGCCCTCGAGCAGCTTGTCGACGACGCGTTCAACGACGCCTCGATCATGACCGCCGCTCGAGCCAGGGTACCTGGGCACCATCCTCCGCGTAGACCTGACCGAGGGCCGAGTTTGGGTCGAGCCTCTCAATCGTGCCTACGCGCATGCCTTCATCGGCGGCAGCGGGCTGGCGGCACGCTATATGCTCGACATTCTGGATGGGCCCGAGCGGATCAATGTCGATCCACTCGGGCCCGACAACCCTCTGATGCTGATGACAGGCCCCGTGGTCGGCACGAGCGTGCCTTCTGCGGGTAGGTTCAGCGTCTGCGCCCTGTCGCCCCTCACCAGGATCTGGGGTGAGGCCAACTCGGGGGGCTTCTTCGGCCCCGAACTACGCTTCGCCGGCTACGACGGCCTCATCGTCACCGGCATCGCCCCATCCGCCACGTGGCTCTCGATAGTCGATGGCGACGCCCAACTCAGGGATGCCGCGGAGCTCTGGGGACTCGATACGTACGAGACACAGACGCGAGCCCGCGCAGTCCTTGGCGATTCCCGCGCGCGCGTTGTATGCATCGGCCCGGCAGGCGAACACCTCGCCAAGATGGCTGCAATGATCAATGACCACGGACGGGCTGCAGGAAGGACCGGGATGGGCGCTGTGATGGGCTCCAAACGGCTGAAGGCCATCGCCGTCCGCGGCTCGGCCCAAGTCCCGGTCGCCGACGCAGAAGGCTTACGCGTGGCTACCCGAGACATCCTCCGTCTGACCAACGAGGATATGGCTGCTCTCTCACTGCGGATGGCAGGCACCGCCGGGTACTGGGACATGGGCATGATGTATGGCGATACGCCTATCCGCTACTTTCAGCAGGGCGAGTGGGACTCGGCGGGCAATCTCTCCGGCGTGACGATGGCCGAAACGTACCAGAACCGCAACGTCGCGTGCTACCGCTGCCCAATCGCGTGTGGTCGAGAGACCCGCGCCCCGCGCTATGGCCTGGATAGGGTCGATGGGCCCGAGTACGAGACCGTCGCCGCGCTCGGATCACTCCTGCTCATCGACGATCTGGAGGCCGTGATCTACGCCGGGCATCTTTGCAACGCGTATGGGCTCGACACGATCAGCACTGGCGTCACCATCGGCTTGGCGTGTGAGCTCACGGCTCGTGGCGTGCTGACACCGGACCAGGTCGGCGGACTGGACCTCGCATATGGGAATCCTGCCGTGGTTCACCAACTCATCCCGATGATCGCTCGGCGCGAGGGACTCGGCGCCCTCCTCGCCGAAGGGTCACAGGCCGTCGCCGAAGCCTTTGGCGTCCCTCACCTCGCTGCGACCGTCAACGGTCTCGAGGTACCGATGCATGACGCCAGAGCCTTCAGCGGAATGGCGGCAGTCTATACGCTGTCGCCCCGCGGTGCGTGCCATATGCAGGGCGACATGTATGGCGTAGACATCGGCCAGGGACCACCCGTCGAGCTTGGGGTCGTGCCAGGCGACCGCTTTGAGAGCAGCGAGGAGAAGGGGCACACCTCGGCGCGCCAGATGGCATGGCGAAGCGTCTACAACGCGCTGACTCTCTGCCAGTTCCAGAACCCCGGCCCGGAGCCGCTGACCCGCGCGCTCAACGCCATCACGGGCTGGGCGCTCGCGCCCGAGGACCTGCTGACCATCGGCAAGCGTATCCTCGCCCTGAAGCGCCTCATAAACCTACGGTGCGGTCTGATGCGGAAGGACGAAAAGCTGCCACCACTTCTCACCAAGCCCCTCGATGGCCCAACCGACGGCTTCGTGCCCGACCAACTACCGCTCATCACAGGGGCTTACGCCGAGCTCGGTTGGGACCTGGACACCGGTCAACCATCTGCGGACACCCTCAGTACCCTCGGCCTTGAGCCCGCGTGACGATCCGGTCACCCACGCGATCCTGCCACCCAGACTCCCAGTCTCCACGCCGGTTCTCTGCCCCTCGGGCCCCTGGTTCACTCGCCGATGATCTTGATCAACACCCGCTTGCGCCTGCCACCATCAAACTCACCATAGAAGATCTGCTCCCACGGGCCGAAATCCAGGCAGCCCTCCGTCAGCGCCACGACGACCTCTCGCCCCATCACCTGCCGCTTTAGGTGAGCGTCACCGTTGTCCTCACCCGTCCGGTTGTGCTGATAGGCGCTCGTCGGCTCGTGAGGTGCCAACCTCTCGAGCCATGCCTCGTAATCCCTATGGAGACCAGGTTCATCGTCGTTAATGAACACGCTGCTCGTGATGTGCATTGCGTTGCAGAGCAGCAGCCCCTCCCGGATGCCACTCTCCTCGACGCACTGCACCACGTGCGGCGTGATGTTGACAAACGCCCGCCGCGAGGGAATGTTGAACCAGAGCTCCTTACGATAGCTTTTCACGGACGCCTCCTATCGAACCCACAGGTGAAGTCGAAGGTCCCACTCCCTGCATGTCATCCCGCGCTATCGGCTATCGCCCCAGTTCGCGGTCACTGATGCTCAGTCACCACCGGGCTTCCCAAGTTGCATCTGGGTCCAGTGGATACATCGGCCTGCTGACCCGCCGGTACTCGAGCTGCGTCACGTCGCAGTTGGTCACACCAGGGCTGATCGCCAGGATCGAGCGCGGACTGATGGCCTCCAGCGGCGACGTGAGGTAGCCCCGTTTGGGCACGACGATCTTATAGGCCAGCGGATCGATCCCCAGGCTCTGGAATTGCGCGGGCTCCTCGTAGCTGTGGCGCTCGGACGTGACGATGATATCTACCCCATCTACCGTGAGCACAATTGTTGTGCCCCGATGAACCAGTCGGTGTGGGTCGCGAACGCCGCCTCGGTAGTAGCTGCCGTCACTGATCAACCGCACCCGGCCCGTCACAGCGAGCGGCTTCCCGTGCTCCGTGTCGAGCTTACCGCCGAGCGAGACGCTCACCTTCTGGCCCACGCCGGCTGCGATACATGCTTCGACTGCCGCTGCGTCCCAGATAGAACCCACGACGACGTCCGTCGCTCCATGCGCCAGCAGACTCGCGAGCACCGAGGTGACATCGGTCGTGCCGCCTGCACCGGGGTTATCACCTGAGTCGGAGAGGAACACGGTCGTCTCTGCCGCAACCATCGCCTTCTCCACCGCCTCATCAATGGGATAGGCCTCGGTGCCAAAGTCAAAGTCCGCACGCCGGTCCCAGAAGATCGATGCCAGTCGATTCGCCTCCGACTGAGCCAGTGCCGCATCGCCATCGGCCACGACCACCGCAGCCACGCCAATGTCGGGGACATCGGCCCAACAGTGACCATTCATAAGCGACGCCGATACTATCTCGGGCCTACGCTCCAACTCAGCAACCAGGCGCATCATCTCGCCCATCGTGCCAACCGTGTCCTGTGCCTTCTCGCCCGGCAGTAGGAATGGGATCTTGGCGAAGCCCGTCGTCAAATGCCGGCGTTCCTTGAGAATCTGCAAAAGCATCGACGCGGCCTTCTGCCCGGTCTCATAGGCGTCAACGTGCGGCGCCGTGTGGTACGCCACCATCGCGTTGACGACCTGCGCCGTCTCACGGACTATGTTGGCGTGCATGTCGAGCGCAGCCACGATCGGCGCTGACGCTCCGAGTTTCTGCCTCAGCTCACGCAGGACCACGTTTTCGCAGTAGTCCACGCCCTCAGCACGCATCGCCCCATGGAGGTAAAGGCACGCTCCGTCCACATCGTGGGCCTGCTCGAGGATCCTGTCCTTGAGAGCCTCGAATGTCACGCGCTCTACAACGCCGCCGGGCATAGCATGCGCTGTAATGGTTGGCACTAGCTCTACGTTCGGTGACTGCTCGAGCGTCGCGACGATGCCCGCGAAGGCGCCTCGCCGATTGGATGGGTTGAGCGTCTCCGCGCCATACCGCGGGCGGAAGTCCGCCAGCCGCGTCAGGAACGGCGTGAATGTGTTGGATTCGTGGCCGAAGCCACCTACCAGGATACGCACTATGCCACCTCGTCCCCAAACGTGACCTGCGTCCAACGCTCGGGGATGTGCATGTTGATAGTGCCGTGCCTGTTCCACGACCAGTCGACGGAGACATTGCTGCCATCCGCGTCGTGGAAGTGCTGGCAGCGCGATGCTCCGATGCGCCAGACGTCGCCGGACTTGGGCGGTGTATTCGAGTTGCCCAGCGCCTTTAACCCCTCCCAGGGAAGTGCAAACTCGACGGTCCAGCCCTTGTCTACGATCTCGGGGCAGTTCAGGCTCCCGTCAACCTGAACGGCATGTCTTAGCCCGGGCAGCTCCCACGCCTTCTCGCCGATACGGCCCAGCCGCTCGTTCATACGCGGGAGGAAATAGAGGAAGTCCTCGACAGAGAAAAAGGCGTTCAGGCGCTCCACGTCACGACGCTCGACCACGGGCGCCAGCCAGGTCCAGAACACCTCGTAGATGGTGTTGATGGGGTTGACGCCCAACTCGTAGTACACGCCGTTGCCGTCCACAAAGATCTCGGCATCGCTGTCATTGTGGTAGACGTGGTCGTGGTGCTCGACATGCGTCCCCCAGATCTCGTGGTCTTCGTACCGGTACGCTGCATAGAGATAGGTGTCGTCCCATACCAACGCGATCCGGGAGTCCAGCGAGACCGGTGCGCCAGTATCCATCTTCACAAACGGCGCGGACCAGGTCACCCGCTGCCACACAGGCTCATTCAGCTTGCCGTCGACCACGATCGGCTCTGCCGTTCGCAGGCAGCGATACGTCGCCACGGGAGGCAAACCATCCAGCGGGCCCTCGGGTAGGTTCAGAGTTCGGGGCATCTTGATCATCGCAGTGCTCCTCTCAGAGTCGTGTTGTCCAGGCAGGATTCCCATACTTCTCGACGAGCAGAGCCTCCATATGTCGCCGCTCGTCGCTCGTGAGAGGGCTCTCGACCAACGTGAGGTCCAGCACCTCGCTGACGGCCTCGATGACGGCCGCTGCCGCTTCCTTCCACGATACTGCAAGCCCAAGGGCGTCGCGGAGCGTCATCGCGAGTGAGCGAGTACGCGCTGGGTCAGGTCGCTCGGACAAGTAAGCGCTGATATCCCCGACATCGCCCACCAGCGGCAGTGAGCCGTGCTGTAGGATCGCGCCCCGCACGCGCATCTGCGAGCTGCCGACCAGCTTACGTCCGCCCACAGTGATCTCATAGTCGGACGGAATCTCAAAACAGACCGGTGTCCTGGGGCGCGACACTCGCTGCTTGACGCTGCGGTCGCGCCCCTTGGCTTCAGCGCTCGTCAGGCCGAGATGCGCGAGTGCGCAGAGCAGTACAGCACTCATTCCCTGGTAACTCTCAGCGATGATTCCGGAGAACCTTGGCTCGTCGTCACTAACCACGGCGGCGTACGTCAGCTCGTCGCGGTTCAGCACTGCTGTGCCGCCCGTCATCCGACGCACAAGGTCGATGCCGTCCCGCTGTAGCGCCACGACGTCGGCGTCAACATACGGTTGGCCGCGACCGAGCGTCAATGCAGGGGGCAACCAGCCGTAGAGCCGCAGCGTTGGCGGCGCATTGCCCGCCGCGACGGCGCGGAGCACCGCTTCATCGATCGCCATATTGAGCGCGCCGGGCCGGGGGTGCGGCTCCAGGAGGAGACGCCAGGTGGCCGGGGGATAGCGCATAGCGACCGGCTAAACCTCTACCTTGTCCCCTCGACCGGGCACCACCACACGCCGATACCCCAGCTTGGTCAGCCCTTGGGCCAATGACTTCGCCGGCTCCGGATCTCCATGGACGACGAACGCAGTCTGGACAACGTCTGCGCCCACCGCAGCCCAGGCGAGCAAATCGTCACGATCGGCGTGTGCGCTGTACCCATAGAACGTATGCACCTCGGCGCGCAAGGCATACGACTCACCGAAGATCCGCACCCGCTCCTCACGATCGGCGATGCGCCGCCCCAGAGTGTAGGGAGCCTGCCATCCCGCAATCAGGACTGCGTTCCGTGGGTCCTCGATAGCGTGCAGGAGATGGTGCTGCACGCGTCCCGCCTCTGCCATGCCCGACGCGCTGATGATGATCATTGGGTTAGGGGCATCGTTCAGCGCCTTCGACTCCTCAACGCTGCGGATATACCGCAGCCGGTAGAAGCCAAAGGGATCGCGCTCTCCGCTCTCAGCAATGAACGCCTGTGTCTCCCGGTCGTAGTAGTCGGGGTGTGTCCGGAAGGCCTCGGTCACGTTGACGGCGAGCGGGCTATCCACGTAGATAGGTATCTCCGGGATCAGCCCTGCGTGGGTGAGCTGGTGCAGATCGTAGACGATCTCCTGAGTACGGCCAACGGCAAACGCCGGAATGATGATGCGTCCCTCGCGCACAGCCACGTCGTTGACTACCCGCGCAAGGTCGCGCTGGATATCCTCGATCGGCGGGTGCAGCGTGTCGCCATACGTGCTCTCCAGCATCAGAACGTCCGCAGGTGGCATCGGCGTTGGATCGCGCACGATGGGCAAGTCGGGTTGCCCCAGGTCGCCTGAGAACAGCAGGCGCACGGTCTTGCCTTCCTCAACGGATTCCAGGAGCACCATAGCCGATCCCAGGATGTGCCCTGCGTCGAAGAGAGTGACGCGGATGCCACGCGCCACTCGGACCGTCTGGCCATAGCCAACCCCAACAAAACGCCCCAACGTCCGTAGCGCATCGTCCTCGGTGTACAGGGGTGCAACCGGAGGCTGCCCCCGTTTCGAGCGCTGCCGGTTCACATACTCGACGTCGTACTCGTGGATGCGCCCTGAGTCCGGCAACATCGATTCACAAAGCGACTCCGTTGCGTTCGTCGTGTAGATGGGACCGGCGAAGCCTTGTTTGACGAGGTTGGGCAGATTGCCCGAGTGATCAATGTGCGCGTGGGAGAGGACCACCGCATCCAACCGCCGGACACCGAAGGGGAGCTTCTGATTGCGCTCGTAAGCTTCCTGTCGCTTGCCCTGGTACAGCCCGCAGTCGAGGAGGATAGACTTGCGGTTCGTGCGCACCAGGTACATCGACCCCGTCACAGTGCCGACGCCGCCGTGGAACGCGATCTTCATGTGCTACCTCACCGCTGTGTCAGCTGCAGTATGTCCGGGCCATAGGTCTTCTGACGCCAAGGGCCTATACCCGGTAGCTCTCGAAGCCCCGCCATATCCGCGGGCGGGTGCTTGGCAAGCTCCCAGAGCGTTGCGTTTGGCAAGATGACGTCGGAGTCAACCCCGCGCACTTGCGCGACCTCCTTACGCCAGGCTTTGAGCGTGTTGAACCGTTCCACAACATCCTCGGGAAGCCGTGACGATTCGGGCTGGTCTGGCACCTCGGATAACCCCTTCACGCTCAGGACCTTCAGGAGTTCCGTGCCGAAGCGGCGAATCTGTCCCGGGGTCAACCCGCAGTCGGCCAACTGTTCCCGCGTCCGCGGCTGAACGCTCGCAAGGCGCATCAGGCTCGCGTTCGAGATGACCTTGACCGGCGGGTGATCCATTGCCTCCGCAGTGTGCTCGCGCCACATGAAGAGGTGGTAGAGCTTTCTCTGGTCTGCCGGATGTAGCGCGTGAACTCCCTTGATACGCCAGAAATGCCGCACCGTGCTGTCATCAGGGGGTATCTCAACCGTGGAGGTCAGGTAATCGAAGATCTCCTGTGCCTCTTCCCAGCGTCCAGTGGTCTCCAGTTCAGTTTTCTGAAGATCGCGAAGCGGCAACAGGTAATAGCTGTCCATCCAGGCATAAGTGAGCGCGTCAGCATCGAGAGGGCGCTTACCCCAGTCGTAACGCTGGTATCTCTTGTTGGCCTGGACATCGAAGAACGAGGCGAGGATATCTGCGAGCCCCACTTTGGGCCAGCCCAGAACACGAGCTGCCCACATAGTGTCATAGATCCTGCGAGTGGCGAAGCCGAAGTCTCGCTGCATCACCATCAGGTCGTAATCGGCAGCGTGAAAGACCTTTTCCACGTCAAGGGAGTGGAAAAACGGCGCTAAGGGTGCCAAGTTCTCCAACGCCAGCGGATCCACCAGGTAGTTGACACCCGGGATAGAGATCTGGATCAGGCACACCCGCTCGTGGTAGGTATATAGGCTGTTGGCTTCGGTGTCCACCGCCGCTCGTGGCTGGGTCATCAGTGCGTCAACCATAGCCACTAGGTCTGCATGTGAATCGACAACCTCAGGAAAGTAGTTCGGGTCGCCGGGACGGGGAGCTTCATTGTGCTGAGACACGGGTCTTGACATCATGAGCGCATTATCATCGCACCATCGCATTTGTCAACAACTCAAGAGTCAACGGTCGCGGCGGCCTCACCGTCCCTGAATCGCAGAGACAATGGCGCACCGGGCGTGACCCCGGTCACGGAAGTCACTACATCGCCCGTATCGCGACGGCGCACAATCGCGTACCCACGGCTTAGCACGGCATCCGGGTTAAGCGCTCCGAGCCGTGCCTGAAGGCCAACTACCTCGCGCTTCGCCGAATCCAGACGGTGTCCAATCGCCATCTCCAGTCGCGATGCAAGGTCATCAACTCTCTGCCGCGCGCCCGTGAGCCGTACCGCAGGCGAAAGGAACTGCAGCGTGCGCCGGAGATGGCCAAGTTGCTCTCGGCGTACCCGGGTCTGCTGCATAGCTGCGCGCCACAGTCGCGTCTCCGCCTGAAGAAGCGCAACTCTCAAGTCAACGACGTCTGGCGTCGCAATCTCAGCCGCCGCCGAAGGGGTTGGCGCTCGGCGGTCCGCAGCGAAGTCCGCCAACGTGAAGTCCGTCTCGTGTCCGACGCCGGAGATCACTGGCAGCCGTGAGGCCGCGATCGCCCGCGCCACACGCTCATCATTGAAGGCCCACAGGTCCTCAAGCGATCCCCCACCCCGTACCAGAAGGATGACGTCGACCTCTTCACATGCGTTGAGACGCGCCAGGGCCGTCACGATCTGGGCCGGCGCCGCCTCTCCCTGGACCATTGTCGGTGACACGAGTACGCGCGCCAACGGATAACGTCGCGTCAGCACATTGAGGACATCGCGCAGGGCCGCACCGGTGGGCGACGTCACAACCCCGATGCAGCCCGGGTAAGATGGCAGGGGCCGCTTCCTGGACTCGTCAAAGAGTCCCTCGGCCTCAAGCTGCGCTTTGAGGCGCTCGAACTCCTGGTACAGGGATCCTCGCCCTGCCGGCTGCACAAGGTCCACATAGAGCTGGTAGCGCCCACCCTGTTCATAGACACCGATCCGCCCATGCACCACGACTTGGTCACCGGCGCCCGGCAGCGTCAACATCGCCTGCGCCTGGCTACGCCAGATGACTGCGCTGATCTGCGCCCCCGAGTCCTTAAGTGTCAGGTAGACGTGGCCTGAGCTGGCACGCGTTAGGTTAGAGACCTCACCCTGCACCCATAGGCTCTGGAAGACCGGATCGCCCTCGATGACGGCCCGGATCCGACTGGTGACCTCGCTGACCGTCAGCGGATGGTCGGCGTGCGTGAAGAGGCTCGGTTGATCCCACATCGCATCCCCCGCGCTCAGAAGATCAAAAGCAGGACCATCGCCAGTTGCAACCCTCCCCCTGCCGCCAGCAGAAGGATCGCTGTCGATTGGGGCATCGGCAGAAGGCTTATCCCACCAAACAACCCGACGACGTAGGTCGTCGCGCCCATTATGAACAGCAGCCGCTCCATGGGAGCGAGCCGAACCGGCGTTCGTGACCGATTATCCCGCCTACGTGCCATCAGGCCTCCTGTCGCTAACCACCGAACGCGCCCATCTTACATCAGGATCTCAGAACCAGAAAGCCCTCGAAGTGCCCGGAACACCCGAAGAGTACGCTTCGTGCTATAATCTCAACTGCAGTGCTTTCTTCTGAGTCCTTTATGCAGATAATCCTGACGCACGAGAACGCCGACTTTGACGCGATCGCCAGCCTGCTGGCAGCGCATCGGCTCTATCCTGGCGCGCTTCCTCTGCTGCCGCACCGCGTCAATCGCAACGTAATGGCATTCCTCTCACTTTACGGTCCTGGGCTCCCATTCCTTCAGCAGGACGAGCTGCCGCGTGCACGCGCCGTGCAGCGCGTGATACTGGTCGATACCGCCAAGCTCACACCAGTGCGTGGCGTCGACCCGGTCGACGCACAGGTCCTGGTCATCGATCACCACCCCACACCCGAAGTATCACAGCCGGCGTGGCAATTCCAGGTGGAGGCGCTGGGCGCTACGACGACGCTGCTCACCGAGGCAATCTCGACCCGGCTTGTCCCGATCTCGCCCGCGGAAGCCACGCTGATGCTCGCCGGGATCTACGAGGATACTGGTAACCTGACGTACGCCTCGACAACTCCCCGCGACCTTCGGGCGGCAGCATGGCTGATCGACCAGGGTGCGGATCTGGAAATCGCGAACGAGTTCCTTGAGCACCCCCTCACTCCAGCGCAGCAGGCCATCTACGAAAGCCTGGGCGCTCATATGGAGACGCTGGTGATCGGCGGTCATCCCGTGATCCTGAGTTGGGCGGTGTCGCCGCCGGACACCGAGGAGGAGATCTCGACGCTCGCCCACAAGCTGCGCAACCTCCTTGAGCCAAGCGCACTCTTCATCCTGGTGCAGATCGGCGGCAATGTGCAGATGGTCGCTCGCAGCGCCACCGATGACATCAACGTCGCCGCAGTGGCAGAGCGCTTCGGCGGCGGCGGCCACGATCGTGCGGCCGCTGCGTTGATTCGCAATCAGTCGGCCTTTGGCCTGGCTAACGAGCT
The DNA here is from genome assembly GCA_025454475.1 of Anaerolineae bacterium. Taxonomy (GTDB): domain Bacteria; phylum Chloroflexota; class Anaerolineae; order B4-G1; family SLSP01; genus PWVB01. Next base: position 29,841 of record JALOOJ010000077.1, read on the forward strand.
GCGTGACTTGCTTCCCGGTTTTGTGCAGCCTCGGGTCAAAGTGCGCGATCTGATGTCCCACGGCGTGCGCACTGTTGCCCCCGACGAACCTGTTGAGCAAGTCGCGAAGCAGATGCTGCAGACCGGCCACGAGGGCTTTCCTGTTGTCGACAGTGCTAACCAGGTCGTCGGGCTCATCACCCGTAATGCAGTCGACCGGGCGACGCAGCATCGCTTGCAGGGCCACGCGGTTCGAAGGGTCATGCAGCCCGGATCCGTCACCGTCTCGCCCGATGATTCTGTGGAACACGTCCGGGCGCTGATGATCCAGACCGGTTGGGGGCAGATCCCTGTAACGCAGGATGGTAGCCTAATCGGCGTGGTCACCCGCACCGATATGATCCGGCTGTACGCAACTCCCAGAAACGCCGAGAGGCAGCGTATCGCCCACCTGATGGAGCAAGCGATTGCCGCTCCCTTGCTCAGCCTTATCCGCAGGATCGGCGCGGAGGCTGCTGAGACCGGCTCCGTGATCTACTTCGTCGGTGGTCTCGTCAGGGACCTTCTCCTTGGCCAAGACATCGTCGACGTCGACCTCGTCGTCGAGGGTGATGCGATCGATCTGGCGCGCACGATGTCCGAGCTCTACGGCGGCGATGTCCGAAGCCACGCGCGGTTCGGAACCGCCAAGTGGCTGCTTCCAGACGACATATGGGAAGCTGTCGGCCGTGACACACACCGCGCAGATAGGCCGGATGCCGAGAGGCAGGGACGCAGTGGACGCGGAACGCTGCCCTCGTTCATCGATATGGTGACCGCGCGAACCGAGTTCTACGAGCACCCCACCGCGCTGCCTATGGTCGCCCGCAGCTCGATCAAGCAGGATCTTCACCGTCGCGATTTCACCATCAACACGCTTGCGATCCGCCTGGATCCCCAGCAATGGGGCGAGATGCTCGATTTCTACGGTGGTCGGGCCGACCTGGAGTCCGGCATCATTAGGGTGCTGCACAGCCTTAGCTTCGTGGACGACCCCACGCGCATTCTGCGAGCGGCGCGGTTCGAAGCCCGTCTCGGGTTTCGGATCGACGAACGCAGCGCGGCCCTGATCTCTGAGGCGATCCCTCTGCTTGGCCGCATCAGCGGCGAGCGCATCCGTCACGAGCTGGATCTCATCTTCCAGGAGGCCCGGCCCGAGGACGCGCTGGACCGTCTCGAGTCGCTGGACGTTCTCAGAGAGATATGCCCCGGACTGGTCAGTGATACGTGGCTAGCCGAGCGGTTCGCCAAGCTGCGCGAGTCCTTCGATGGCAACCTGTGGGACATAGACCTGTCGACTACACGGCATGTGCTGTATTGGGCGCTCTTCACCCACAGGCTTGAGGAAGGCATGTTCGAATTCCTTCGACAACAGCTCAGGCTCCCGTCTCACCTGGCCGAGCTCCACGCCGAGCAGGCTTCGCTGCGCGAGATGCTGGCGTTGCTTGCCCCCACCGAGAGCCCTGGAGAGATCGCGGTTAGATTGGACTGCTTCGCGCTTGAGTCGCTGGCGCTGGCTTGGCTCACGACGGATGACCCCGGCTTGCAGGACAGACTCACGACCTACGCTCGAACGTGGCGCCACGTGGAGGCACACCTGGACGGCGACGATCTCAAGCGTCTGGGGTTCAGACCCGGCCCACTCTTCCGCGAGATCCTTCAGGGCCTACGCGTGGCTCGGCTGAACGGCGCACTCCGCACCCGCGACGAGGAAATCGCGTGGGTGACGACGCGCTTCACCCCAGACGCCACGCGCTCGACGGCATCGACGGAGGCAAGATAGCCATGCTCACCTACCCCTCGTTTCAGGCCCTGCGCCTCGCCGACCAGATAGTCGACACGGTTGCCGAGAGGGTCCCGGGATTCCAGGGCCGCCTCGGTTCGCGCTGGTACTGGCGCCTCAATGGTGGCATCCTTGTCACGCTGGCGCTGGACTTCCGGGTCACCGAACAGCGCTGGGACGTACTCCGCGGCGAGGCAACGACACCCCACGTCGGGCTCTTCAGCGCCGCTGACTTCCCCTTCGGCATCTACGGCACGTTGGCCGAGTCGCCGCCCTTTATCCACGATCTGGACGGCAGCGCAGAGTGGTCAAATCGGCTCTACTTTCAGATGGGCCAGCTGATCGACGATGCCTCCGGGTGGATGGAGACGCTGCGAGCCACGGCGCTCGATCCCCAGATTAGCCCGCGCGCTACGTTCCCGGCCCTGACCGAGCTCGAGCGGGCGATGGTAACCTACGCCAACAACCGGCTGCAGGGGCGTTTCACCCTGACCGCCCTGCACGACGCTTTCAGCGATGCCATCTCGTATCGCGCCCTCGGCAACCTGGCGCGCCGTTGGGAAGCAGCCGGACTTCTCACAGCGCAGCCCCGCCGGGTGACGATCGCGCTGCAGGCCCTCGTTGAGCAGGGATAACGTGGGCCGGGACGCCTGTCCCGGTTGAGAGGAGCTTTCTGAAGCCCTGGCTTTCTGAAGCCCTAGCTTTCTGAAGCCTTAGCTTTCTGAGGCCCTAGCTTTCTGAAGCCTTAGCTTTCTGAAGCCCTAGCTTTCTGAAGCCTTAGCTTTCTGAAGCCTTAGCTTTCTGAAGCCTTAGCTTTCTGAAGCCCTAGCTTTCTGAAGCCTTAGCTTTCTGAAGCCTTAGCTTTCTGAAGCCGTAATCCATGATAGACTGACACCACACCTGAATCATCTGGAGGACGGATATGCCGAAGACTGATCTCGATCAGCGATGTATCAATGCCCTGCGCGTGTTAGCAATGGATGGGGTCCAGAGGGCCAACTCAGGCCACCCCGGCATGCCCATGGGCATGGCGGATGTGGCCTACACCCTTTGGTCGCGCCACATGAAGCACAATCCACAGAACCCAAAATGGCCCAACCGCGACCGATTCGTCCTGTCGGCGGGTCACGGCTCGATGCTTCTCTATAGTCTTCTGTACCTCACAGGCTACCCCATCTCGATGGACGACCTCAAGCAGTTCCGCCAGTGGGGTAGCAAGACAGCGGGACATCCCGAGTACGACATCGCATTGGGCATCGAGACAACGACCGGTCCCCTCGGTCAAGGATTCGGAAATGGCGTCGGTATGGCGATTGCTGCCCGGCATATGGCCGCGCGGTTCAACCGGCAGGGGTTCCGGCTCTTTGATCACTGGATCTATGCCATAGTCTCGGACGGAGATCTGATGGAAGGCGTCTCGCAGGAGGCGGCCTCGCTTGCGGGACACTTGGGCCTCGACAACATCATCTACTTCTACGACGACAATGAGATCTCCATCGAGGGATCCACGGACCTGGCATTCACCGAGGACGTGCCGACGCGCTTCAGGGCCAACGGCTGGCACGTCCAGGTCATCGATGGCCACGACATGGACGCGATCGACATCGCCATCCGTGCGGCGAAGGCCGCCAAAGGTCAGCCGCATCTCATCGTCTGCCATACCCACATCGCGTATGGCAGCCCGAACATGCGCGATAGCGCCGAGGCCCACGGGGCGCCCCTTGGCGAGGCCGAGGTCCAGGCGACCAAGGAAGCGCTTGGCTGGCCCTCAATGGAGCCCTTCTGGGTCCCCGATGACGTCATCGCAGCTTATCGTGTCACGGTGCCCCAGGGCGAGCGCGCGGAGGCCCTCTGGCACGACCAGATGAACAGTTACGAACAGGCCTTCCCCGAGGAGGCAAAGGAGCTACACCGTATCCTCAGTGGCAGGCTCCCCGAGAACTGGCTCACCGCGCTCCCGCAGTTCAAGCCCACCGACAAGCCCATCGCTACGCGCTCCTCGTCGGGCAAGGTGATAGAGTCGCTGGCGCCCGTGATCCCGGAGCTGATTGGGGGATCGGCGGACCTGGCGCCCTCGACCCGGACTTACCTGAGCGGCTTCGGTGACTTTTCAAGAGGGACACCCCAGGGGCGCAACTTCCACTTCGGCGTTCGCGAGCACGGTATGGGCGCCATTCTCAATGGGATGGCCCTCTACGGGGGCATTCGACCTTACGGTGCTACGTTCCTGATCTTCTCTGATTACATGCGGCCATCCGTGCGGCTGGCTGCGCTGATGGGCCTCCCGGTCATCTACGTCTGGACCCATGACTCGATCTTCGTGGGCGAAGATGGTCCCACGCACGAACCCATCGAGCAGATCATGTCGCTGCGCCTGATCCCCAACCTCGCGACGATCCGTCCGGCCGACGCCAACGAGACTGCCGCCGCGTGGAAAGTGGCGCTCGAACGCACCAGTGGCCCAACAGCGCTGGCACTGTCGCGTCAGAACTTGCCCACGCTTGCGGAAGCCGCCGACAAGGCAATGGAGGGTGTCGCGCGAGGCGGATACATCCTCAGTGACTCGCCGCTCGACCGCGTCGACATCATCCTGATCGCCACCGGGTCCGAGGTGGCTGACGCGCTTGCAGCCCAGAAGCTCCTTCAGGAGAAGCGCATCGGCGCACGCGTCGTCAGCATGCCCTGCTGGTTGCTCTTCGACGAGCAGCCCCTCTTCTACCGGCTGAACGTACTGCCGAGCCACGTGATCAGGCGCCTGGCGATCGAGGCCGGCACACCCATTGGGTGGGAACGCTACGTGGGCAGTTACGGCGCTGTGATGGGCATCAACCGCTTTGGGGCATCGGCGCCCGCAGGCCGTCTCAAGCAGGAATTCGGATTCACGGCGGAGCGCATCGCGGAGCAGGCACAGAAGCTCATGGCGGAGTAGAATCCTTGGCTCGTCGTCCAGAGCGCTCGAGGGCAAGCCTGGATCACACCAGGCTTGCCCATGACCGACTGTGGTTGGCAGGCCTTTGGCTGTTGGCGTTCCTTCTCTACGCCGCTACCACTACTCTGGACGTTCTCCCCGCAGATAGTGGTGAGTTCCAGCTTATCGCCGCCGGATGGGGCATCGGCCATCCGCCTGGATATCCCCTCTACACTATGGCCGCGGCGATGTGGCTGCGCATCATCCCCGTCGGCGCCCTCCCCTTCCGCGCCAGTCTGTTCAGCGCAGCGCTCGCCGCGACAACGCTCACGATCCTGGCACGAGCCGTCGAGCTCTGGGCCGGCACGTTGGGTGCAACGCGACGCCACGCCCGGCTCGGCGGAGCCCTCGCCGCCCTCGCCCTGGGCACCGCCTCGACCTACTGGGCGCAGGCGACCACCGCGAACATACGCATGCCAACGATGTTATTCGTCGCATGGGGTTATCTCGCGCTGGCGCATTACCGGGACGCGCGGGGGAATGCCAATCGTTGCCGGCGCGCACTGCTCGAGCTGGGAATCACGGCAGGCCTCGGTGTGGGACACCACCCATCCCTGGCCTTCATCGCCGCGGGCTGGGCGGCCTACCTCCTCTTCGAATCGCCGGGGACGTTCCTCCGTCCCCGCCAATGGTACCGGGCCGCGTTTGCTGCCGCAGCCGTCTGGTTCCTTCCGCAGCTCTATCTACCGCTGCGCGGGGCGATGCAGAACGTGCCGCTGAATCCCGGCGGCCTTTCCTCGTGGAAGGGATTCTGGGACCACGTGCTGGCGCGCGGCTTTGGTGGCGACATGCTGGCCTATGCGACATCCCACGATCTGGCGCTGCGGCTGCCGCTGTTACCCACGCTCTTCCGCATGCAGTTCCCAACGCTCGTGCTCGTGGCGATGGCGCTCGGCTGGGCTTGGGTGCTCCGACGCGACCGCTCGACCGCCCTCTCGCTCCTCATAGCGTGGCTGGCGCAGACCTTCTTCACGATCACCTACCGCGCTCCCCAAACCGTTGAGTACCTGATGCCGGCCTATGTGCCGATGGCGATGGTGCTGGGCCTGGCGGCTGCGTCCCGCCCCGCACGGGGCCGAGGTGCCGCGCAACGGCTGTTCGCCACCGTCGTTGGCCTCATCACACTCATCCTGGGCCTGCAGCTACCGGGCCACGTCCGGGACTTCGCGGCGCTCGCCCACGACACGTCGATCCGCGCTCGCGTCGAGCCGCTCTTGCGGCAAGCCCCTGCGGGCGCCACGATCCTCGCCGACTGGCACTGGGCCACGCCGCTCTGGGTGCTCCAGGCTGTCGAGGGACTCTCACCCGATGTCACCGTTTCGTACGTCTACCCGGAGGATGGCCGCGACTATGACGAAGTCTGGCGCGCGCGTGCGGAGGCAGCTTCGGGCGCGCCCCTCTTCACAACGCACGCCTACACCTGGGAAGGGTGGACGGCTGCTCCGGTGGGAGGAGGCTATCGGCTCTACGCCCAGCCCCTGCTGAGCCTGCCGTTCGAGCTTGGATTCACGAGCATCAATGCGGACCTGGGTCCGATCCGGCTGCTGGGCGCCCGCTTCGGAGCGGCCCGCTTCGGAGCGGCTAGCGCCAAGCCCGGCGCCACGGTGGAGCTCCAACTGGCGTGGCAGGCCAAGGACCCGGCGGCGGACGCCTCCTTTGCGACGCGTCTTTGGGACAATGACCAAGCGCTGCTATCCGCGTCCGATCTGGCCCTCGGTGCCGACACGGAGACCGAAGGCATCCACTTCGCCACGCTGACACACCAGCTGCCCATTGATCGGTGCAGTCCCATCGTCCACCCAACGGTGAGCATCTACACCGCGACCGACACAGGCTACCTGGACCTCGGCGCACTGTCGCTCCCGGCATTCGAGGTCGATTGCAGGTACCCGACGCTGCCAACCGAGCGCTTCTGGCCCGGCGTCGTGTCCGGGCAGGGACCCTTCCTGAGGGGCATCGATTACGATGTCCGCCAAGCTAGCGCGACG
>JALOOJ010000078.1 GCA_025454475.1 Anaerolineae bacterium
GGCTGCGCAAGGCACAGGGGTATGCACACGAGCTGTATTACAAGCGGGTGGGTCTCGTCTCCGCCGGGATGATTGGGCGCCGGATGATCGAGTTGCTACACCCCTTCCGCTGCGACGTGTTGGTCCATGATCCCTATCTCAGTGATGAGGAAGCATGTGCCCTTGGTGTCAGACGCGTTGGGTTATTGGAGCTCTTTGAGGCAAGTGATATCGTGTCGGTGCATGCGCCGGTCACGCCCGAGACGAAGGCGATGATCAGTCAGACTCACTTTCGGGCAATGAAAGACTCCACGTTGTTCATCAACACTGCGCGGGCCTGGGTCGTGGACCAAGCCGCGATGAAGGCGGAGCTGGCGAGCGGTCGCATCCGCGCTGTGCTGGATGTTTATGACCAAGAGCCGCTGCCGGCAGACGATGTACTCCGCGACCTGCCCAACGTCTTTCTAACGCCCCATGTGTCGGGGCACACGACTGAGTCCCGTATGCGGTTGGTGGAGGTGGTCGCCGACGATATGGCGCGGTTTTTCGCGGGCGAAGCGCCGCGGCTTGCGGTATCCTGGGATCGCTTGCAGATCATGGCCTGAGTACAGGCTGGGCCTGAGTACAGGCTGGGCCTGAGTACAGGCTGGGCCAGACAACGGAGGTAACACGATGACGAACGAGATCCACTATTCGGTATTCACGAAACCCTGGAAGACGATCGACCTGGCGCGCCTTGGGGCCTTCGTCAATGGTCTTGGATTTGACGGAATCGAGCTCCCGGTGCGGCCTGGTTATCAAGTTGAGCCGGAGGCCGTAGCAAACCTGCCCGAGGCTGCTCGGACTCTGGGCGAGTTCGGCGTCAGCATCTATAGTATCGCGGGGCCGACCGATGAGGCGACGATCGCTGCGTGTGCAGAGGCCGGCGTGCCGGTCATCCGGGTCATGGCCCCGGTCGACTATGGGGAGCCGTACTTGGCGGCTGAGGCACGCTATCGGCGGGCCTACGACGCGCTGATTCCGCTGCTAGACAAGTACGGCGTGCAGCTCGGCGTGCAGAATCACAATGGCCGTTTCGTAGCCAACGCAGTCGGGCTGAAGCGGCTCGTGGAGGGGTACGATCCACGACATATCGGTATCGTCTGGGACGCAGCCCACGAGGCGCTCAACGGTATGGACGTCGACCTGGCACTGGATGCGGCGTGGTCGCATCTGTGCATGGTGAACCTGAAAAACGCGTACTGGCGGCGTACGAGCGGTCCTGAGGCTGAGTTGGCGACGTGGCAGGTCTACTGGACGACAGGCCCGCAGGGGAGGGCGTCGTGGCCAAGGGTGGCCGGTGAGTTGCAGGTTCGTGGATATGCTGGGGTCGTGTGTCTGACTGCGGAATACAGCGATGAGGGGGCCGTTGATAGGCTGATCGCCCAGGACATCGCGTTCGCAAAGGGGCTGTTCGCGTGACGGGGCGAGGGATGGAGGATGAGATGAAGGCTCGCATTACCCTTGCGAAGGTGCCGGCACCTTCGCAAGGTCCGCTGGTTAGGGTTGCGATGATTGGCGCCGGGGTCATGTCCAACAGAGTGCACTACCCTTCGTTGGCATCGTTCGATGATGTCGAGATTGCGGCCATTTGTGATATCGACACCCAGAGGCTGAACACGACGGCGGATCGTTATGGCGTCGAGCGGCGATACGTGGACTACCGGAAGATGATCGAGGACGTCGCGCCGGACGCGGTCTACGCCATCGGGCAGCCGCATATCTTCTACGATATCTGGACCTGGTGCCTGCGGCAGGGGCAGAACCTGTATATCGAGAAACCAATGGGCCTGTCGATTCATCAGGCACGCTCGCTGGCGTATCTGGCTGAGCAGAAGGGCTGTATTACCCAGGTGAGCTTTCAGCGCCGATCGAGCCCGATGGTTGCCAAGTTGCGTGAGATGTGCCTGGCACGCGGCCCGATCGTGCACGCCGTCTGCCGCTTCTACAAGTGCGCCATCGATCCTTACCTTGAGGCGCGCGATCACATGATGGATGATGGTGTGCACGCCATCGACACGTTGCGCTGGATGTGCGGAGGAGAGGTGGCTGACATTCACAGCGTTACCAGGCGCGTGTTGGTCCCCGACGCGAACTTCTTCGCGGTGATGTTGGAGTTCGACAATGGTGCAACCGGGCTGATGGTCAATAGCTGGACCAGCGGCAGGCGGATTTTCGACGTGGAGATGCACGCCCCCGGCATCTGCGTTGAGGCGGAGCACGAGGGGAAGGCGAGGCTATTCGCGGATGGTGACACAGTGGGTGTTGAGTATGACAGCCGCGAGCTTGCTGGGGGCGACGAGTTCTATGTGTACGGGGGATTCCAGGCCAAGAACCGTGAGTTCATCGATTGCCTGAAGACGGACACGCTGCCGGGCTCGCACTTCGGCGATGCCGTCAAGACGATGGAGGTTGCCGAGCGAATCCTGGCGCAGTCGACGCTGCGTGGCGTGTAGCCGGCGACGAGACTGACCACGGGCACCCCTCTTACGACGACAGAGCGCAGCCCAGTTCCTCCAGGCTGCGCTCCGCGCTATCTGCGTTGGTTCCAGTCACCCCTGGGTCGCTCAGCGCGACACCGGGCACTCAAGACGCCCGTTCCCGCCGGGTCTGGGTGCCGTGTGGGGTAGAGGCAGGATCATTCGAAGCCGACTGGTTTCACCTTGGGCAGTTCTGTCGGCTTTGTGGGGATGTCCAGCTCCATTCCTGGTTGAATCACGTTCGGATTCTTGATCTTGTCCTTGTTGGCCTCCAAGATCTCCTTCCATCGATCCGCGTCGCCCAGAGTCTCCTTGGCGATCTTGCTGAGCGTGTCACCACTCTTGACAGTGTACTTTCTGGCCATCTTTACCCTCCCGAAGCTAGAGTGAACACCAGCCCCAATATAGGATGGATCTCAGCCACTGCAAGTACTCGAAGTCAGGCCTAGAGCAGTATCGTTTTCCCTGTCCGTTGCGACTCGAGTGCTGCCGTAAACAACCTGTGGCTTGTGTGTGTCTCTTCCGGCGTCGCGCAGGTGAACGGCTGCTGCATCTGGGGGCCGTGGATGAGCTCATCGCAGAAGGCAGCCCACATTTGGAGGATGGCGTCTGAGAACCCGAACTCGAAGATTGAGCCGGTAATCGTCGGATAGGCTGAGGTATGGGGCATGTCGAGCATGCGCCATGCCTGCGAGTCGGGTGTGTAAGGCAGGAAGGCCAACTGCTTGGGATTCTGGGTCGCAAAGAACGCCGATAGCTTCGTCCCCAAGACGCGGATGAACCACGTGTTTCCGTGCCCGGGAGCGATGCGTTTGGTCGAGAGCATCAGCGGGAATGCCTGGTTCTGTGTCTCCACATCGCAGGCCAGGATGGCGTTGTCCCAGACCTCAGTAGACGTCAGCAAACCATTGGCGTCTGGGCGTTCGTCCACGATTCTGGTGAGCAGCGCTCGAACACTTTTCGGAACCCAGCCAAACCGCAGCGGAATGTGGAGGATATGGAGTCCCAGATCGCCCATGCAACCGTACTCGCCGTTGGTCTCAACCCGTCGTTTCCAGTTGATAGGCTTCCCGGGATCCAGGTCACTGGAATGCCAGAATCCCGCCTCTACCTCGATGATCTTGCCGAAGGCATCTTCGCGCGCCCATTGCCCGATGCGATAGGGCCCAGGGAAGAAGGGGAACTGCGATGAGCAACGCACCAGTATGTCCGGGCGCTCACGAGCGCCGGCAAGGATGGCTTCATTGGCTCTCAGGTCAATCCCGAAGGGTTTCTCGCCGAAGAGATGTTTGCCCGCACGAATCGCGTCAGTGTAGAACTGCTCATGAAGGTTGTGCGGTACCGCGATGTAGACGGCATCGACCTGGGGATCATCCAGTACTTGGCGATAGTCGGTGGTCGCAAGGCGCACAGTGGGGATGTTCTCCCTAAACCAGACAGTCGACGCCTCGTGGAGCGCGCAGATGGCCACGATGCACGGCTCGAAGTCGAGGCCCTGCAAGTGGAGCCATCGGGCCGCGGCACTGGCGAATTCCCGTCCCATGAGGCCACCACCGATGATACCGAAGTTGATGATGCGTTTGGCCATAGGTGCCGATCCCTTCCGGAACTGGACTCCAGTGACTCTCGAGTAACGCGATGTTCAGACGTTCAGACCCTGGAGCACCCTGTCCATCTTGCTGATCAGGAACTCCACCATCTTGTAGGTCGAGACGAGCGGGATCTTGGTCAGTGCGGCGGGCGGGCACTCGGCTTTGTAGGTGTGTGCGCTGATATCAATGCCCGCGGCTGTTAGCTCTCTTGTGAATCGAACCGTTGTGTCAACGGAGTGGAAGAAGATCGACGCGAGATGTCTTCGACCCTCGATCTTGTCGATGATCGTTGGGTACTTCTGCGCCAACGACCGCAGCTCGTGTTCGTAGGTCTCGCCCAAGTCGCTCGTGTAGTCACGATTCGCTTCGGCGAAGGCGATCGTCACGAGATAGGCGATCGATGCCAGCTCCTCTTGCCCATTGGTGACGAGGGCGCCGAACTGGTTCAAGTTGTCGAGCGCCGATGTCGTGAGGATCTTGGAGGCAGGATACTCCCCACCCGGGAATCCTTTGCCCACGGACACAAAGTCAGGTTGCAGGCCATACTCACGGAACATAAACAGCTCGGGTGACCAGATGCAGGACTGGATTTCATCGACCAGTATAGGCACATCGTGGTCATTGCACAAGGCGTAGACGCGCTGAAGGTATGGTTCCGTGAGACGAATCCCGCCGTAGTTCATCAGGACGATCTCGTGGAGGAAACCGGCGACCTTGGTTGCACCGCGGTCATAGGCCAGAAGTACGCGCTCGAAGTCGGCGACGTCATTGATCGCCACAGGCTTGACGACGAAGAGTTCTCTCTCTGCCATGGCCTGTCCCAGCCTCGGCCAGAGGTCGCGCATTACCTGGGTGAGGATGGTTGTCCCGTGGTAGTTGGCCTTGCTGCTACCCGCGCGGTCCCCAATCACCAGGAATACAGGCGTGCGCCCATCGTAGAGAGGGGTGGGGAATGCATCCTCGAGCCGGTAGAACCGCGCGAGCATCATCTTCAGCGCGGCTTCCACGGCCAGGCTTCCGGTCTCCAGGTTGATGACACGGCTAAGTACGTGCGCATCGTTGGAGGCAAGCACCCGTTCGAGGGACTCAGTGTCTGTGGCTGGAATGCCGTTTGCGGTGCGGACGAGTGTCTCTTCGCACAGACGTGTGATGTGGCCACGGGTGTTGTTGTGCGTCGCGTTGGGGATGCCCAGTTCCCTGGCGTTGTCGATGAGCGCGTACCCGGGAAAGCTATGTCCGAGCGACGCGTGGTAGTGCTCGCTCTTGGCCGCAAGGTAGAGCCGCCCATCTTCGCCAACCCGGGCAAACCCAAATCCGGTCAGGGGAGCGGACGCAGGCTGTGTTGCCCGGTTGAAGGATGCGGTGCCGGCGCCGGCGGCGGAGCGGCCCAAACTGGGGCACACGGTCTCACCGATGGCATCGACAAGCTCGTCCAGCCGGCTCTGATACCCGCCTGGGGCGAAGTCGACCTTCCGCTCAGCGACGGCCCGGAGTCGGTCCAGGCCGTCTCCAGTGACATACGCGCGGGCCTCGCACACCGCGTCCGTGTAGGATTGCCCCAGTAGATCGCGGAGCGAGAGCTGGGGGCTGCTCATCGCCACCCTAGACGCGCACATAGTCCACCCCCAGGAGCGCGGCCAGCTTCTCCAGTGTGCTACCCCAGTGCCCATAGGCAAGGGCTTGGTGATGCGATCCCCCGGCAAGGCTGAAGCGGGTGAGGAACCCGGGAAGCCCATCGGGGCTTCCCGGGCGGAACATGAAGTGAGGGCGGCCCAGATCGGAAACGTAGGGGAAATCCATGACCTCGCCCTCGGCTACTACGAAGCGTAGTTTTCCCTCAGAGCCTGTCGTCAGGCTCAGCAATGTAACCTCGCCGGGTTCCAGGCTGAAGGCCAGCAGGAGCGGCGCGACTTTCAGATCGATGAGACCTAGTGTGCTGCGCAGCATATGGACGGGCGCATCTTTGCGGGCCATCTTCCAGTTGCCCTCGCCCATGTGCATCATAAGGACTGCGTCGTGGGCCGGGTCCATTGTGAACATCTCGGTGAAGTTCGCCGCGCCCGCGAGACCCGCCATCAGTGCTGTGGCGGAGGCGCTCGTCACATCACCCTCACCGCCAAACCCATAGCCCTCGCCTAGCAGCTTCGCCGCTGCCAGAAAGGGCAACGTCTCCATCCACCCCTCCTCACCGACCGCCACAAAGTGCGCCGCAAAGCCATGAAGGCCTTTCTCCTGGATCGCCATCCGGAGCGCCCACTCCAGCCGTGAGCTCGCTTCATGCTCACGCTCGGTGATACTGCTGTCGACCGCGAAGCCTAACCTGTCATCTGCCATCTGCTTTGTGATGGCCTCCGCTGGCGCAGTCCTGGCAAGCGCAGCGATCTCCTTCATAGCCAGATGATGGACTTCAGCGCCCATCTGTGCAAGGAGTGCTGTCTGGTCGATGCCAAAGTCGCCCATTCCTTCCATCGGATATCCAAGGAGCCCGATGCGCATGCGCCGGGCAGCGCGCACGGCCTGTGCTGCCCGGCACCAACTTGCAGTCTCGGCAAGCGCACGCTCGTCCTGGTAATGGCCCGTGACCAGGTGGATAGGGCGTCCAGCACGTAACAACACATTGCACAGGTCCTGTACGCCGTGCATGCCGTGGTTCCGTAGTGTCTCCTCACTGGTCACATTTGGGGTGATGGATTGCAGCTGTTGGGTGTTGAAGATGACGACGGGTAGCCGCGTGCGCAGCAGGGCGGGGAGGGCGATATGGCTGGGCGCGTAGGTTAGGAGGACCACGATGATCAGGTCTTTGTCGTCAGCCTCAAACGCTGCTACTGCCTGGTCCACCTGATCTCGAGTGCTGCACACACCAGGGAAGTCCACCTTTGCGACGGGGGATAGTGATTGTACAAGCTCCTCAGCAAACGCCGCCATTCGCGGCTTGAGATCGGGCAGAGCATCGTAGAGCTCCAGCATCAGGCCGAGAAGCCCAACTTTCGCTTGCTGCATCGTTCAGTTCCTCCGGATATTCAGTGATGTATACTGCGGACCGCGTCATATCGCGATCTGTAGCGCTCGAACTGCTCATCATAGTCCGCGGCAAGCTCGCGGCGAGGCTTCAGTTGTGTCTCGTCACCACGGAAAGCGGCGAAACCGGCCGCAGCATCGGTGAAGACGCCCGCCCCGGTGCCAGCTAAGACTGCGGCGCCGCGGGCCGCTGCCTGTCGCTCTGCAGGTAAGGTCACCGCCAGATGGGTGATATCCGCGACGATCTGTGGCCAGACGGGGCTCTCGGACGCTCCCCCGACCATTGTAAGCTCATCGACCGTAACGCCGTGACTACGGATCTCCTCAATGGCCCAACGCAGTTCGCAGGCGATCCCCTCCATTGCTGCGCGGGCCATATCGCCACGTGTGTGTGAGAGGGTTAGGCCAACGAATCCGCCACTCGCGGACGACTTGGGGGCATGTCCCCCGGCGAGGGGGTAGAAAAGGACCCCGTTGGACCCTGCCGCAGCCTGTGCCGCGCCCGCGTCAAGCGCTGCGTAGGCGGGCACTCGGTCTGACTGGATACCTGCGTGGTAGACCTGAGCAGTGAGCCACTCCAGCGACGCGCCGACACCACCCAGAGAGCGGATCGCGCCGAATCTGCCGGGGATGGCATGGCAACTCACCGCCATGCCGCTGTCGAGTCCGCTGCCTAGATCGTTGGGAACCGCAAGCAACACCCACGCTGTGCCCCCAGAGAGCAGCATCTTACCGGGCTCCAGCACGCCGGTACCTACTGCGGCACAGTATTGATCGTGTGCGCCGTTGACTACGATCAGATTCCGGGCCAAGCCCAGGACTTCACTGGCCTCGGAGCATAGTGGAGCGATCGGCGTACCTGAGACCCGTATCGGCGAAAGGCTGCTGCGTCCAATCCCCACCACCTCCAGGAGCCTCTCGTCCCAGTCTGAGGCAGCGATCCCGAAGAGCTGAGTCATCGTGGCGTTCGACGGATCCATGGCGTGCTCGTGGGTCAGCCGGGCGGTGATGAAGTCATTGACGAAGGAGAAGCGGCGCGCCTCGGCGAACTTGGCGGGTCGATTCAGCCTGAGCCACGCGATGTGCTGCAGGGGCAGTGTCGGGCCGAGAGGCCAGCCGGTAGTCGTGCGCACGTAGTCCAATCCGAGGGTGCTGCCATGTTTCTCGGCCTCGCTCGTACCGCGCTCATCCATCCAACTGATGGCGCCGTACACGGGAAGCCCATCAGCATCGACTGGGATAGTCGTGCCACCCTGGGACGCCTGGCTTAGCGCAACGATCTCGTCGGTGGGCCGGGTCTGGCCGGCGACCACGCGGATCGTGGCGACAACGGCGTTCCACAGATCCTCGGGATCCTGCTCGACCCATCCCGGCTGGGGCGTGATCAGTGGGTAGGTCTGGGATGCAGACGCAATGGCCCTGCCGCGCAGGTCGAACAGCACTGCCTTCGTGGCGGTGGTCCCGACATCAAGCCCCAGCAAGAGCTGTCGACCGACTGACATTCTGAGGTCCTCTAGTTCCCCTGAACTCCGGGCCACGATTCCGGTGTGTAGGGCCAGTGCAGGCTTTCACAGATCGTCTGCCAGCGCGGTGCGATCCCTGCTTCGAAGAGATACGGGACGAATCCCAGCTTGAGGTAGACCTTCAGCGCCGGCAGTCGCCAGTCATCGGTGAGCAGGTAGATCCGCCGATAGCCCGCCGATAGGAACCGTCGCACCACCGCGGCGCACACTGCTGTGCCCAGCCCATTCCCGGCATGCGCCGAGCGCCCAGCCACCCAACCCAACTCGCCTCCATAGGCGTGAAGGCGTGTTGGATTGTGGGTTGCCATCGCGGTGGCCACAAGCTCGTCAGTGGGCATATGGACCGCCACGAAGAAACCGTCCGGCAGGACGCGTTGGAGGCAGCCGGTGACGCGTTGCTCATCGAAGTCGGTGAAGCCGGCTTCGTGGACGAGCGACAAGTAGTCCGCGAGATCCTGATCGGGGTCGAAGATGCGCAGGACGTACTCGGGCGCGAGGCTCGGCTCAGGCACTCCACTGAGCAGCGCCTCGGGCCAGAGCATTTGAAGCTGTGGGCGGTTCTCCATAGCGTCCTCCGGTGCACCCGTGTCACTCGTGGCCGAACAGGCGGGTCGCGTTGTTGTGGAAGACATCGCCCAGGTCCGCTTGCGTCAGTCCAGTGGCTTCTGCGGACTCGCGAAAAGCGCGCAGTTCCTCATACATGAAGAAGGTGAGGCGTTCGCCTTCGTCGGGGGATACCTCGCGCATATGGGGATCGGCGCTGATGTCGCCGTAGAGACCGGGCGGGACGAGGTTCACGTAACGACCATTCTCGCAGATGCGACGCATCCGCATGCGCAGGATCGGGAGATCGCTGCCGAATAGGACGCGCTTTGGTCCTACGGCGCGGATGAGCTGCTTCATGACCCAGGCGTTGGTGTTGGCGCTGAAATCGAAGCTCATGCTGGAGCCCTTCCCCAATACCTCGAGGGCATCGCCGACGTCCTCGGAGCAGTAAGCCCGCCCGATGTGGGCCACGATGAGCCGGACGTTGCGATAGCTGCGGTCGATCTCCAGGAGCTGCGCCACGTTCACCGGATCACGGAGTCGCGCCGGGCGTGGGATATGGAGCATCACCACCCATCCGTGGGCATCCGCGACCTCCAGGTGCGAGTGCGGAAGGTAGTCGTATATCGCGATCTCACCTGGAGGTATCTCGGGTGGAGCGAAACTCAGGTAGGGCTTAAGTCCGACGAAGCGGCCATCCAGCACCCGCTGTTCCAGATCCTGGGCCGACCAAGCAGGCGTGCTGACAAGGAGGCTGGGTAGCGCGCGGGAGCGGGCAGATTCACTGACGTAGGCGTTCGTCGCCGCGAGGTCGATGTCCTGGCGTGGCGAGCCGAAAACGACTGGGGTCACGCGCTTGCCTGGTAACAGCAGACGATAGGTTTCCAGGAGGTCATCGATTGCGTTGTCCTCAGCGACAAGATTGGGCCAGGACACAGTGCGCTCTGGCTCAAGACCGTTTCGCTCGTTTCCATTTGAGCGGCTGAGGACTGCCGAGCGCAGCCAGATATGCGTGTGTGCGTCGACGATATCGGCTGGTAGGAAGTCGCACAAGATCTCCCGGTAGATGCGCTCGTCTGTAGGTGTCAGATCTATATCCATGATCCTTGCCCTCTGTGGCGCTCACCAAGTCCGGGAATCGGGCACATCCAGCCAGGCGCCACCGGCGCGGATGGAGTTCTGGCTTATGAGACCGGGAAGGGTCATGTCCATCGCCTCGTGGATACCGATGGGGCATGGGATGCCCTCGACAATGCTGTTGACGAAATCGAGTACCTCGAAGTAGTCGCCGCCGCCGTGCCCGGCCCTGAGTGCTGCCTCGGGCGGGTTGCGCCACATCTCGGGAAGGTAAGCCTCTTCTAGCGAATCGAGCATCATCCATGTGTTCATATCCGGGGCGAGATCCTCGAGCCAGATCTTGTTGGGCTCCAGGGCACTGCGCGCCGATTCGTAGCAGCCCTTGGTGCCCTGGAGCGTGTAGTTGGTCATCGCGTGGGGGCGGTTGGAGAGCATGTCGACCCGGATTTTGGCCAGGCTGCCTCTTGCTGTCTTGGCCAGCATCACGACGCTGTCCTGGTTTTCGTAAGCGTCGCCCCGCGGGTCGCGGTAGTGGTGACCGCTGCCCTCACAGGCGACGCGAACCACGCGATCCTCCATCCACTGCAGCACCGGGCCGAGGCTGTGCGTCGGATAGGTGATTCCATCGATGCCCGTCTGCCAGTGGCGCCGCCACTTGGTGATCTCATTGAGCCCTTTCAGCTCATGGAGGTACTCGCCCTCGGCGTAGTAGACTTCACCGAACAGCCCGCGGCGCACAAGTTCCTTGACGAGCACGTTGGATTTGATGTAGGCATAGTTCTCTGCCATCATGTAGACGGCACCTGAGGCATTGGCGGCGACAACGAGCGCACGGCACTCGTCGACCGTCACACCAGCAGTCACCTCGCAAAGCACGTGGATGTTGCGTTCCAGCGCCATGATCGCCTGGGTCGCGTGGAACTGCATTGGGGTGCCGATGACCACGGCATCGATGCCGGATCTGTCAAGCATCGCCTCGTAGTCCGTGTAGGTCTCACGTGCACCGAGGGTTCGGGCAGCTTGCGCGAGGGCATGTTCCTGAACGTCGCACACCGCGTGGATCTCTGTGGCTGGATGCGCATCAAAAGGGGCCCGGAAGCTCGCCCCACGTCCGGCTGCGCCAACGATGCCGATCTTCAGACTCTGCTTACCGGCCATAGCGTTTTCCCTATCTCCGGCTGTCCGGGTACCTCGAGCCAAGGTTGCCTGCATACACGGGTTCATTCTAGTGCGCTCCTTGGAAAAACGCGAACCATTGCGCCTATAATGGACTCATAGTCGCCGCAGCATTACGAAGTGCGGACAACTCACTCACTGGGGGCACCGAAGGATGACCGAACCAATCAGGGCAGTTATCGTGGGAGCAGGACACCGAGCGATGGTCTATGCCTCGTACGCGCAGTTCCATCCGGACGAGCTTCAGATCGTCGGGGTGGCCGACCCGATGGCCTATCGTCGCGAGGCCGTGGCGCGCCTGTACGACCTGCCGCCTGAGCGCTGTTTTGCGACCGCTGAGGAGGCCACCGATAGGCCCAAGTTCGCCGATGTGGCGATCAACGGCACGATGGACCACCAGCACGTGACGACCTCACTCCCGTTGCTGCGCGCGGGCTATGATATCCTGCTCGAGAAGCCCTTTGCCATCTCGGAGACGGAGATGTGGGAGTTGGTACGCACGGCCCGCGACCTCGATCGGCGAGTGATGATCTGCCACGTGCTGCGATACGCGCCGTTCTATGTGGCCATCCGCCGTCGGGTCATGGACGGCGTGATTGGGGACCTGCTGACTGTGGAGACTGCCGAGTATGTCTCGTACCACCACATGGCTGTGGGATTTGTCCGCGGCAAGTGGGCACGGAGACAGCACGGCTATGCCTCGATGTTGATGGCCAAGTGCTGTCACGATCTTGACCTGATCACATGGATGAAGAGCGGGACGAGCCCGCGGTCGGTGGCCAGTTTTGGCAGCAACTATCAATTTCGACCGGAGAGGGCGCCACGGGGTGCCGGCACGCGGTGTCTTGTGGATTGCGAGATCGAGGCCACCTGTCTCTATTCCGCCAGGAAACAGTACCTTGACCATCCGGATCGCTGGGCGTTCTACGTTTGGGACAGCCTCGAGCACCTGGACTCTCCCACGATGGAGGACAAAAAGGCGTCTTTGATGGGCGATAGCCCCTATGGGCGCTGTGTGTGGAAGTGTGAGATGGATGTGGTGGACCACCAGTCCGTGATGATCGACTTCGAAGACGGCACGACGGCTTCGCACACGATGGTAGGCGGTGCGTCGCGGCCGGGTCGGTCGATTCACCTGGTCGGAACTGAGGGCGAGATCGAGGGGTTCATGGAGGAGGGGCGGTTTGTTGTCCGGCATCCCGACCCGCGGCCGGGGCACGAGGTCGCCGAAACGTGTGTTGACCTAGACCTTCTCGAAGGATCCCAGGGCGCAACGGGCGGACACGGCGGGGGTGATCTTCGCCTCGTCAGCGACTTCCTGCACGTGGTTCGAGGTGAGGCGCCCTCCATCTCAACCACGAGCCTGGACGACTCGGTCGCGGGTCACCTGATCGGGTTCAGCGCTGATCGGGCGATGCAGGAGCGCCGGGTGATCGACCTGTCCCTGTGAGTTGTCTCGTTGCCAAGTTTGGTGTGCACCTTGGACCGTGCTATGATGACCATCAGTCGGCGGCCGTCAGAACGGCTCGTCAGAATGGGCCGTCAGAACGGGCCGTCAGAATGGGCCGTCAGAACCGGGGTGGGGGCGCACGCCCCGATCCTTATCCCGGGCGTCAACACGACGCCCCAGATGTAAGTGCAAGGAGGCACCATGCGTTACGGCTACTTCGATGATGAGCACCGTGAGTACGTCATCACGCGACCCGACACGCCTCTGCCGTGGATCAACTACCTCGGATCTCAGGCCTATTTTGGGCTGATCTCAAACACAGCCGGAGGGTATTCCTTCTATCGCGATGCGCGACTGCGGCGCATCACCCGCTACCGCTATAACAATGTGCCGTATGATTACGGTGGGCGGTATCTCTATGTTCGGGAAGACCAGACCGGGACATTCTGGTCGCCTTCGTGGATGCCGACGCGGTCCAACCTGGACGAGTATTCCTGCCGCCATGGGATGGGGTACACGGTCATCGCGTCATCGAAGGATGGCGTCACGGTCAACGCTCGCTACTTCGTTCCACTTGATGAAGCCCTGGAGATATGGCAGGTCAGCGTCACCAACCACCGCGAAACGCCGGTCAATCTATCACTTTTCTCGGCGGTCGAGTTCTGCCTCTGGGATGCCCTCGATGACGGAAGCAACTTCCAGCGCAACTTCAACATCGGCCAGGTAGAGATCGAGGACGAGGTGATCTACCATAAGACCGAGTATCGCGAGCGGCGCGATCACTTCGCCTACTTCGCGTGTTCGGCGCCACTGGCGGGGTTCGACACGCAGCGAGAGGACTTTCTTGGACCTTACCATGGGTGGGACGATCCGGTGGTCGTGGCGCAGGGCGCGTCGGCGCAGTCAGTGGCGCTGGGTTGGGCGCCGATCGGCTCGCATCACGTGAAGCTCTCCCTGGGGCCGGGGACGTCGGAAGAGGTCATCTTCGTGTTGGGGTACCACGAGAACCCCAGAGACGCGAAGTTCGATCCGCCCGGCTCGCAACGGGTGAACAAGACCACGGTGAAGCCGATCATCGAGCGTTTCCTGAAGGCCGAGGCCGCCAATGCTGCGTTTGCCGACCTGAGGGCCTATTGGGATGGGATCCTTGGGACGTATCAGGTGCAGACACCGGACGAGCACACCAACCGGATGGTCAACATCTGGAACGCCTACCAGTGTATGGTCACCTTCAACATGTCGCGGTCCGCATCGTTCTACGAGTCGGGCATTGGTCGTGGGCTGGGATTCCGCGACTCGAACCAAGACCTGCTCGGATTCGTGCATCAGGTGCCGGAGCGGGCGCGGGAGCGCATCCTCGATCTGGCAGCGACGCAGTTGCCCGACGGGGGTGCCTATCACCAGTACCAACCGCTGACCAAGAAGGGCAATGACGCGGTGGGAGACGGCTTCAACGACGATCCACAGTGGCTGATCACGGGCGTGGCGGCGTACATTAAGGAGACGGGCGACTGGAGCATCCTGGATGAACCGGTCACGTATGACAGCACGCCTGGCACCGAACAGCCGCTCTATGAGCATCTTCAGCGCAGCTACCGCTATACGCTCGATCACCTGGGACCTCACGGGCTACCTCTCATCGGCAGGGCTGACTGGAATGACTGTCTGAACCTCAATGTGTTTTCCGACGAGCCGGGCCAATCGTTCCAGGTCGCGCCCCTTAAGATGGACGGCACCGTAGCCGAGTCGGTGTTCATCGGCGGGCTGTTCTGCCTCGCGGCAAAGGAGCTTGCGGACATCGCCGAGGCGCGGGGAGGGAGTGCAGAAGCCGAGATCTATCGTGCGTCGGCAGCGGCGATGGAGGCCACAGTCTGGGAGCACGGCTGGGATGGCGCGTGGTTCAGGCGTGCCTATGATGCCTTCGGTCAGCCCGTTGGGTCGGCATCCTGTGATGAAGGCCAGATCTTCATCGAGCCCCAAGGCATCTGCATCATGGCAGGCCTTGGAATTGAGGACGGAAGGGCTGCCCGCGCACTGGATTCCGTCGACGATCGGTTGGCGACGGAACATGGCATCCTGCTGCAGCAGCCTGCCTTCTCCGGCTACCAGGTCAGGCTGGGTGAGATCAGCTCCTACCCTCCGGGGTTCAAGGAGAACGCAAGCAACTTCTGCCATACCAACCCCTGGATCATGATCGCGGAGACGATGGTGGGGCGCGGTGACCAGGCTTTTGACTACTACACGCGGATCAATCCCTCAGCGCGCGAGAGTATCAGCGAGCTGCACCGGTGCGAGCCCTACGTCTATGCGCAGACGATCGCCGGGCGCGATACCCCCAAGTTCGGCGAGGCCAAGAACTCGTGGCTGACGGGTACGGCAGCATGGAACTATGTCGCGATCACGCAGTGGATTCTCGGGATCCGCCCGACCTATGCGGGGCTGGAGATAGCGCCCGTGATTCCGTCGGGTTGGCCCGGCTTCACGGCGACGCGTGTGTTCAGGGGGGTTACGTACACAATCTCGGTGGAGCGGCTGGGGCCAGGGCAGGGAATCTCGATCCTGGCGGATGGGTGTCCGGTTGAGGGGACGGTGGTGCCGCTGCCGCCGGAGGGGGTCAGAGAGGTCGCGGTCCGGGTGACGTTGAGCTAGGGTAGGGAACGGTCAGCAGAAGCGGAGGGGCGCTGTGCATCTAGAGAAGGCGTCGAGCGATGTGGCCAAGGGCTGGTGTGTTGGTCCGTGGAACGCCAGCCTGGCGATCTCTATCGGGTTTGCCAATGAAGGGATCGATGACCCGCACTACCATCAGCGGATGACCGAGATCTATATGGTCGCCCGAGGGGACGTCGATATCAGGATCGAGGACGAGACAATCCGGCTGAGCCAGAACGATGTGCTGGTGATCGAGCCCGGCGAAGCCCACACGTTCCTTACCGCCACGCCGGATTACTTCCACTTCGTCGTGCACACACCAGCGCTGCAGGGTGATGATGCGAAAGAGGACAAGGTGCGGGTGAAACGCACTCGATTGGGGTTGTGATGGGCATACACAGGAGGTCGTGCCAAAGATGATGATTGTTGATGCGGATACTCATATCGCTCCGACCGGCGGTGCATTCTCGCTGGAGGAGCATCTCAAGCGAATGGAACGGTCCGGAGTGGACAAGACCCTGACCTGGCTCAAGCCGGACTATCTCGGCGAGGGTATAGAGGCTCACAATCGGTATGTCTACGATGCGATGCGGCGGTATCCGGACAAGATCCTGGGGTTCGGGTGGGCCGACCCCACCGTGAGCGTTGAGCACGCGAAACGCATGGTCAAGGTGTGTACCCAGGAGTATGGATTCTATGGTGTGAAGCTCAATGGGGCGCAGAACAGCTATACGATCGATGACCCGATGCTTGCGCTGCCTGTCATTGAGGAAATCGCCAAGACGGGAAAGATCCTCGCCTTTCACATCGGGCCTGATGCTTACGAGCGCACGCATCCGCTGCGCGCGCGCAAGGTCGCCCAGTTGTACCCTGAGATGACGATCCTGATGGTCCATATGGGCATGACTGACTGGGATATGAACTGCGCCGTGGTGGAGGTGGCGCAGGAGTGCCCGAATATGGTCCTGATCGGCAGTGCAACGGACGACAAAGCGATTCTCCACGCGATCACGACACTGGGTGCAGAACGTGTTTGCTTTGGTTCGGACGCTCCATTTCGCCGGCCCCACGTCGTGAAGGCGATGTACGACGCGTTGCTTCAGGATGAAGTGACGGCGACTGAGGCAGCGCAGATTATGGGCGGCAACATCGCGCGTCTGTTCAAGCTCTAGCGGAGCGACCTGCGCCTTCAGGAGGTTCCTCTGTGACGACATCGCGGTTTCCTATGGTGCTTTCGCCTATGTCTCGGATCGGCGACCTTCGAGAGGTGCCGGGGGAGGCACCTATCTCTGGAGCAACCTGGTATGAGGCGGATTCGAGAGGCGCGGGGTTTGAGTACAAGTTCCCTGCGGGCACGCTTGCCGGCGCAGCCTATCTGACTGCCGACTGGCTAATCGATGGCAATCTCATGGCGGATTTCGCATTGCTGCTTCAGGAGGGGGAGGGCGGGGCGATCTTCCGCATGAACTTCGGTTTCCTTCCTCAGTGCCAAGCTCGTATGCGCGTGCCGATGGAAGCGGTTGAGCAGAACCGGTGGAAGTACCCCCGCGAGGGCGCCTGGCTGGACCCGCTGTGTTGGATGGATCGTGTGGATCTGAACGAGGTGGATCGCATGCGAATCGTCCTCGAACGCAAGGGCCCTGGCGTAGTGCGATTCTGTCTGACTCCAGTGAAGGCTGCGATCGAGGCTCCGCCGTTGCTGGAGGCACCGGTCCTGCCCAACGGGCCCCTGTTGGACGAGATGGGCCAGAGCACGCTCCATGATTGGCCCGAGAAGACTCAGTCCGTTTACGATCTAGTCTCTCGTATGGATGAGCAGCGTGGCAAGGCCCCCAGGGCTGTGTGGCCAATCGGTTTCTCGCGTTGGGGTGGCTCGCTTGAGTATTCAGCAGACGCCGCCCGGAACCGGGCGACAGGCTTCTTCCACACGTACCACGATGGCGACAGGTGGTGGCTGGTCGATCCTGACGGTTTTCTGTTCTGGTCTTCCGGGCTAGATTGCGTCGAATACGGAATCACGAGCGCCTATGGGGGCATTGAATCGGCACTCAGCTGGCTGCCTGACGGCGATGGTGAGTTCGCCGAGGCCCATGTTGGTCGAGAGGGCCATGCATTCGACTATCTGCGTGCCAACTTCATCCGGGCGTTTGGCTCCGCAGGTGCGCACGCTGCCTGGTCTGAGATCGCCCTCTCGCAGCTCCGTGAGTTCGGGTTCAACACGGTCGCGAACTGGTCTGACTGGCGAATTGCTGTGGGCGGAGTTCCCTATGTGCGCCCGATGAACGGGGATGCGCTCCGAGCGGTGCCGACGATCTATCGTGACTTTCCCGATGTCTACCACCCCGACTTCCCAGTCGCTGCCGATGCCTTTGCGGCGCAGCTTGCAGAGACCGCGGGCGATCCCGCCTTTATCGGCTATTTTCTGATGAACGAACCCAATTGGGGATTCGCGACTGAGTCACCTGCCGCTGGGATGCTCTATACGACCCCCGTATGCCATACGCGCCAGGCATTGGCTGGGTACCTGCGCGATCGGTATGCATCCGATGAGGCCCTCTCCACTGCGTGGGGCCTCGATGTGACACTCGACAGTGTGGCTCAGGGATCTTGGTCGCAGTCGCTGTCAGAAGCCGCACGGCAGGACCTTGCCACGTTCAGTGACGAGATGGTTGCCAGGTACTTCGACGTACTCGGCAGTGCCTGCCGTCGGGTCGACCCGGATCATCTGAACTTGGGCATTCGCTACTATACGATACCTCCGGCATGGGCGGTTAGAGGCATGCGGAGTTTTGATGTCTTTAGCATGAACTGCTATCAGCCGCGCGTTCTCGCGGACAAGATGGCGCAGATCGCTGAACTGCTCGATATGCCCATCATGGTCGGCGAGTGGCACTTCGGGGCCCTTGATGTAGGCTTGCCGGCGAGCGGTCTCAGGCACGTTAAGGACCAGATTGAGCGCGGCAAGGCCTTCCGTGTCTACCTTGAGGATGCGGCTGCCAAGCCTTGGTGTGTGGGGGTTCACTATTTCACGCTCTACGACCAGTCCGCCATCGGTCGGGGCGACGGTGAGGCTTACAACATCGGGTTTGTCGACGTATGTAGCCGACCCTACACACCGCTGGCGGAAGCAGCAAGAGTGAGTCACGAACGGCTCTACCAGCTCGCGAACGGTGAGATCGAGCCTTATTACGTCGAACTGGAGTACCTGCCACCGCTCATGCTGTGATCGTAGGCATTTGCCCGACGCCAGGTTGCACGTTTGGCGTCTTGCACCTGACGTAATTCGACCGTATCGGGGCCTAATCTGCTCATCGAAGCATAGGAGGCACTAGAATGGATGGCCGGGATCGCGTCTTGACTGCACTGGATGGTGGGATGCCGGACCGGGTTCCATGTGCGCTGAACTTCTACTATGTGAGCCTCAATGGAGAAGCGCCGCCAGGCTATGACTGGGAGGCCTTGATCGATGTGCAGTTCGTGCGTCTGCCGCCCTCGCCCGAGGAGGAGACGTTCAGCCGGGACGCGCGCCCGTACCCATACGACACTCGGCTTGGTACGTTCGAGCAGATGGCGACCTATGCTCGCTGGTCGTATCATCCCGAGACACCCATCATGCGCAATCCCCTTGCACGGGCTGAATCGCTTGCGGATCTGCAGGCGTTTCCGTTCCCCGATGTGAGTACACCCTACCACGTGGATGGACTGCGCGAGCAGGTCCAGGCGTTGCACGCACGCGGTCTTGCCGTTGGAGGAAACCTGCCGCATCTTGGCGGCGAGCTGTTTGAGGCGGCATGGCGGCTTCGGGGGCTCGAGGCTTTTCTGTTGGATCTGGTGGAGCGATCTGAGTGGGCCGATTTTCTGCTAGACAAGCTTGCCGAGTTGGCCTGCCGCAATGCTCAGGTGTTGGCTCGGGCCGGGGTCGATGTTCTTTCGTTGGATGACGACGTGGGCGCTCCGGTCTCGATGATGATTGGCCCGCAGGTGTGGCAGCGATTCTTCAAGCCGCGTATGGCCGCGATCATCGAATGTGCACGGGCGATCAAGCCTGATCTGCGGGTCATCTTCCACAGCGACGGAGCCTACACGCCGATCATACGAGACCTTGTGGAGATTGGCGTGAACGGTATCAACCCCCTCCAACCCGATCACATGGACGCCGTAAGGATCCGGGCCGAGTACGGTCCCCGGCTCGCCTTTTGGGGCACTGTAGGCCGCCAAACTACGTTCAGCTTCGCGAGCCCGGAACGTATCCGGCAAGAGGTGCGGGAGCGGATCGAGACGTTGGGGCGTGCTGGCCTGATTCTATCGCCCGCCTACGACCTGGGCGAGCCAGACATCCCCTGGGCTAACGTCGCGGCATTCCTGGAGGCGGTCCGCGAGTATGGGGGGATGTGACCGGAGATAGAGGCCTACTGCCAAGCCTGTGAGCATCCATCGGCGTGACTGTGACCCTGATGTTGTGAACAGCTTGACACGCGCAGGCACCCCGGCTATCATAGTGTTAGCGCTAACGGTAACGCTAACACGACCTCTGATAGAGTCCATCAGAATGGGGGCACCCGGTGTCGGATTCCGCGAGACCACCCGATCGTGTGACGATCGCCGACGTCGCTCGTGAAGTCGGCGTGTCGATGATGACGATCTCCCGCGTGATCAATGGGAAGGATGATGTTAGCGCTGCGACACGACAGCGCGTCCTTGACGCCATCGAGCGTATGGGGTACCGGCCGAGCAGCATTGCACGCGGTCTGGCGACGCGTCACACGGGCACGTTGGGTCTTGTGGTCCCCGATATCGCCAACCCATTCTTTTCTGAGGTGGCCCGCGGCGTCGAACAGGTGGCCTATGCCCAAGGGTACAACGTCTTCCTGTGCAACACGGATGAGGACCCTGCGAGAGAGCTGGACGTCCTAGGCTCGCTGGAGGAGAAGCGAGTTGACGGGATTCTGCTCTGCAGCTCGCGGTTGAGTGACGAAGACCTGCAGATGGTCGTGGATTCGTGCCCTGCCGTGGTGTTGGTCAACCGGCGCATGCGGTCAGAACCGGCGTCAGAACCGGCGTCAGAACCGGCGGCCTGCCGCGCGCAGATGGGTGGACTGAGCCATGTGCGCCGACCGCGGAGCAGGGCAGGATCGCGGCGGCCCAGGCGCTCCATCGACATCCGGAACTGACGGCGCTGATCTGCCACAATGACCTGGTAGCCGTGGGGGCACTGCACGCCTGTCGGGAAATGGGGCGTCGCGTCCCCGATGATTTGGCGATCGTGGGCTTTGATGACATCCCCATCGCCTCACTGGTCACGCCGGCGTTGACGACCTGTCGGATTCCACGACACGCGCTGGGCGCGACGGCAATGGAGTTGCTCTTGGACCGGATCCGTGGCGATGAGGCGGTTGTGCGGGAGACCGTCCTGGAACCGGAGCTTGTGGTGCGGGCGAGTGCGCCATAGCGCGATATATCTGAGGAGGTGGGTATGGGGGAGCGATGGAGCCTGGATCCGGATCGGTATTTCGATCCTGATGCGACGCAGCGGCGTGTGGCCCGTGAGTTGTATGAGGGTGTGGCGGGCCTTCCGATCGTCAGCCCGCATGGGCACGTGGCGCCTCAGTTGTTTGCAGACCCCAATGCAAGTTTCGGGTCCCCGGCGGAGCTGTTCATCATCCCGGATCACTACGTGTTCCGGATGCTGTACTCCCAGGGCATTTCACTGGACGACCTGGGGGTGCCGCGGGCAGGTTCGAGCCATCCCGACGGTTCAGGCCGGTCAGGCGGCTCGGGCCGGTCAGAACCGGACGGACGACGCATCTGGCAGACGTTTGCCGACAACTTCTACCTGTTCCGCGGCACGCCGAGTGGGGCTTGGCTGCAGCACGAGCTCATTGAGGTCTTCTGCATCGAGGACAAGCTCAGCGGCGATTCGGCGCAGGTGATCTACGACCAGATCGAGGCGCGACTGGCTCAGCCAGCCTTCAGGCCACGGCAGCTCTTCAAAGCCTTCAACATAGAGGTGCTCTGCACGACCGATGCTGCAAGTGATGCGCTAGATCATCACCAAGCGATCCGTGACTCAGGATGGACGGGGCGGGTGTTGCCCACCTTTCGTCCGGATGCGGTGGTGAATCTGGACACGGTAGGCTGGCGTGGTCATCTTGATGCCTTGGCTAAGGCAGCGGGCTACGAGATCACCAGCTACGCACGGCTGATCCAGGCACTGGAGGAGCGCCGCGTCTACTTCAAGCGGATGGGCGCACACGCCACCGATCATGCAGCGCAGACTGCCTACACGAGTGAGCTGTCGTCGCCAGAGGCCGAGGCGATCTTCTCCCGGGCGCTTCGGGCTGAGGCTACGGCAGATGACGCGCGCCTGTTCACCGGGCACATGCTGATGGAGATGGCCCGGATGAGCATCGAGGATGGCCTCGTGATGCAGCTCCATGTGGGTTCCTTCCGCAACCACAACACAGAGCTCTTTGCCGTCTACGGCGCCGACAAAGGGGCCGATATCCCCGTTGCAGCTGAGTTCACACGGAACCTGCATCCGCTCCTGAACAAGTACGGCAACGATTCGCGATTGAGCCTGATCCTGTTCAACCTGGACGAGGATACCTATGCCCGGGAGCTCGCGCCGTTGGCGGGCCATTATCCTGCGATCAAGATTGGGCCGCCATGGTGGTTCCATGACAGTATGAATGGGATGCGACGTTATTTTGACCGCATCATGGAGACAGCCGGCATCTATAACACTGCGGGTTTCAACGATGATACCCGGGCTTTCGCCTCGATTCCAGCCCGCCATGATGTCTGGCGCCGGGCCTCCGCAAACTGGGTGGCCGGCCTGGTGGTCAGAGGAGTGGTAGATCGGCAAGATGGCCGCGAGATGGTTAACGCGTTGGCCTACGGGCTGGCGAAGCGGGCTTACAAACTGAACGAGATAGCGTCGTAGCGGCTCAGCGCCGCAGCGGCCTAGCGAAGGCGCAAAGATGCTGTCCGCTACGACGCTCTACGCCAAGACGCTAGGACCCAAAGATGCCGGGACACTAATCGCTATGACACCGCTTTCGGACACCGTGGTCACGCAGCGCATCGTCGTCAACTTGCTCCTGATCGCCCTGGGCTATGGCATCAAGCGTGTTGGGCTGGTCAGCCGTGATGAGGGGCGAGTCATCAGCAGAATTGTGTTGTATGTGACGCTGCCCGCAATGAACCTTAAGGCCATTAGCCAGACCGCGCTCTCGTGGGACGTGCTGATACTGCCGGCGCTGTTCCTGGCTATGGGTATCCTGGCGAGCCTGGTGGGACGCTGGCAAGGGCAGCGGCTCGATCTCTCGCGGCAGGATATGGGAACCTTTGTGGTCTCCTTCTGTGGGGTGATGGGCTCTCTGGCGTACCCGTTCGCGGAGGCCGCCTTTGGTATTGAGGGGATCCGAACTGTCGCTATCAGCGACCTCGGTAATGCCATCGCCATCTTCGCCTTTGCATATTACCTGTCATTTCACTACGGAGGTGCTCAGGGATTCAGCTATCGGCAGGTGCTCACTAAGGTAGCGACCTTCTTCCCGCTGCATGCCTTTCTCCTGGCGGTTGCGATGAACCTCGGCGGCATACTACTGGGCGGCGTGCCGGGGAGCTTGGTCGATGCATTGGCGACGCTCAATTCGCCGCTTATGCTTCTGGGCCTTGGGATCTATCTGGATCTCGACGTGTCGCGCGACGAGGGCCGAGTCCTCGTGCGCCAACTGGTGTCGAAGTACGCGGTAGGCGGGCTAGTGGCTGCGTTTGCGCTGTTCGTGTTGCCCTTCGATGGCTCAACGCGGGCGATGGCGTTCCTGCTCCCGCTGATGCCCACGTCGTTGTCCACGCTACTGTATTCGGTGGAGCAGAACCTGAACCCAAGGATGGCGGCGATGCTCGTCTCGTTGACGATGATTGTGAGTCTGGCAATCACGATGGTGACGGTTCTGGGGTTTCGTCACGCGTTCTGATGTCCTCCTTCTGATGGGCGTCATCAGAAGGGAATATCAGGACGCCGGACACACTTGAGGAGGAGCCAATGGCTGAACGACGTCAAACGGAGGTAGGCCCGATACGGGTCTACCCGCGGTCGGTGACTGAGATGCCGGTAACGCCCAAATCCGATGGGGCCCATCAGAATGGGGCGACCTATTTCCTGGCTCGGTTCGGTGCAGGGAAGAAGGTGCTGTGCATACGGGGCGACGCAGATGGTTTCGTCGGCGAGCGGGCCATGCTGGATAGAGCTCATCCGATTGGGGACGCCCATCCGAATGAGAATGAGGTGTTGGTCTGCCCGCTGACGGCGGAGAACGCGCGAAGCCTGGCCGCAAGGCTCCCGTGGCTGCGCCCTGTGCCCCTCGGTCTGCAGACATCGGCAGGGTGTGGAGATCGTCTGGGGCTTGCCACGCCGGGGCACATCCGGGCTGTGCGTAAGGTGTGCCGCAGCGGCGCCACTGCCGCTACGGCGGGAGGAGTGGCACCGATTCTCGCTCAGCAGTCGATGCGCGAGAACGCGCGGACCGGACGCACGCCCCAGGAAGTGATGGACGATGCGATGTGGGGCGTGTTTGAGGAGGGGTGGCGCGAGCCGTGGGGTGCCGATGCTGACCATCTCAAGACCACGGCCGATATCGACCTGTGTGTTGCCGCCGGTTACACGTTCTTCACGATCGATCCGGGCGATCACGTCGACAACGCCGCCCATACTGATGATCTCGAAGTGCTCCAGCACAAGTTCAACGCACTGCCGTGGCCCCGATTGCACGAGTACGCTGATGCGATGCGTGCACGTTATCTCACAAGTCCCCGTGGTTCTGACCGCGGCCAGAACCAAGACGAGGCTCTGTCGGCGCTCGGACTGGCGTTCGACGAGGTCTCGCTGCTCCGCGCGGCATGCAAGTACGGCGTGGCACTGGCGCACACGGCTGAGATGTACGAGCATCTGGTGACAGCTAAGGCTGGGAGCCCGTTTGAGTTGGAGGTATCGGTGGATGAGACGGAAACGCCGACATCGCCGCTGGAACACGTCTTCATCGCCACTGAGTTGTCGCGGCTCGGCGTTGAATGGGTTAGCCTGGCGCCGAGATACGTTGGCCGATTTGAGAAGGGGGTTGACTACATTGGCGACCTGCGGACCTTCGATGCCGAATTCGCAGGGCACGCAGCCATCGCACGAGCGATGGGGCCCTATAAGCTGAGCATTCACTCGGGCTCGGACAAGTTCAGCATCTACCCCTCAATGGCAAGACACACCCGTGGTGTTGCCCATCTGAAGACCGCGGGCACCAGTTATCTCGAGGCGCTCCGGGCGGTGGCTAAGGCCGATCCGGTGCTCTTTCGTGAGATCCTGACCCTGGCCCGCGAGCGCTATGGTGAGGATCGGGCAAGCTATCATGTCTCAGCGGATGTGGCTAAGGTGCCCGATCAGGGCGACCTCACCGACGCTGCGCTTCCGGGCGTGCTTGATCTGTTTGACGGGCGGGAGGTGTTGCACGTAACGTTTGGATCGATCCTGGCGGTGTTCGGCGAGCGGCTGAAGGCAGTGCTCGACGCGAACGAAGAGGTGCACTATGACGCTTTGGAGGTGCACTTTGTGCGGCATCTGACGCCGTTTGCGGGCGTCGGAGCCCGTCAGAACGGGACGCCATAACGAGGAGGGAGAATGGACAAGGGATATCTGGAACAGCTATTTGGGTTGGAGGGCAAGGTCGCCGTCCTTACCGGGGGAGGCGGCGTCCTGGTCAGTGCGATGGGCCGCGCGCTTGGAAAGGTAGGTGTGAAGGTCGTCATACTGGACATTGTACTGCCCGCCGCCGAACGCGTTGCGGACGACATCCGTTCGGCTGGTGGCGAGGCTCTCGCCGTTGGCTGCAACGTCCTGGACAAGTCGAGTATCCAGAGCGCGGCTGCGTCTGTGATCTCCTCGTACGGGCAGGTCGATATCCTCATCAATGGCGCTGGCGGCAACAAGAAAGAAGCGACCACGGCCGTCGGAACGGCTGGGCCAGACCTGTCCTTCTTCGACTTGCCTGCCGATGCCGTGAACTGGGTCTTCAACCTCAACTTCATCGGGACGCTGTTGCCATGCCAGGTGTTTGGGAAGCTAATGGCCGAGCAGGGGCGCGGTGTGATTCTCAACGTCTCGTCGATGAATGCGTTTCGTCCGCTGACTCGGATCCCGGCGTACTCCGCTGCGAAGGCCGCGGTCAGCAACTTCACGCAGTGGCTTGCAGTTCACATCAACCAGGAGTATTCTCCCCATATCCGGGTCAACGCTTTGGCGCCCGGGTTCTACCTGACCGAGCAGAACCGCTTCCTGCTGACGGACGCGGCGACAGGCGACCTCACCCCGAGGGGGCAGTTGATCATCCAGCACACACCGATGGGTCGCTTCGGGGACCCTGACGATCTGATCAGCACCACGCTCTGGCTGCTATCGGACGGTGCGAGTTTCGTCACGGGTATCGTCGTTCCGGTGGATGGTGGGTTCAGTGCATTCAGTGGCGTGTAGCGAAGACGTTTGAGCTCATGAAGGGGGTTACCAGTGGCAGGCTATCCTGAACCGGCAAGGCCGTTGGCAGCGATGGAACCGGAACGCGGATTCTTCATTGGCATCGACTCAGATGGGTGCGCCTTCGATACGATGGAGATCAAGCACAAAGAGTGTTTTGCACCCAACATCATCAAGTGGTGGGACCTCCAGGCTGTGTCCAAGTACGCTCGGGAGGCCGCGGAGTTTGTCAACCTCTACTCCAAGTGGCGCGGTATCAACCGTTGGCCTGCGCTCGTGATGGTGTTCGATCTGCTGCGGGAGCGTGCGGAGGTCCAAGCGCGGCACGTCGTCCCACCCTTGGCCGAGGCTATTCGCGCGTTCATTGCTGATGATGGCTTCGCCAAGAGCGACAGCGGACTGGCAGGCTATATGGCATTACACCCATCGACCGAACTTGACACGGCATGGGCATGGACTCGGGGCGTCAACGCTACGATCGCCGATATGGTACACGGCGTGCCGCCCTTCCCCTACGTCCGCGAGAGCCTTGAAGCTCTGGCCGACAAGGCCGATATGATTGTGGTGTCTGCCACGCCTGTTGAGGCTCTGGTCCGGGAATGGGAGGAGCATGACATTGCGCGCTTTGTGCGCGCGATTGCTGGGCAGGAGATGGGGTCCAAGCAGCTTCATCTGGAGCTCGCTGCCAAGGGTAAGTATGATCGCACCCACATCCTGATGATCGGCGATGCCCCGGGCGACATGAAGGCCGCGAAGGCGAATGGGGCACTGTTCTTCCCCATCAACCCGGGCGACGAAGAGACGTCGTGGCGCCGCTTCTACGAAGAGGGTATGCACAAGTTCCTCTCCGAGACGTATGCCGGCGCCTATGAAGCTCGCTTGATTGCGGCGTTTGAGGCAGTGTTGCCGGCGACGCCGCCATGGAAGCGCCTTGGCGGCGCAGCGTCGTAGCGGCCTGGAAGAGGCGCTAGGACGCTGATCCCTTTCACGGACCACACCATGCGCGACGATCCAACAACACCGCCCAAGCGCATTGTCGTCAAGGTCGGCACGAGTGTGCTTACGGAGGGTACACGGCGCCTGAGCCCGCCGCGCATGGTCGATCTCGCGCGGCAGTGCGCGAACCTGCAGCACGCGGGGCATGAGGTGATCCTGTGTACGTCGGGAGCGATCGCAGCCGGACGTGAGCGTCTGGGATATCCCGAGCTTGCCCCGACGGTCGCCAAAAAGCAGATGCTGGCTGCGGTGGGACAGAGCCGGCTGATGCTGATGTGGGAGCGGTTCTTCGAGATCTACGGCCTGAACGTGGGCCAGCTTCTTCTCACGCACGGCGACGTCGCGAGCCGCGGTCGCTTCCTCAACGCCCAAGACGCCTTGGACACGCTGATCGAGCACAAGATCATCCCCATCATCAATGAGAACGATGCTGTGGCCACCGACGAGATCAAGATTGGTGACAATGATAACTTGTCGGCGCTGGTGGCGGTGCTCGCGGATGCCGATCTGCTGGTCCTCCTGACGGACCAACCGGGTCTCTTCACCGCCGATCCGCGGCGCGACCCGGATGCGCAGCTGATCACTGAGGTGCGCGTTATCGATGGCGCTCTGCGCGCCTTGGCTGGCGGAAGTCAGTCCGGCTTGGGTGTAGGGGGTATGGTGACCAAGCTGGAGGCTGCAACGACCGCACGGCGCGTCGGCACGGAGGTGCTCATAGCCGACGGTGCGGAGCCCAATGTACTCTTGCGGATTGTTGATGGTGAACCGCTCGGGACGCGCTTCCCGGCTCTGGACACGCCGCCGGAGAACCGGAAACGGTGGATCCTCGCCGGCGCCGTGAGCTCGGGCCATATCGTGGTCGATCCAGGGGCGGCCAAGGCCCTGCGGTTCCAGGGACGGAGCCTGCTCCCGGCAGGTGTTGTTGCGGTGGAGGGCGTGTTCGAGCGGGGCGACACCGTCCCAGTCCTGGTGAAGGAGCCGATCGGTGGGCCTCCGGGCAGCGGACTGCCTTCGGGCAGCGGACTACCCTCGCTGAACGGCGAAATCGCGCGCGGTGTCACGCGATATCCGAGCGACGAGCTTCAGCGGATCAGGGGATGCCACTCCGACAAGATCGCGGAGATCCTCGGGTATACCTATGGCAACGTGGTTGTGCATAGGAACGACATGGTTGTGCTGTAGGGCAAGGGACTGGCGATTGGGGACAAGGTGCGTCAGAACGCGTGCGTCAGAACGCATGGGGCGCCGTCGCGCAGAGGCGAACAAGACAGTTCGCCATACGACCCAGACGCGGAAAGGGCCAGACGATGAGTGTGAGTGATGCAGGTAGTGGTGAAACCACAAGGGGTTCAGCGGTTGTTGACCTGCTGGCGATGGGGAAGCGGGCGCAGGCTGCAGGACGGCGGCTGGCGGCGCTGACCACGGAAGCGAAGAACACGGCCCTTCTCGCGATGGCTGACGAGATCGAGGCGCGGAGCGAGACGTTGCTTGCGCAGAATGCGCTTGATGTGGAGGACGGTCGCGCCAAGGGGCTTAGTGACGCGATCCTGGATCGTCTACGGCTGGACGAGGCCCGCGTGAGGGCATTGGCGGATGGAACGCGGGCGATCGCCGTGCTTCCCGATCCGGTGGGCGAGACCATCGAAGGCCGTGTGCTGCCGAATGGGTTGCAGGTGAGCCGCCGGCGAACGCCGATCGGCGTCCTAGCCGTGATCTATGAGGCACGTCCAAACGTGACGATCGACATCGCTTCGCTTACGCTCAAGACTGGGAACGCGGTGATCCTGCGTGGTGGGAGCGAAACGCTGCGCTCCAACCTAGCGTTAGTCGAGGTGATCCGGGCCGCCCTGTCCAGAACCGGGATCCCACTGGATGCAGTTCAGATCATTGCGGACCCCGACCGTGCGCTGGTCACACAGTTGCTTCGCCTCGATGCTTACGTAGATATGATCATACCACGCGGGGGCGCCGCTCTTCACCGGCTGTGCCGCGAGCAGAGCACGATCCCAGTCATCACCGGGGGTTTGGGGATCTGCCATCTCTATGTGGAGCCGTCGGCAGATCTGGATGGCGCGTTGGACGTGATTCAGAACTCCAAAGTGCAGCGACCTAGCGTGTGCAACGCGCTGGACACGCTGCTGGTGCACCGGGACGTCGCAGCGGTGTTTCTGCCGCGCGTTGCTGCGCGGTTGGCGCAGGATAAGGTCGAGCTGCGGGCAGACGCGCGGGCTTGGGAGATCCTGGCGCCGGGTGGGCAGGACCTCTCAAAGCTTGCAGAAAACTCTTGGGCGGGTAGATGGCGTGGTGTGGTGAGGGCCGCGCCCGAAGACTATGATCAAGAATGGCTAAGCCTGATCCTGGGTGTCAAGGTCGTGGACGATATCGACGAAGCGATTGCGCACATTCAGGCGCACGGAACCTTTCACTCCGATGGCATTCTTTCGAATGACTGGTCTCACGTCACCCGTTTCGTCAACGAGGTGGACTCGGCGGCCGTGTTTGTGAACGCCAGCACCCGCTTCAACGACGGTGGGGAACTCGGGCTGGGCGCTGAGGTCGCCGTCAGCACCCAGAAGCTGCATGCGCGAGGACCGATGGGGCTAGCTGAACTGACCACGTACAAGTGGGTGGTGGTTGGTAAGATGCATGTACGGAAGTGATCAGGGATGAGGCAGAAGCGATAGGGGCGAGGGTCCGGACGCTACGCCTTGTTGCGTAGCGCTAATCCTAGTGTGAATGCACGAGCACAGAGAGGTGACCCATGAAGATCGGGAAGGGTTTTGAGGATCGCTATCTTACCGACGACGAGGTCAGGGATATACTGAATGCCGGGCTAGCGCAGGCCGATAGCGTCAGAACGCTCGACGGCAAGCAGGTGCTGGTGATCGTACCGGACAGCACGCGGACCGCGCCCATCCCGCTTATGTTCCGCCTGTTCACCGAGGTGCTGCAGCACCGGGTGGCGAAGCTGGACTTCCTCGTCGCGCTGGGGACGCACCTCCATATGAGCGAAGGCGCGCTCAATAGACACTTGGGGGTTACGGCTGAGGAACGCTGGAACACCTACAGGTCCGTGGGGGTCTTCAACCATCAATGGGATGACCCGACGACGTTTGCGACCATCGGCGTCATCCCGCGGGCCGAGATCGAGGCGATCACCGATGGGATGCTGTCGATGGAGGTCCCGGTCACGATCAACAAGCGTGTGCTCGAGGCTGACCTGGTGATCGTGTGCGGCCCGGTATTCCCGCACGAGGTGGTGGGTTTCTCCGGTGGGACGAAGTACTTCTTTCCTGGTGTCTCCGGACCCGAGGTGATCAACTTCACCCATTGGCTGGGGGCGTTGATCACCAGCATGGAGGTGATTGGGCGCGCCGACACAAAGGTGCGTGACGTCATAGACCGGGCGGTAGCGTTTGTCGCGACGCCGAAGCTCTTCTGCAACATGGTGGTGACCCACCACGGTATGGCAGGGCTCTTCGTTGGCGACTACAAGGATGCGTGGCTGGATGCGGTCGACCTGTCCTCCAAACTGCACGTCCGGTATGTGGATCGTACGTACAAGCGGGTGCTTTCGGTGATGCCCGAGCTGTACGATGATATTTGGACGGCTGCGAAAGGAATGTACAAGGTCGAACCGGTGATCGAGGATGACGGTGAGGTCATCATCTATGCGCCGCACATCGACGAGATTTCCTACACGCACGGGTCGGTCCTGGATCGGATCGGCTACCACGTGCGTGACTACTTCGTCAAGCAGTGGGATCAATTCTCGAGCGAGCCCTGGGGTGTACTGGCGCACTCGACGCACCTGCGCGGCGTCGGTACCTATGATGCTCATTCAGGTCAGGAGCGCCCGCGCATCAAGGTCACCTTGGCCACGGGTATCTCCAGAGAGCGATGCGAGCAAGTAGCGCTGGGGTATCTTGACCCAGCCTCGATCGACTTCGACGCATGGCGTGATCGGGAAGATGAGGGGATACTCCTCATCCCGCGAGCTGGAGAGCAGTTGTACAGAGTAAGGGGTGATAAGTGAGCGGCGGTCAGAACCGGCGGTCAGAACCATGGTCATACGGAGGGAAGCATGGATAGGGTGAGACTTGCGGTGATCGGTATTGGCAACATCGGCAATCTGCATCTGGGAAACATCGAGCAGCAGCCGAAAGTCGAGCTGACGGCAGTATGCGATATCGTCCCGGAGAAGGCCAAGGCCGCCGCGGAGAGATATGGGGTCAAAGCCTATTTCGACTCGGATGCGTTACTGGCGGACAAGGTCTGCGATGCGGTAATCATCGGGACACCGCACTATTTCCACACGACGATTGGCATTGCAGCAATGGCCTCGGGCCACCACGTGCTGGTCGAGAAGCCGATCTCGGTCCACAAGGCCGACTGTGAGAGGTTGGTTGCCGCTCACGCGGATAGCGGAATCGTCTTTGCGGCGATGTTCAATCAGCGTACCGATCCTGCCTATCAGAAGATCCGCGACCTCGTGAAGTCGGGGGAGCTGGGTAAGCTGCTGCGCGTCAACTGGATCATCACGAACTGGTTCCGCACGCAGGCCTACTACGATTCGGGTGGGTGGCGCGCGACGTGGCGGGGTGAGGGCGGCGGCGTACTGCTCAACCAGTGTCCCCACAACCTGGACCTGCTCCAGTGGATCGTTGGGATGCCGCTGCAGGTCCGTGGGTTCTGCGATATCGGCAAGCGGCACACCATCGAGGTGGAGGACGAAGTGACGGCCTATATGGTCTACCCCGACGGGTGTACGGGGCTCTTCGTGACCTCCACAGGCGAGGCGCCGGGGACGAACCGGCTCGAGATTGCCGGCGACCAGGGCAAGGTGGTGTTGGAGAACGACCAGATCACGTACACCCGCAACGAGGTCCGTGCCACGGAGTTCCTACGTACCTCGCAGGCGTCGTTCGCCAGGCCGGCGACTGAAACGATCGATGTCCCTTACGATGGGCACGGAGGCCAGCACGCGGCGGTGCTGGAGAACTTCGCGGATGCGATCTTGCAGGGGACGCCCCTGATCGCGCCGGCGGAGGAAGGCATTCATTCGGTGGAGTTGGCAAACGCGATGCTCTACTCATCACTGATGGGGAGACCGATCGATTTGCCGCTGGACGGCGCGGCATATGAGGTTGAGCTCAAGCGGCTCATCGCCAACTCGACGTTCGCGAA
Source organism: Anaerolineae bacterium (assembly GCA_025454475.1). GTDB lineage: Bacteria > Chloroflexota > Anaerolineae > B4-G1 > SLSP01 > PWVB01. Next base: position 32,235 of record JALOOJ010000078.1, read on the forward strand.
GGAGACGACGGACTCGGGAGCGCCCGCCGAGGCAGATATGGCGGCCTCGTTCAGTAAGAGCTAGGGGCACTGGGGGCAGGAGATCGGGGATTGGGAAGGCACCGGATGGAGCGGAGCTTGGTAAGGAGGGGTCCTATGGACAAGGCGGATATCGGGATTATCGGATTGGGCGTGATGGGCCAGATGCTGGCGCTGAACATGCAGCGGAACGGGTTTCGCGTTGCCGGGTATGACCTGGACGCTGCCAAGGTCACCGCGCTCAGCAAGCAGGGGCCTGTCGGCTGCAACGATCTCAAGACGTTCGTAGCGGTGTTGGAGAGGCCGCGACGCATCCTGATGATGGTTCCGGCGGGCAAGCCGGTGGATGCGGTGATCAGGGATGTTAAGGGTCTGCTCGATCCCGATGACCTGCTCATCGATGGGGGCAACTCTCACTTCACCGAGACGGAGCGCCGCACGGGTGAGTTGGAGGCATCGGGTATTCGTTACATCGGCACCGGGGTGAGCGGGGGTGAGTATGGCGCCCTTTGGGGGCCGGCGATCATGCCCGGCGGGCAACGTGAGGCCTGGGAGCGGATGAAGCCGGTGTTTGAGGCAATCGCAGCGAAAGTGGACGGCGAGCCCTGTGTGGCGTACATGGGTCCTCGTGGGGCGGGACACTACGTGAAGATGGTGCACAACGGCATCGAGTATGGCGATATGCAGCTTATTGCCGAGATCTACGACGTGCTGCATCGTGGTCTTGGTCTACCGGCAGCCAAGCTACACGAGGTGTTCGCGAAGTGGAACGTGGGCAAGCTGGCCTCCTATCTCATCGAGATCACCGCCGACGCGAGTGCAGCCACCGAGATGCCATTCCTGACCCCAAACGCAACAACTTCCCGCAACGCGCCCTGACGTGCTACGACCGAAGCCCCGAA
>JALOOJ010000233.1 GCA_025454475.1 Anaerolineae bacterium
GCGCCACCCTGGTAGTTGACGCCTTCCCACATATAGCTTGCGGTGATTGTGCCGACTTTGACCATAGCTACTCCTCTCCGGGACGTGGGGCGAACCGTCGGGTTCGCCCCGCATCCGGAGGGCGAACGCCCGTGCCGGGTGCAGGCAAGACAGTTCGCCCCACATTCCAGAAGCTAAATCTCCGGAACCGAGACCTCGATCTCGTGGCCCACAGCGGCGGAATCGACCAAGCCCTGCATGATCACGTTGGTCAACAGCAGTTGCTCGGCAGGGATCGGCGAGGGCAGGCCCTCAGCGATCGCCTTCGCGAACGCAACGTTCTCACGCCGGAACTGCTCGATGGGCTCCGTCTCCTTGTAGTTCATCGGCTGCGTGTCCGTGAGCATACCGAACTCCCACCGGAAGATCGTCAGCGGGTGGAGCTTCATCCCCGCATGCGTGCCCAGCAGGAACGGGCTGCCACCACCGCTCAGGTGCGAGATCCAGGCGGCTTTGAACATGACGACGGCACCTGTATCGAAACGGACCCAGGCGGCGCCGAAGTCCTCGACGCTCAGCTTGTCAGGCGAGAAGTCGCCGCCGTGATGATGCGCCCCGAAGATCGGCTTATAGTCCTTGCCAAGGTAGTTGTTGGACATTCCCGACACCGCTACCGGCTTGGGGTGATGCATCAGGCAGAGCGTCGCGTCGAGGCTGTAGACACCCCAGTCACCGACGACGCCGATACCCGCGGTCTCCTTGGTGATGAAGCTGCCGCCGGGCAGGCCTAGCCGGCCGAACCCGCCGCTCTCGCCATAGTAGATGTCGCCCAGCACGCCGGAGTCGGCGATCGTCTGTGCAACGATTCTGTCGTCCCCATAGCGCGCCTTTAGCCCCACCATCAGCAGCTTGTCGCTCTTCTTCGCGGCCTTTGTCATCGCCACCGCATCGGCAAGCGTCGCCGCCATCGGTTTCTCAACGAGGACGTGCTTGCCCGCCTCGAGCGCATAGATGGACGGGGCGGCGTGCGCTTGGTTCCATGTGAGGACGGAAACGGACTCAATGTCCTCCTTGTCGATCATCTCTTTGTAGTCGACGTACGTGTGCGGAATCCCGAACTCCGCGGCGCGCTTCTCAGCCCGCGTGGGATCGATATCCGCAATCGCAACGACCTCGATCTCGTCGACGGTCGACAGTGCCTTCAGATGCGCGCCGGAGATCGCCCCGGCGCCAACGATAGCTATCTTCAAGGTACCCACTCTAGACCTCCTCTATGACACCAACCCTCGCAAGGTACCCCGATTCCGATCGGCGAAACCTTGCGAGGGTTTCTGGGCCAACCTAGAACTTTACTTCCTTGCCGGTGCGCGCAGCCTCGTACGCGCGCTCGAGCATCTCGGTCAGGTTGCGACCGTCCTCAACCGTGATCGTCATATCCGTGCCATGCAGGATCGCGCTGACCCACTGGTCCATCGGCATGGGCAGGGCATCGCCAATTCTCGTGGGCGTGATATGGCCCTGGACTCCCTCGACCTGCAGGTCGGTGGAGCTCAGAATCAGGCCACCACCGTCGCGCCCGACATAGCCCTTGGTGCCGCGGATCTCCATCGGGTTGGGGCCTGAGCGCTGCACCCATGAGGTATCCAGAACGCCCAGCGCGCCGCTCTCGAACTCCACGACGATAACGGAGTTGTCGTCAATGGGGTAAGCGCCGGAGAAGTTGTTGATCTTCGCAACAACGCTCTTGGGCTTTCCCATGAACCAGCGCATCACGTCGACCGTATGACATCCCAGGTCGAAGAGCGCGCCGCCGCCCGCCAGCTCCGGATCGGCGAACCAGGCGCTGCCATCGTGGAACCAGGAATCGAGCGCGGCGTTGTGCGCGACACGCGCGCGCATGAAGGTGATGTCGCCAAGCCAGCCCGCGTCCAGGACCTTCTTCATAAAGAGGGTCTCAGGGCGGGTGCGGCTGGGTAGCGAGATCATGAACTTGATGCCGCTCTTGTTGACGGCCTCGACGATCTCGTCCGCATCCTTCGTCTTGACACACAGCGCCTTCTCGGTGAACACATGCTTGCCGTACTTCACCGCGGTCTTGATGACCCAGGGGTGCTGGCTGGTGAAGGCGTTAACGACGACCGCATCGACGTCATCACTGCTGACCACGGCCTCGAGGTCGGTCTCATAGGGGATCCCAAAGCGCTCGGTGGCGGCTGCACCGCGGCCCGGATCATCCTCCCAGATCTTGACGATCTCGGCCTCGGGGTGCTCCACGACGGCCTTGGCATACCCATTAGCGTGAACGTGAGCCATACTAAGCATTGCAATGCGTAACATCTCTATCTCCTAACTGTGATGTGAATACGGTGACCATCCAGGTAAATCTGATACCCGTTGCTACTCAACGGGCTCCCCAAAGTTCTCACGCAAGAGAACGATGAGTTCCTCGGCAGTGACCACTCGGGTCTTGGGCGGCAGGAGCTCAATGGTCCGTGCAACAGCCTCCATTGGGCCCCCGATATCCCCAAACGACCAGGCGTGGACATTGATGAGGGCATAGCTGTTCTGATCGGTCTGCGGCGAAGCCGGCAGATTCGCGATCGCCGCGGCCACACCCTCCGGGCTGTTCTTGGGAAGCGGGTCCCAGAGTATGTAGCGATAGCTCACACAGGGCTTGCCCTCATACCAGTAGATCCGCCCTTCCTTGGCGTTATAGGGCGACCAGTCCTTATAGATGACCCCCATGATCTCCGGCTGTGCCAGCAGCTCGACGCTCTGCTCCATGCCACCATTGGCGTTCAGCATTGTGGTAACCCGCAGATCCGTAGCCCGCATCGCAGCGGCTGTGCGCCTCGCGAAGGCCACACGGTCGGGCAGGTAGTTGTGAAACGCATACCCGACCCCGCTTGGCCCGACGACAAAGTCATCGATGGCCCGACCACGACTCGCTTCCGCGTAGAAGCGGGCCAGCGCCCGTGGGAATACCTCCGCGAGCAGAGGCGCCATCTCCCACGTCATGGCGAACTCACCACGATGGGGATTCGCCCAGAAACCCTCGGCAGTGACGAACTGCCCTCCCATCCACTGGATATTGTCGCCATCGCTCATCACGAAGGCGACGATGCGCTCCCCCTCCTTCGCCGGTCGCACGGTGGGATGAGGACGCTCCGGCAACGTCGCCGGTACGCGCTGCAGCACCGACAGATTCCGCGACCAATCGGCCGCTAGTCCGATGCCACCCTCGCTGCTGATCTGGTGAATCCAGGCATACTCATCCGGGCCCCATCCGAAGGCAGTCAGATCAGGCCCCAGTGCGGTGGCGATTCGCATGTGGTCGTCCGACTCCAGATCATAGACGGTGAACGCCCGTCGGGCGACGGCAAAGTCGCGCAGGTGAGCGTTCTTGGATTCAGCCTGTTCAATCAGCAGCGCGGGCCGACCTTCGGCTTCCGCGGCGGACGTGAAGAGCGCGCCGTATTCGGCGAAGGCCGCGACCTCATCCATCCCCCGGACATCGGCCAGGACCTCCAGTCCGGCAGCCTCCGCTTTGGTCTGCAGTGAGCCATCGACAGCGACCGCCTGCAACGGGCCGCAGAGCGATGTGGCCACGTTGATGCTATCCGTGCCCAGGTCGTAGAGCACCATCCCGGCAACAGCATCGCGAAAGGTCGACAGAAGGTCCCAGACGGACCCGGCCTGCTGAGTGGTGACACCTTCTGCGACCAGATCGTCCAGAACCAGAGCGTACATCCCTCCATCCTGGATCCAGATCGCCTCCGAGCGCTCCGCGACCAACCCCTGCAGCGTGAGGGCCAGCGTCTGCTCTGCAGGGCTAAGACGCTCCGGGTCTACGACCCAGAGCGTCTCCAGACCCGACGATGGATGCTCCACAGGCACCGGAGCCACACGACAACTCGTCAGCACGATGATTGCTCCCAACAGGCAAAGCCTCCACCACCATGCCACCGAGAGTCCCCCCTCCCCAGCCCTCGGCCGTCCGAGCCGGTCGGAACCGGACGGCTCGGACGGCTTCTCCCTCCCCCCGTCAGAACGGGGGGAGGGAGAATGGCTTCTGACCGCCGCCTCTGCTTTTCCCTCCGCCGTTCTGACGGCGGGGGGAAAACACAAAAGGGGTGGGCGGTTCTGACCGCCTAGACCTCGGGAACGGATACCGCTACCTCGTGACCAGCCGCAGCCGAATCGATCAGGCCCTGGATGATCACGTTGGTGATCAGCATCTCGTGCGCGGGAATCGGGGAAGGCTTGCCCTCCCAGATGGCCTCTGCAAAGGCCATGTTCTTCGCCAGGAAGAGATCATCGTCCTTGCTGCCCGGCTGCGGCGTGATGTCGATCATCCGCTCATACTGGTGAGTGAAGATCGTCAGCGGGTTCATCTTCATGCCGGCCTTGGTGCCCAGGACCAGGTTCCCGCCCAGGGAGTCCATGTGCATGATCCACGACGTCTTGAACACCATCAGTGCGCCGTTCTCAAAGCGCACACTCGCGACGCCGAAGTCCTCAACGCTCAGATCCTCGGGCACCCACTTCCACGAACCCTCGACGGGATGGTGAGTCTTGCCAAGGATATTGTTGGCGATACCCGACACGGCGATGGGCTTGGGGTGTCCCATGATGTGGAGCACCTCATCCAACGCGTAGACACCGATGTCGGCCACGGTGCCGATGCCGGCGGTCTCCTTGCGGATGAAGCTGCCACCGGGGATACCACAGCGCCGGCAGGCAACCGCTTCCGCGTAGTAGATGTCGCCCAGAGCTCCGGACTCAGCAATGGCCTTCGCGGTCCTGCGCGCGAAACCAAAGCGTGGCTGCACGCCGACCATGAGGACGAGTCCGGTCTCCTTGGCAGCCTTCGTCATCGCCGTAGCGTCGACGAGCGTCGCCGCCATCGGCTTCTCGACCAGCACGTGCTTGCCGGCGTGGAGCGCGTCCACGGCGGGAGCGCAGTGCGCCTGGTTCCACGTACAGATGCTGACGGCCTCGATCTCGTCCATCTCGAGCAGCTCGTGATAGTCTGTAGTGACCTTCGGGACGCCGTAGGTAGTGGCAGTCCGCTGAGCCTTCTCCTCGACGAGATCGCAGCAAGCAACGACCTGGATCTGGTCCGTCTTAGCCAAAGCACGCATGTGAGTCTGCGCAATGCCACCAGTACCGATCAGCCCTATCTTAAGTGGTTTCATCGATCTCCTAGCCTTCCTGAAATGTGCCTACAATGTTACAAAAAGACAGCCTGCAGAGCTTGGT
>JALOOJ010000234.1 GCA_025454475.1 Anaerolineae bacterium
GGTCAGCGCCTGGAAGCGGTCGAACGTGCCGTCATCCTTGCACTGCTGCCAGAAGCGCCCGAACTGCGCATTGTCCGGGCCGCTGATCCACGTGCTGCGTCCGGCGACGGTGAAGGCAGGGCGATCGACGAGACGGATGGGCACCATCGAGGCAGATCCTTTCCGTGACTGGCGTACGGAGGGGAAGTATACCATAGAGCCGAAGCGCGTCGTCGGCGAGAAGACGCTGCGCGTCAGCGTAGTCGCGGCGTCGCTGTGCGGAGGCAGAGACGGCCCGCCGGGCCGTCTGCCGGTTGCGGCGGGCAACGCATCGCCGGGAGAAGACGCTGCGCGTCAGAACGCGTGCCCGGGGCGTCTCTACTTCAGGAGACGGGAGAGCAAGCGACCCAGCTCGATGCCCTGGTACCAGTCGTCGCCGAGCGGCCCGTGGTCCTCGAAGCACCAAACGTGGCTGAGGACGCAGTCGACGAGTGCGCCGGCGATGACGTCCTCAGCGGGCATCTTGAGGATATCGCTGAAGATCTCGATTCTCTCGCGAGTCAGCCTCTCAAGCGCGCTGGGTGTCGTGTTTGCTGGAAGCTGGTTCTCTATGTAACGACCGGGTTGCAGACAACGTGGACCGATGACGCCCTTCGGATCGATGGCCAGCCAACCGGACACGTCATCCCAGAGGATGTTCTCGTGGTGCAGGTCGCCATGAAGCACGACATCGGCGCTTCGATCGCGCGAGATAGCTGCCATGGCCTCCTCGGCGCGGTCGAGCAGATCGCGAGGCCAGCGCTCCTGTGGATCCCATTCGGTCCGCGTGAGCCGAAAGGCACGCTCGGTCCAACGGGAGAAGTGGGGCATCCCGGTCTCTTTCGGGACCGGCAGGAACAGACCGCTCATGACGGACGCCGCGATGCGCGTCTGTTCGCGGTTGTCCCCCACCTGCCAGAGCATCGTACCGGGGATCACGCGCTGTATGAGAATGGCGCCCAACTCCCGATCCGCTGCAAGCAGGCGTACCGCTCCCCTGCCCGCATATAGGGACAGGGCCTCCATCTCGGTGAACAGCTCCTCGTGCGGCACGCCGACCTTGAGCGCAACGGGCTGGCCGTCCGCCGTGGTCGTGAACTCGATGTGGCTCATGCCGACAATGGAGCACGGTACGCCCTCCGTGAGCCCCCACTGGTCTCGGAGGCGAGCCAAAAGGCCGGGCAAGGTGGCTAACCATGCCCGGCCTGACTCACCGAAGATCCGGTGTACTTTCGCGACGAACTGCGGTGGGACCTGCATCGCGCCCGCTGTCAGCCCAGCCGCACCTGCACCTGGAAGCCACCTGGCACCGGCTCTTCCGAGACGACGTACATATAGCCGCCGCCGCACCCGGAGTACATTGCGCCCGGATAGCGCGAACCGTAGTAGCGCCACAGGCCCATCAGGTCGACCTTGACCGTATGGTGATATACGATGTCAGGGAGGAGCGCCTCCCAGCAGAGCATGCACTCGTTCATCGATGCACCCAGGGCAGGGGCATCCATCGCGACGATGGCGTCGTAACAGCGCTTGCCGGACCTGCCCAAGCGCTCGATCCAGGCAGGATCGAGATGCTTGACGCCGAGCGGGTTGTAGCCGTCGGGACGCTGGGCAATCGGCACCATCCAGATGACCTGCTCGAGCCAACGTCCCACGGCTGGATCTCGTGTTGACTCGATATGTACCGGGAAGATGCCGCCCTCGTGGCTGTGGTCATAGTCCAGCCGGTTGACTCCAGGATAGAGCAGGCCAATCATATCCTGTGACCCCGATGGCTCGGCCTGGCCCTTGTTCTCTTCGGCATAGAGCGCCTTCACGAGCTCGGCGGGATCGCCATCGGGAAGGCCGTCAGGCCAGAGGCGCGCTGCCACACGCCGCGTGCTCGTGCCCATGCCGCAGCGATCCATGAACCGAACCGTCGGATGGATCGCGACCACGACCATCGAGCCCGGCGGCATTGGGTTGAGCTGTGAGACGAAGGGCTGGTCGATCCAGCCGCCGGCGAACGCCATACGATAGGGGAGATGGCCGATCACGTCCATGATGGCGGCGGCCTTTGTGGTCCCTTGGGCAAGCGAGCTCATGTGATTTCCCCTAGTGTGTCGACGGCATCCCGGTCTCAGCCGCCGGCGTGTAGATGCCGGCCTTGCGGTCGGCATACTGCGACTTGATCCAGGCGTAGGTGCGCTCCAGCCCCACACGTAAGGGAGTGTTGGGCTCCCAGCCAAGAACCTCCTGGATGAACGTGTTGTCGCTATTGCGCCCGGCGACGCCACGGGGGGCGTTCAGGTCGTAGGTCCGGTCCATCTTGATCGCGGCGATGTCCTCGATCATGCTGACCAGGTCATTGATCGAGATCAGATGGCTCGAGCCCAGGTTGATCGGCGTGGCGATGAGCCGGTCGCAGTGCATAATCATATCGATGCCCTTGGTGCAGTCATCGATGTACATGAAGCTACGGGTTTGGTGGCCATCGCCCCAGATTGTGATGTTGTTGTCGCCCGTGTCCTGCGCCTCGACAACCTTACGGGTGAGCGCCGCGGGCGCTTTCTCACGGCCGCCATCCCAGGTGCCGAAGGGGCCATACACGTTGTGGAATCGGGCGATGGCGGTCTTCATATGCCGCTCGGCCCAGTATTCCTGGCAGAACATCTCAGAGATCAGTTTTTCCCAGCCATAACCACGCTCGGCCATCGCCGGGTAGGCGTCCGACTCCTTGAGCGCGCGCACGTTGGGGTCCTGCTGCAGGTCGGTGTTGTAGGCGCAGGCCGACGATGAGAAAAAGTAGCGCTCGGCGCCGGCGCGGTATGCGGCCTCGATCATATGTGTGTTGATCAGGACGCTGCGCAGGCACTCGATGCGGAAGCGTTCGATGAAGCCCATGCCGCCCATGTCGGCGGCCAAGTTATAGACCTCGCGAGCACCCTCGACCGCACGGACACAGTTGTCGTACTCGCTCAGGTCCATCGACAGGCTCTCAACGCCGGGCACGCGCTGGTACCACTCGGGCAGGGGCTTCTTGTCGATGGCGCGGATGCGCGTGAAACCCTGGTCGTGGAAATAGCGCGTCAGCGCGCCGGCGATGAAGCCGCCAGCCCCGCCGATGACGATCAGATCATCCTTGTTGATGGTGGTTGCTGCTATGGGATTGTGGTTCATTCTGCGTACCTCTTCTACTGGAGCTTTATCTTGAGCGTGAAAGCAGTGTCGCACGGCTTGTCCGCGGGCGCGGTAACTGTCAGGCCATCGGCGGTCTGTGACCATACCACGGGCGTGGTACTGCCGAGAAGTGCGACATCAGCAACTTTGCCTGCGGCGGTGCCCAGCGACTCGATGTGCCACTGTGCGTCGGGCCAGCCAAGGCAGATCGCGTAAAGCATATCGCCCTTGGTGGTGAAGCGCACATCCGCGCTGGTGTACGGCGTCCGATGGGTATCGGTGAAGTAGCCTTCCACAACCTGCGTCGGCCCTTCGCCGAAGCGCGTCCACGGGCGTGTGCCATAGATCGCCTCGCCATTGACGCTCAGCCAGCGGCCGATCTCGCGGAGCATTGCGGCCTCGGGCTCCGGGATGGTTCCGTCGGGCTTGGGCCCGATGTTGAGCAGCAGTGCGCCGTTCTTGCTGACGATGTCGACGAGATCGCCGATGATGTCGCCCGCAGTCTTGTAGTCGTGGTTGGTGATGTAGCCCCAGGAGTTCTTCGAGACGGAGGTGTCGGTCTGCCAGAAGTGTGGGTTAATGTCTTTGAGCTGCCCACGTTCGATGTCGTACACGGCGACGTCCTCCGGGAAGGCGTCGTGCTTGTAGTTCACGGCGACGCCCTGGCCCCAGGCTTCGCCCTGGTTGTAGTAGTAGGCGGCGAACTTCTGCAGGTAAGGCTTGAACACTGTCTGCTCGATCCACCAGTCGAACCAGATCAGCTGCGGCTGGTACTTGTCGATCAACTCCTGCATCCGCGCCAGCCAGTCATCGAGGAACTCAGCATGTGGACGGGGACTCCAGTCCTTGCTTCGCCACCCCTCGATTGGGGTGCGGCCCGGGCTGGGCTGCGCCGGGCCGTAGAAGTCTGCGTAGCGTGGGTCCTGGACGTCGGATTCACACTGCATGCCACCGTTCATAAAGAACCAGTGCTCGGCGCGGTGGCTCGAGACGCCAAAAACCATCCCGTGCTCGCGGACCGCCTTCGCCAGGTCACCGATCAGATCGCGCTTCGGGCCCATCTTCGCGGCGCACCAGTCGGAGAGCGCGGTGTCGTACATCGCGAAGCCGTCGTGGTGCTCGGCGACCGGCACAACGAACCTGGCGCCGGCCTCCTTGAAGAGCTCCGCCCAGGCATCGGGATCATAGGCCTCGGCTTTGAACATCGGGATGAAGTCCTTGTAGCCGAACTCCGACTGTGGCCCATAGGTGTCGATGTGGTGTTGGAACTCCGGGCTGCCCTGCAAGTACATGTTCCGGGGATACCACTCGTTGCCGAAGGCCGGCACTGCGTAGACGCCCCAATGGATGAAGATGCCGAACTTGGCGTCGAGATACCAGTCGGGCACCGTGTACTGCGATAGCGACTCCCACGTCGGTCTGTACTTAGCCATCTTGTGATCTCCTTTTCCGTCTGGCTTGAATCTGCTCCTTCGCAAGGGCTCCGCACTTTGCGAAGGGTGCTGCTGCCTATCCGATGTACTGTCCGACAACCTTGCGAAGCTTACTGGACCTTCGCAAGGGCAGTACCTGCATCGCAGCTACGATGGCGGCGGCCCGCTTGATCGTCGGACGACCAAGGTGGTTGGGAGCACCAGATGCGCCGGTCCTTCGTCACTGCCGGGAGAGATACGCCGCATGAGCTGCTGGGTAGCCAGTTGTCCCATCTCGTACGCGGGCTGTGCCGCTACCGTCAGGAACGGATTGACCACCAGCGTCAGCGGCAGGTCATCAAAGGCGACCAGCGACACGTCCGCCGGCACACGCAGCGCCGCCTCCTCGAGCGCCTTCAGGGCCCCAAGTGCGATGAAGTTGTTGACTGCAAAGAGGGCCGTGACCGGTGGCCGGAGCGCAATCGCTTCGTTGGTCATCGCGAACCCCGCTTCCTGCGTGAATTCCCGGTGGAATACGAGCGTCTCGTCTGGAGCAATGCCCGCGTCGGTAAGTGCGCGTCGATAGCCCATCACACGATCGCGAGCAGTAGAGACGCTCCTTGACCCGCTCAACACCTTGATCAGCGCGTAAGCCCCGCCTTCAGAATCACATCGCACAACGTCGACGGCATTGGGCACCTGCCGGTCGAGCACCACCACCGGCACGCCGTGAGTCTGGACGAAATCCACCGACGTCGCGGTGCTGCGCGCCGGCACCAGTAGGACGCCATCCACCTGCTTCTGCAGGAGTACCCGTACGTACTGGTCCTGTTTGATTTCGGACTCGTCG
>JALOOJ010000235.1 GCA_025454475.1 Anaerolineae bacterium
TAGTGCTCGCTGGCGATGTAGACGGTCACCGCATCGGCGTCGTCCAGTACGACGTCCAACGCCTCAGCCGCTAGCGCCATCTCCCCATCCGCAGCGCGATAGAGTGCATCGGATCCAGCCCAGCGGGCATAGATCGAGCCCGTGCGCCCGGCGCCAACGACCAGGAGCCCGAGGGCCAGGACCGCCGGCAGGACGCGACGGCGTCGCGTCTTCGCCAGCCCCAGCCGGATGCCACCGACAGCGGACAGCACAGCATGCAGCCCCCAGGCGGGGGGAATAGCCAGGAACGGGAACAGGCCGACCATCCGCAGGTTGCTCGGCGTGATCTCGCCCGTAGCCAGCGCACTGGGAAGGAGCATCACGAAGATCGCCACAAGCACGAGCCCGCGTCCCGCTGCCTCAAGACGGTTCGTGCGACAGCACCGGAGCATCGCCCCCACGCCCACCAACGCCAACACGGCCGAGACGGGATCCCGACCTGTGAGATACGCGTGGTGAACGCGTCGGGATGGCGCAGGAAGTAAAGGCCCAACGGCGCGAAGACGATCGCGGCGATCCCCAGCACCAAGGCAAAGCGTCGCAGGGTGTGCCATCGCTCTGATGAGTTGGACCGGGCCACTAGCCATCCGCCGGTCAGCGCCAAGGGTAGCGGGAAGAGCCTTGCCGCCAGATAGGTGTAGCCGGTGAGACCAAGGAGAGCGCCGGCACCCACGGACCAGCCCATCCTCCGGAATCGCAGCCCGCGCCACAGCATCGCCACCGTCAGTGCCTGCAGCAACGGCTGCGAGATCGCCCTGAAGCCGTAGCGACTGAGCAGGACATGGGGAAACGCCACCGCCATCCACCCCGCGGCGAACAGCGCGATCGCCGGGCCGCCGCGACGCCGCCCCACGAGCGCCCGGGTCGCCGCATAGGTCGCCGCGACCGTTAGCACGCCCACCACGGCCCCGCCCAGTCGAAGCCCCCACGCCGAACCTCCGACCATCCAGACCCAGGGCGCCGCGGCGTAGAAGAAAAACACCTCCTTGCCGGTGTAGGCGCGGATGAAGAGCGGGCGGTATTGGTCCTCCACGATCTGGCGCGTGAGGACCAGATTGGCCGCCTCGTCATAGTGAAGGCCCAGCGGGAGCTCAGGCAGCGCCGCGAACCGGAGGAGCGCCGTGACGAGGAGAACAATCATCATGCCCCAGCGTATGCACTGATCCCCGACCCCATTGTGGTTCACAAGCCCATTATAGCCCACGTACTCCTCGCCGGTGCCGGGGACTTTCTACCGCCTCCCGAGGCGCGTCCCCGACACCTAAGAGCACGGTCACCGTTCTCGTGGCGTATCCCCGCCATAGAGAATGCCGGGGAGCCTCAGAAGGTCCCCGGCACTGAGAGGCATTGTCCCTGTCCCTTATCAACCAATCCCCAGTCCCCTCCTTTGCACCAATCCTCGCCAATGCTATAATCCCGCCCGTGAACGACAGACCTACCCATCGCGCGCCCTCCGCCTGAATCGCTCCCCTATGCGAACCTGGCTCAAGGAACTCTGGGGATACCGCAACCTGGTCTACAACTTGGTCTCGCGTGACCTGAAGGTGCGGTACAAGAACTCGGTGCTGGGCGTCGTGTGGTCGTGGCTGAACCCACTGCTGATGATGCTCATCTTCACCTTCGTCTTTGGCGTCCTCTACGAACGCCAGGACATCCCCAACTACCACATCCTGTTCCTGAGCGCGATGTTGCCCTGGAACTTTTTCGTGGGCTCCGTGATGGGCGGCATCCCCAGTGTCGTTGGCAACGCCAGTCTGATCAAAAAGGTGTACTTTCCCAGAGAGGTGCTGCCGATCGCGGTCGTGTTCTCCGCCATGGTCAACTTCCTTATCGCGCTGCCGGTCTTCTTCATCCTGGCGGCGCTCTCGGGCATCTGGCCCAACCAATATGTGCTGCTGCTCCCCATCCCGATCCTGATCGAGGTCATCTTCGCCATCGGGATCGTGCTCATCCTCTCGACGCTCGAGGTCTTCTACCGCGACACGCACATGCTGATGGACGTCGGGATGCAGGCATGGTTCTTCCTGACGCCCGTCATCTACCCGGTGAAGTCGCTACCTGCACAGGTCACACTCCTGGGGATCACATTTAACCCCCAGCTCTGGATCTTCCGTCTGAACCCGATGGCATCGATTATCAACACCTACCAGGATATCCTCTACTACGGTACGCTCACGGCTGTCGACTTCCTCTCGCGGACGGCGGTCACAGCGGTGATCATTCTGGTCTTCGGTTATTGGTTCTTCCGCCATTTCAGCGGCAAATTCGGCGAGGTCGTATAGGCGCTCACGCCGAAAGCGAGCATTCAACCCACAGTCACCCACAGGAGGTCACGATGTACTACGGAATGTCGTCAAGTGCGCTTCAGAAGATGTACGTCCAGGGCAGTTTGGCGAACGAGGACGGGGCCTTCGTCTTCGAGATCAAGAACCTGATCGATTCGGGTATGGTCAGCGGCATCACCAAGGTAAACGTCGATGGGAAGGATGTACCGGTCGCCGGCGTCACCGTCGAGCTGGCAGGCAAGGTGCGCGAGGCCAATGCGTCGCTTTACGTCTCCTACGGCGCGGTCCTCAAGATCCGCGTGCCCGGTCAGCTCGAGGCGGGCGAGCACACGATCCAACTGACCGTCAATGCCCCGGACCTGGGGCAGCTCACTCTGCCGGTCACAGCGACGATCTAGATCTGTGCGAGACCTTTGAGCTCTGAGTAGAGCTCAAAGGTCTTCCGGCCCTTGCCAGAATTGGTCGATATGCTATAATTCCGCTTGCGGGCAAGGGGCTGTAGCTCAGCTGGGAGAGCACTACAATCGCACTGTAGGGGTCAAGGGTTCGAATCCCTTCAGCTCCATATGGGGATCGTACCCCTGAAGCTTATAAGAGAAAGCATGGGCCTGTAGCGCAGCTGGGAGCGCATCACAATGGCATTGTGGGGGTCGTGGGTTCGAATCCCACCAGGTCCACACAAAGAGGGGCGACCGATCGGTCGCCCCTCTTGCGTAAGGCAACCACCCGTCAGAGCAGGAACATCGCGGTCATGAGGATGACGACCGCAAGAGCCGGAAGCAGGTTCACCGTCTTGATGCGCTTGATCTCCAGCAAGTTGAGCCCGATCCCCAGGATCAGCACCCCGCCGACAGCCGTGAGCTGACGGATCAGGACCTCCGGAAAGAGCGTCTGAAACTGCGCCGCAAGGAGCGTCAGACCGGCCTGGATCAGAAAGAGCGGCAGCGCCGAGAAGAGCACCCCCACACCATACACCGACGCAAGCACGATCGACGTGAACCCGTCCAGGATCGCCTTGCTCAGGATCAGGGTGCGATCACCACTGAGACCCTCATTGAGCGCGCCGACGAAGGTCATCGACCCCACGCAGAAGATCAGGAAAGCGGTGATCAACCCCTCCGTAAAGCGCTCATTCTTGATCCTGATTCGCGCTTTGAGCGCATCGCCGAACGCGTCCATCCGCACATCGAGCTTGGTCACCTCGCCCACGATGCCGCCGAAGATCAGGCTGAAGATCAGAATGAGGAAGTCACCCTCGACCTGCAGCGCCATCTGCATGCCCAGTACCAGTGTCGCCAGACCCACAGCCTGGAAGATGATGCCCCGAATGCGTTCGGGCATCCGCTGGCGCACCAGCATTCCCAGGATACTACCGGCGATCACCGTCGCCGCGTTGATAACCGAGCCGATAGGCATGGTCAGTACCCAAGCTCGCGCAACTGCGCAGTTCGATCACGCCAACCCGGCTGCACCTTGACCCATAGATCCAGGTAGACCCGCCCGCCGATGAAGCGCTCGAGCTCCGCGCGTGCCTCGACCCCAATCCGCTTGAGGAGCTGCCCACCCTTGCCGATCACGATCGGTTTCTGCGACTCCCGATCCACCCAGATGATCGCCCCGATGTAGAATACGCCGTCCTCGCGCTGGTGATAGTCCTCGATGAGTATTGCGGCAGCGTGCGGGATTTCCTCGTGCGTGTATCGAAGAAGTGCCTCACGGACCAACTCGGATGCGATCTGGTGCTCCGTCTGATCGGTGATCTGATCGCCGGGGTAGTAGCGAGGTCCGACGGGCATTCGCGCCAGAATATGGTCGCGCAGCAGCTCGAGGTTGGTCCCCTTCAGCGCGCTGACCGGCAGCGAGTCGGCATAGCCCGGCAGCAAAGCCCAGTAGGCCCCGATGCGCGCTTCAGCCTGTGCCAGCGACAACTGGTCCATCTTGTTGAGGACGAAGAACACGGGTCGCTTTGCCGCCTTCTCCTGGAGCAGGCCCGCGATGATCCTATCCTCCTCCCGGGGACGCGCCGACACATCGACGACAAAGAGAATCACATCTGCATCGGGGATGGTCGCCACGGCCTGGTCGATCATCATCTGATTGAGCCGGTGCGTGGCGCCCTTGTGGATGCCCGGGGTATCGACGAAGATGATCTGGTAGCCCGGCGCCGTCAGGATACCGGTCACGCGGTTACGCGTCGTCTGCGGCTTGGGGGAGACAATCGCGACCTTGTGTCCCACGAGAGCATTGACCAATGTGGATTTACCCACGTTCGGTCGGCCGATCACCGCGACGAAACCAGACCGGTGATCCTCCGGCAGGACCTCCGTTCGCCAGTCTTCATATCTCTCGCCCAGGGCCTCGCGACCGACCAGGTCGGTGCCGACCAGGTCGGTGCCGACCAGGTCGGTGCCGACGTTGTCGGCACCGACCGCACCGCCGCTCTGCGCGAGAAACTGCTCGATCATGGCCGAGGAATCGGCCCTAGCCGCGTCATCATCCTGTTCAGGGCCTTCTTGCACCCTCGACCCTAGGTCCTTGTCACTAGTCTCTGCCATACCATCACCCTTCTCTCACCAGGTAGATACCCGGAAGGCTGATCAGCGTTGTCACGCCCTTGACCAGCACGTTAGCCCAGAAGATCGACCAGACAACGACCGAGGGCAACGTGCCGCTGAACGCGATCCAGACAAAGATCAGGCTGTCTACAGGCACGCTCACGCTGTTGCTGACTAGAACTCGCACCCATTGGTAGCGCCGCGTGATACGGCTCACCCAGAGATGGTAGACTTCCGTGTCGAGCAGCTCGCTAACCACCTCGGCGACGATGCTCGCGAAGACGATGCGCCAGACGGGGCTCAGAACGTCGGCAAACGCCTGCTGCAGCGGCCATGTCGGATCGGCAGGAAGCCGCGCCAGAAACGCGAAGAAAAGCGCCATCACCAGGTTGATGCCGGCCGCGGCGATGACCAATGTACGCGCGGCGCGGCGCCCAAGCAGCTTATGCACCATATCGCGCAGCGTGAAGGTGAAGGGATAGATGAATGTTCCGCCGTCGATGCTGAATCCCGCCACAGACGCGATCTTCAGGCTGCCGATGTCCGACATCATCTGCGCGCCAATGTACGCGGAGACCGCCAGGATGCCGGCCCGCGTCAA
>JALOOJ010000079.1 GCA_025454475.1 Anaerolineae bacterium
GCTCCGGGCGGTGAACCCAAGGGCCGGGTTGCCCTGAACTCGAACGCTTATGCCGACCTCTTTCTCCGCGATGGCCTCAACAGTGAGCTCGATCTCGCGCGGCGTGATGCTGGTGATGGTCGAGGGCTCGAGCGCAAGGAACGCCTGAACGGGTACCCGAATCTTCCCGGTCAGTCCATTCGAAAGGTCAACATAAGCATCGATATCATCGGCCTGTATCTGGTCCCAAACCGATCTTGGCGCTTGAACCTCCACACGAACTCGCGCAGATTCCGCACCATAGGTGGTCATACCATCGGGTAGCCCACGGATTTCCACCGGTATGGCAGAGCCGAGGACTCTGGTGCTGGTCGGGTCCTCGGCTTCTGTGGCCACAGCCCAGAAGAAGAACGCCAACAGCAGCGAGAGCAGCATTAGGCTCAGATTCTTGGCTAGCCAGCGACTCACTGATCAGTATCCCATCTATCTTCCAGGTTCGGTTGCTGCGCGCCGTATCCGGGACAGAGGGCCCTGACCCGAACGCTGCCGTGGAATCAGAAACGCCCGTAGAATGGACTCGAGGCGCACCGTATCGATGTCACGGATGATGCGCCCACTGTGCGTCAAGGAGATAGTGCCGCGCTCTTCGGAAACGACCACCGCCACTGCGTCGGAGGCTTCAGTGATGCCAATGGCTGCCCTATGGCGCAGGCCTAGTTCGCGGTCGGCAAGGAAGGCGGCGGTAAGCGGCATCACACAGGCGGCAGCGACGATTCGACTCTCACGAACGATGATCGCCCCATCATGTAGGATAGTGTGATGGTTGAACACCGTTGTGATGAGCTCCGGAGTGACTTCGGCGTCCATCAGGACGCCCGTCTCGGTGTACTCCTGCAGCCCCGTCTGGCGCTCAAAGACGATCAGTGCGCCGATACTGCGCTCTGCCATATAACCGGTTGCTTCAACGATGGACTGGATCGTGCCGGTCACCCGCTCCGCATCCCGCTGGGAGAGCACCAAGAGATGTCCCCGGCCGAGTTGCTCGAGGGCACGACGCAGCTCGGGCTGGAACAGGACAGGTATGGCGACCAACAAGGCCGGCAATAGCTGTGCAACAAGCCAGGCGAAGGCGCGGAGTTCGATCAGCCGTGTCAGCAATGCCAAGGAGATCAGCAGCGCCGTGATACCGCGAACAAGCGGTACCGCTCGCGTTCCCCGGATCGCATAGAAGATCCAGAAGAAGAGGAACGCGACCATCAGGATATCCAGGACATCAGTCCAGGAGATCCGCTGGACCAACCATTCGAGATTCCACATAGCCTATTCAGGGCTGCTTACGGGCGCTAGCAGAACCGCATCTGAAGGGGAACGCTCGTTCGGCAGGCTCAGCGGGCGTGCCTCCTCCCCTTCGGGCCGCCCCGCGACTCGGCGAAACGTTCGCGCGACGCCCGTCAGGTAGCGCCGCTGGGTGGTTCTCTTTGGGCCATCTCACGATAAAGATCAACATACGCTTGTCGGTTAGGTGGGTCCAGGGCCAGAATAGCCTCGATGGTCTTGATCGCCGCGTCTCTGTGCCCTCCTTCAAGCTGCAGATCGCCCAGGATGTCCAAGTGTTCCAGAGCGCGGTCGCGGTCTCCGACATTGAGGAATAACTGGGCAATGCGCGTGCGGAGTGGAATGCTGTCCGGCTGGTTTTCGACCAGGTCTCCGAGCACGGCTAGTGCTTTCTGGGGATTGCGGAGGGTGAGGTAGTGTTTGATCAGATTGTCCAGCGCGCCAATGCCCAGGTTCGGACGCCCCGCGCGCGGATAGAGCCGGAAGAGTGCCAGGTGAGCGCGTTCGTCATTGGGTGCGATCCGCAGGATTTCCTCATAGTCTTTGATCGCCGCATTCCAGTCGAGGCGCTGGACGTCGAGATCCGCCATCCGATGGAGGATCAGAGCGTTCCACGACTTGGCGGCTGAGCCGCGTGGTGCAAGTCGGAGGGCTTCGCTGTAGATCTCGCGTGCCCGCTCCGGTTGTGCGAGCTGGTAATAGGCGTCGGCAGTCTGCATGTACTGCTCCAAGGCGTCATCGATGCGTCCATGCTGGATCAGCAACTCGACAACATGCCGCTGTACTGCGATATCTACCGGCGAGACCTCCAGCATCGTCTGATACGTCGTTAGGGCCTGGGAAATCTGCCCTCGAATCTCGTAGGTGCGGGCCACGGTTCTGAACTTATCGATCGCCTCCTCCAGATGGTCGTTCTCCCGCATCAGAACGCCCAGGAGTTGGTGCAAGGGCAGGTAATCCGGCGCCGCAGCCAATGCATTGAACAGCTCCTCAAGCGCTGCATAGGTCTTCCCTCGGCGCTGGTACTCCTGCGCCAGGGCGATGGATTTCAGGATCACTTCGGAGCCTGGAAGGCTGATGATCTCGACCAGGCTTAGCACTGCTCCGGAGCGGGCTAGTTCATCGAGTCGCCTACGGGCCTTGACCGCACCGTCTTCCCATCCACGCTGCCCCAGAAAGTCCAGAAGCATCTCACTAACCTGTCTGGCCCGCTTCGGCTCGCCTGTGTTGACGAGGCTCTGTGTGAGGCCTTCGTACACACGGATGAGGTCGTCCACATGCTCTCGCTCAATGGTTGCGGTATCGACGATCTTGACAGCCTCGATAAAGTGCTTCAGGCCCTCGCGAAAATCTCCCTTGGCCTGGTAACACTCGCCCAGGGCGAAGTGGCTGCCAAGCACGTACTCTGGTTCCGAAAGCGAGCCCTCGAACTCCGCGATTGCCGCATCGAACTGCATCTGCTCCTTGTAGAGCAGCCCGAGGTTGAAGTGGATCGAGGGCGTGACGACTCCGGCGGCCAGCACCGCTTCATAGTTCCTGATCGCTGCTGTGACATCGCCGCGAGTCTGGGCATCAATGGCCTTCCCGATTAGCAGGTCGACCCCCTGCGCCACAGCACCTTTTGGCTGAACTCGGTCTTCTGCGAACAGCGACTCGGCGAGCTTTGTCAGTGCCCTCTGCCGCGCGACGTCGAGCAGCGTTCCGCCTTCGCCCTCTGCCGCGCCGTCATCGATGCCTATATCGCCAGCTACGGCGGGCTCGTCCTTGGAGTCAATGGGCTGGGGCTGTGGGATAGGGCGGTTGCTCTGCAGCATGATCAGCATCTGCCCCAGACGAGGGTCGTTAGGCACCAGCATCTGGAGCTCGCGACACAGCCTGATCGCCTGTTCCCGTTTGGTTTCTTGATACAGGTGCGATAGCCAGAGCGCGGCCAGAACCGCGCGGTTTAGATTGCCCCGCGACTGGTAGAGCCCCAAGAGCTGGGACCAGGTGACTGCCTCTCGCGGACGCAATCGTACGACCGCTTCGAGGGCAGACACCTGCTTGGCTGCCAAGCCCTGTTTGGCATAGCATGTCGCCGCCTGAAGGTACGTATCGGCAGCCCGTCGCTTCTCACCCTTGTGGTCCAGAATCTCAGCCATTCGCTCCCAGGGTCCGGGGTCGGCGGGTATGATCTTCGTCAGGCGTTCGTAGACCTTGAGCGCCTCATCCCGCTCATTTGCGTTCAACAGCGCCCATGCATAACCCATCAGCGCCGAGTCGTTGTCGGGGAACTCGGTCAGGGCCTGATGATACGCGCTCACTGCCTCGCGCCACCGCTCAGCCCAGACCAAATCGTTGGCTTTCTGGATCACTTCCTCGAAGTGCACTCGGTTCCCGGGCATTGGCTATCCCTTTGCAGACCAGATGCGGCCGACTGTGTGATGACTATGTGGCAAACAGCTATTCGATAGGATGCGCCGAATTTCAGGTGGTGGCGCCCATTACCCAGACCAAGATCGCTTTCTGTGCATGCAGACGGTTCTCCGCCTGGTCAAACAGCGCAGAATGGGGACCATCGGCTACGGCATCAGTGATCTCCTCCCCACGGTGTGCAGGAAGGCAGTGTAGGACCATCACGTCATCTTTGGCATTGCGTAGGCACGCGTCATCGACACGGTAAGGCGGGAAGACCTGGCGGCGCTTCTGGGTTTCCTCTTCCTGTCCCATAGAGGTCCAGGTGTCGGTGTAGACCACGTCCGCTCCGGTGACAGCCTCGATAGGGTCATGCGTGGTGATGAGGCTAGTCCCTGTAAGCGCTGCCAGGCGCTGACCTATTGCCCACGTTGCAGGGTGGAGACCGTATCCACGCGGTGTGGCGATCGCGAAGTCCAGCCCGAGCAGCGCTGCACCGAAGAGCAGCGAGGTGGCTACATTGTTACCATCGCCCAGGTAGGCCAGCTTGCGACCCTCGAACCCCCCCTTGTGTTCAAGGATGGTCAGGAAGTCCGCCATACCCTGACAGGGATGAGAGAAATCCGAGAGTCCGTTGATGACGGGCACAGTCGCGTACTTGGCGAGCTCGACGACGTCAGAATGCGCAAAGACCCGTGCCATGACTACATCGACATATCGGGAGATCACGCGTGCGACGTCGGCGGTGCTTTCCCTCTGGCCAAGTTGGACCTCATTCGGCGATAAGTACAAACCATTTCCACCCAGCTGCAGCATCGCCACGTCAAAGGAGACGCGCGTGCGCAGGCTGGGCTTCTGGAAGATCATGCCCAGCACCTTGTTCTTCAGGTAGGGCGTGCTCTCGCCGGCCTTCCAGGCTCGCTTAATCTGCACGGCCAGGTCCAGAATCTCGCGCATGGTCTCGGCATTGAGGTCGGCCAGCGTAAGGAAGTGTCTCATTGTCTATGCCTCCTAGTGAGAAGGGCAGGTGACCGGAGATAAGGGACAGAGGGCGGCCCCACTCCCAAACCGGTTCGTCACCAGCCTCTTGGTTAGTATACCATGAAGGTCCAGTCCAGGGCAAAAGCCATCTGGAGCGCCATTGGCCGGTGTGTAGGCGACATCGCCAAGCCGACTCATTGCTCGCCCAACTGGCGATGCTATACTGGCCCCATCAACGGAATGGAGGGGCTATGATTGAGCCGAAACTTGCTTGGATCGAGGAGGAGCTGGGTACGCTTAGGGAGAGCGGACTGTTCATTAACCTCCGCATCATTGACTCCCCTCCCGGTGCATGGATGAAGGTCGATGGCAAGCGAGTCCTCAACTTGTGTACGAACAACTACCTTGGCCTGGCATCGGACTCGCGTCTCAAAGATGCTGCCGAGAGGGCGATCGATGAATACGGTGTAGGCCCCACCGCTGTCAGGTCCATCGCCGGTACGCTTGCACTGCATACAGAGCTCGAGAGGACGGTAGCTGCATTCAAGGGTGTCGAGGACGCCTTGTATGTGCAATCAGGCTTCGTTGCCAACCAAGCGGCGCTCGCGCCGCTGGTGGGCCGAGAGGACGTGATCTTCTCAGACCGGCTCAACCACGCTAGCATTATCGATGGTGCACGTCTGAGCCGGGCGAAGATCGTGGTCTACGAGCACTCCGATCCCGCGGATCTGGCGGCGAAGGTGGCAGAATTTCTGCCGCAGCACCGGCGGGGTCTGGTGGTAACCGATGGCGTGTTCTCGATGGATGGCGATATTGCGCCGCTTGACAAGATCTGTGCGGTGGCCGAACGATATGGGCTGATGACGATGGTAGATGACGCTCACGGCGAGGGCGTCGTCGGCCGCGGTGGACGCGGCATTGTCGACCACTTTGGCCTTCATGGGAAGTTCGATGTGGAGATCGGGACCTTCTCGAAGGCGTTTGGTGTTGTCGGCGGCATCGTGGCCGGCAAGAAGGTGATTGTGGACTACTTGCGGCAGAAGGCGCGACCGTTCCTGTTCTCCAGTGCGGTAACAGCGGCTGACTCTGCAGCGTGCCTGGCCGCGGTCAAAGTGTTGGCCGAGTCCACCGATCTCGTAGATCGCCTTTGGCAGAATACACGCACCTTCAAGTCGGCGATGGGCGCACTCGGTTTTGACATTGGCAACAGCGTGACGCCGATCACTCCCGTGATGTTGGGTGACGTGAAACTGGCCAAGGCCTTTAGCCGGCGATTGTTCGAGGAAGGGGTCTTTGCGATGGCCCTGGGATTCCCCACTGTTCCAGTCGGCATGGCCCGGATTCGGGTGATGGTGTCGGCGGCGCTGTCCCAGGATGACCTGGACTTCGGCCTAGAGCAATTCGAAAAGGTAGGTAAGGAACTGGGGACGATCCCCTAGCGAAGGGGCGAGCAGCCGGCAAAGTGAAGCGGCGACACGCGCCGAACGTCGGTGACGCATCTGTGTCATGTCGCTCTCCGCTTTCCCCACGGAGCGCCAAATGGGCTCTTGGGCTCAGGGGCTGTTGGGTGCCGCGATGGTCATATCACCGAGCAATCGCCTGGTCTATCGCGCGTTGCACGGCATCGTAGTCCGCCGGTAGTTCAACGGGCGGGTTGCGGTGGTGCGCAATGACTTCATTGAGTGTGCCTTCGTGATACCCCACTTTGAAGTCCGTGAACTTGAGCCCGTGGGCAGTTGAGATCACGACGACTGAGTCATCGTGCTTGATCTCTCCCCGGTCCACCAGCTTGATCAACACCGCCAGGGCGACGCCGGTGTGCGGGCAGGCATACATCCCGGTCCTATCCGCACGCGCCGCGGCCTCGGAAAGCTCGTTTTCTGATGCTTGTTCGACCACACCATCGAAGGCTGCCAGCGTCTTGACCGCGCGTTCGTAGCTCACAGGGTTCCCTATCTGAATCGCGCTTGCGAGGGTCTTCTGAGCTTGTACGGGCACGAACTCGCGGAAACCCGTCTGGTAGCTCAGGTACAGGGGATTGGCCCGAGCCGCCTGGGCACAGGCGATCCGCGGCAGTTTATCGATGAGCCCAAGCTCCTTCATCAACAGGAAGCCTTTACCCAGGGCACTGACATTGCCGAGATTGCCGACGGGAATCACTATCCAGTCCGGTACTTGCCAGTCGAACTGCTGCACGATCTCCATGGCAACTGTCTTCTGCCCCTCCATCCGCAGTGCGTTCATGGAGTTTGCGAGGTAGACGGACTTGTCCTGGGCGATCTGCTGAACGATGCGCATACAGCCGTCGAAGTCGGCATCCAGCGCCAAAACGAGCGCCCCATTGGCGATAGGCTGGATCAACTGAGCGGTTGACACCTTCGCCGCTGACGTGTCCCCAGTGGATGCGCAGGCGACGGCGCGGATGGGTTTGCCGTCGGCGATCATCTGTTTCACGACGGAGACCAGGACGGTCATGCCCAGGTCCTTGAACGATCCGGTGTGACTGTTGCCACAGAGCTTGACCCAAAGGTCTTCGATGCCAAGCTCGCGCCCGAACCGTTCGGCCCAGAAGCAGTTGGTATGTCCCTCGTACATTGACACGATGTTCTCGTTTCGTACTTCGGGGCAGACCCATTCCTTCTTACCCCACACGCCGCTACCATAGGGCCACTCTGTCGTGCGCGTGCGGCGGTCGAAGAGCTGCATCCAAGCCGCAGTACTGCGATCCTTGAGCGCCTCCGAGTCGTGGCGAACGTCCAGAAGGCCGCCGCATGTTTCGCATTGATAGGCGACATCGAAGATGGAGTGCCGAGCCTCGCACCCGCGCACGCATTCCAGCCAGCTCCGGTATGCCATAGTTGCCTCCCTTCGGGTCTAGCTGCGCTCAGACGCGCATGTTGTGCCCCGTGCGTCGTCGCTTTGTGCTGGAAAGTGCCTTCCCGGCATAGGTGCGGATAACCGGATTGTCTCGATGAATCGGGGCTTCAGCGCCAGGATCGCCCATATCGCGAGGCCAAACTCCAGGATGAGCGTGGGCTTGGTCAGACCGGTCCATAGGGTTGTGATGAAGTCCATGGCCGGCGGAAACTCATACTGCACGAGGGGCGCGAACCACGGCACTACGCCACCGCTGTCGCAGACGAGATGTGAGATGTAGCCAACTATCCAGCCTATAGCATTGCGCTTGCCGAAGAGCGCTAGCGCGACCAGCGACGAGACCGCCACTCCGACAAGCGTATGTCCCCACATCCGGCCCGAGGCATGCTGTCCAAACCCATAGTGCATGATCTTGTCAATGATGTCGGGAACGACTGCTGCAGCCATCACGGGCACGAAGGGAACCTGTACGTACCGGTGTTCCAGTGCAGAGACAGCCAGGTGACCGAAGATCATCGATTTCCCGTGCTTGCGTTGGCCTGAGCGCTATGCCGTGCCCAGAGGAGTCCCCAGACCAGCAATCCGGTCTCGATGAGAATCTCGCGTCGATCGTCTGCGAACCGCTTTAGGATCTCGCGGAAGCCCGGGGAGGGTTTGAACTCATAGGAAGCAAAGGGAAATAGCCAAGGAACTTGGCCCCCGGTGTCGGCGACGAGGTGTCCGATGTAGCCCGCGAACCATCCAATGGCCGCTCTTCGTCCACTGGCGAACCTGACCGCTAACGACGACAGCGCCAGGCCGAGGAGCGTGTGTCCCCACATTCGACCGCTCGGCGTAAGGTGAAGGACCTGGCACATCGTCTTGTCAAGAACATCCGGGAATAGCCCACCTGCAACGACAGGTGCCAGATCGACCTTGAGGTAATGGTGCTGTAGCAGCGCTACAGCGATGTGTCCGACTAGCATATCCTGGCGCTCGGCGACCACTGACAAGGCGACATGTTAGCGGCGCAGCTCCAGGCTCTGCCCATCATGGCCGAGCCAACCCGGCGAGGCTGGTGCCCACGGCGTGCGTCGGGGTGCGATGGAGCGGTGCGAAACCCTTTGCGACCAGCTCCGCCGTCGGAATCGATGCCTCGTCTGGTTTGTCTGATAGGCCGAAGATGAGGGCACCCCGATCATGCCACGCGAGGGCGATCTCACGGACCTCCTGAGTGATCAGAATCTCCTGGGTCATGAGAGTCACCACAGGCGTGTCGGAGGGCAGATGGCCCATTCGGCTGACCGTCGTGCGGTATTCGTTGTAGCGGAAGGCCTTGAACGGGGTGGGATCCCCTGCCGTGACGCGCCGATAGATGTCATCATGCAAGTCGCGCAGGCGAAGGGGCAATGCTCCCTTGCCGACCTCAATTCGCTGTAGGTAGTCGATGAAGCGGGTGAGAGTGCCACTGCGGATTTCGCCGACTAATGCAGAGAGTGGCACCATCCTGCTGCCAAGGATGAGACAGAGGTAGGTAAGGTAGTCTTGGTTGTCTGCGGTGAACGGATGGAACTCCGGTTGGTTGAGTAGCGTATAGGCGCTCTCGAACGTCTCGATGTCGAAGTCATCTCCGAGGAGTGCCTCGATGGTCCCGCGAACGGCAGCGATGCGGGCTGCGTCGATGACGCCGTCGTTCCTGCCGCGGGCTCCCAGCGTTGTCTTGTCCAGATCGAGGATGACGGCAGTGGCCTCGTCGATCTGAAACCGGTGCTCAGCCAAGTGGGTGGCGAAGTCAGATAACATACACCAGCGGTTGGCGAACATCATCTGGCGTCCGTCCTCCTGGATCACCTCGGCCGCGGGAGGCTTCCGGGTCTCGGACCCGATAAACGCGGCGCCAGGCCAGCCACCGGCCAGGCAGAGGTTGGTGAAAGCGATGCCGTCGCCCATACGCGTATCGCCCACGAAGACGAGGCGTTTCAGCGGGATCCTTGGGGCCTCCAGCGCACGCGCGTGCCGAAGCAGGTGCGTCACTACACGGGCGTAATTGGGCTCACTCTTGCGAGGAATGGCGTCGGCCTGGATGTCCAAAAGCGGCGCAATGTCTTGCAGGCCTGGCAAGCGCGGATCCATTGGCTGAAGGCTGCGATAGACCAACATGTCGCCCAGTATGGCGTCGACCGTCGTGAGCCCGTGGATGCGCATCTCCGAGTCCATAGCCGACTAGGCCTCTGCGTATCCTGCGGCGACGAGCAGCTCCGCGTTGAGGATGGCACCGCTGGCGGCTCCCCGAAGCGTATTGTGGACGACTGTTGTCATCCGCAGGTCCAGAATCGGACAGGGCCGAACGCGCCCGATGCTCACTGCCATACCGCCGGTCGCGTCGCGGTCCCGTCGTGGCTGGGGGCGATCAGTTTCAGTTCGCACGCGGATCAGGGTTGCCGGCGAACTCACCAAGCCGGCACACACCTCCGGCGGACGGTAAGCGCGCAGAACTTCGAGTGCCTCTTCGGGTGTGGGGTGGCGCTCGAAGCCGACTGACAGACTTACCGTGTGCCCATCGAGCACGGGTACGCGGTTGGCGTGGGCGCTGAGGGTCAGGCCGGCCGGTGTGAGGACTCCGCCGCTTACATGACCAAGGAGCTTCGCAAGCTCTTGCTGGAACTTCTCTTCCTCACCGGCAATATAGGGAATGACGTTGTCTGTGATGTCCATAGCCGAGACACCAGGGTAGCCGGCGCCGGAGATGGCCTGCATCGATGTCATGAACACCTGGCGAACGCCGAATGCATCATCCAACGGTTTCAGCGCCATGGCCACGCCCGTGATTGTGCAGTTGGGGCTGGTGACGATGAGTCCCGGCCATCCGCGCTGCTCGCGCTGACGCGCGATCATTGTGTGGTGGTCTGCATTGAGCTCTGGGATCAGCAGAGGGATGTCGTCTCCATTGCGGAATGCGGAGGCGTTTGAGCAGACCAGGTAGGACGCCTGAGCGAACTGCGGCTCGATCTCACGCGCGACATCTGACGGCACGGCAGAGAAAACGATCTTCGCCGGCAGGTCCGGCGTCAATGGCCTCACGATGAGGTCCCTAACGGTGGTCGGGGGATCGCCCGGGATGACCCACTGGCAGATGTCGCCATAGCGGTGCCCAGCGCTGCGCTCAGAAGCCGCGAGGGCAGTGATCTCGAACCATGGGTGATCTGCCAGCAGTTGAGCAAAGCGTTGGCCGACCGCACCGGTGGCGCCTAAAACACCGACAGGAATCCTGTGGTCCTCAGCCATGGTTGATCACCTTTTCGTGGATCTGACGAACGGCCTGCACCGCTTGTTCTGCGTTCACGACGAGCGAGATGTTGCACTCCGAAGAGCCCTGGGCAATGGCAATCACGTTGATGGCCTCCGCTGCCAGTGCGTTGAAGAGACTCGCAGCCACACCCGGTGTACCCCGAAGACCCGCACCGACGGCTGAGACGATTACAATGTCATCCATCGACCAGACACGGTCAATGTCGCGTCGGGCAATCTCTAGAGCAAGCTCGCCCTCTAGGGCAGCGATCACAGGCGCGACATCCGGCGTGGGGATGACGAAGCAGATGGATTGCTCCGATGAGGCCTGAGAGATCATCAGAACGTTGGCGCCTTGGCTGGCGACGGCGGCAAAGGTCCTGGCCGCGATGCCCGGCACGCCCATCATACCCCGCCCTTCGACGGTCACCATGCTCAGTCCTGTGATTTCCGTGACCGCCTTCACCGTTCCGCGCGTCCCTGTGGGCTCCGAGACGATCCGTGTTCCGGGACACGTAGGGTTGAACGTGTTCTTGACCCACAGGGGGATGCCCTGCTCGATAACGGGTCGGATGGTCTTGGGGTGTAGGACCTTGGCGCCGAAGTACGCGAGCTCGCCGATCTCGGCGTACGATAACTCAGGGATCACGCGCGCCTCAGGGACGATGCGCGGGTCGGCGGTGAGCACGCCATCAACGTCGGTCCAGGTCCAAACCTCATCGGCATCCAGCGCGGCACCCAGGATCGAGGCGCTGTAATCGCTCCCGCCACGCCCCAGCGTCGTCGTGATCCCGTCCTCGGTACCACCGATGAACCCGGTCACGACAGGGAGCACACCTTTGTCGAGGAGGGGACGGAGATGCTGCTGAACGCGAAGTCGTGTGGCATCCGCCAAGGGGGTGGCCTGTTGGAACCTGTGGTCGGTGATGATCAGCTCAGTGGCATCCACGGCGCAGGAGTCCAGCCCCATCGCCTGAAGCCGAGCCGCGACCACGCGTGCGTTTATCCTCTCGCCGAGGGAACTGATGGTGTCCATGGCTCTCGGCGTGACCTCGCCCAAGACGTGAACGCTGTGACAGAAAGAGGCGAACTCATCTAGGTAGGTCTCGATTGCCACGAGCAGCGAGGTTCGGGCACCGGGATCATCCAGCAGCTCAGCTACCGCCAAAGTGTGCTTGACTCTGAGATCCGAGACGATGCCCCGATAGGTATGGTCATCGCCCTGCGCCGCCAAAGTAGCCCCCTGGATCAGCGCGTCAGTGACGCCGCGCATCGCGGATACAACGATGGCGATGTGTTGCCAGTTGCCAACTTCCTGGCGCACGAGATCTGCCGCGAGCACAATCGCCTGGGCGCCTCCTACTGAAGTGCCCCCGAACTTCATCACCAGTGTTCCCATCTGATCCCTCTCCTTGGCCGACCTGAAGGGCTATTATACCCGCTTCACATAATTGCTTAAGAGGTGCGCCCCACCCTAGATGTGTTCCTGACGGTCGACGCTTTACAGGAGCGCTCGTGGTGCTATAATGTCCTCTGTACGTTGACAGGCACATATCCTTTGTCTCAAGCCAGGGGAGCCCGTACTGGGGCTGAGAGGGTGTTTGCACACCGACCCTACAACCTGATCTGGGTTATTCCAGCGGAGGGAGAGCAACCCAATGTGGATCAACCAACCCCCGTTGTGCCCCTTCGGCCGACGGGGGTTTTTGTTCTGAGGGAGGGATTCCGAACCATGCGCGCTGTGGTGTTTGCAAATGGTATGATGGCTGATCCTCAGGCAGAAGCCGCCCGTTGGGTCCGGGCGGGAGATCTGATCTTGGCTGCAGATGGCGGCTCGTCCCACGCCTTTGCAGCAGGGCTCGTGCCCCGGCATATCATCGGGGATCTGGATTCGCTGTCTGACGCGCAGCGTGATTGCTGTCGCTCAGAGGGTGCTGTGTTTCATGTGTCTGCTGTTGACAAGGATGAAACGGACCTCGAGCTTGCTCTGCTCTGGGTGGTCGCCCAACCCGAGGTAGACGAGGTCGTGGTGCTGGGGGCCTTTGGGGGACGCCCGGACCAGGCATTGGCCAACTTACTGTTGCTAGCGATGCCCGCCCTGCGTAGGTGTCGGGTACAGATGGTGGATCGAGCGTGGATCACGATGGTGCTTCGCGGTGAAGGACAGATAACGCTTTCAGGTAGTCCTGGAGATCGGGTATCGCTCATTCCGCTTGGTGGGCAAGTGGAAGGGGTCACAACAGAGGGGCTCGTCTTTCCTCTGCACGATGAGATGTTGCTCTTCGGTCCAGCGCGCGGGGTGAGCAATCAGATGGAAGGCGCCTCAGCATCGGTCTGCGTGCGCAGGGGGCTGCTTTGGTGCTTTCACGAGCGACAGCAGGACCTGTGACGTCGCGGGTGATGGAGATTATCAACCGGGCTTATGGTGCCCGGGGAGGTGGGTTGTGAAACGCGGATTGGGTTGCCTGTTCCTGACAATTCTCTTCTTTGTTGGGTGCCGTTCTGCGACGGCCACGCCTCCTGTGGCGTCTACCGAGGAGCCGCGGGAACTGCGCGTCATGGCATATAGCAGCTTCGATATCAGCGAGGCCGTCATTGCGCAGTTCGAGGCTGAGCACGGTGCGCTCGTACGGTTCCTGGATGCTGGTGACACGGGCCAGATGATCAGTCAGGCGATCCTGAGCCGTGACGATCCTCAGGCAGACGTCATATATGGCATCGATAACACGTTCCTCAGTCGCGCTCTTCATGCCGACATTCTGCTGCCCTACAAGGCGAAAGCGCTCGCCGACATCCCAGACGCGTTCAAGCTGGATGATCAGTACCGTGTGTCGCCCACTGACTATGGCGATGTCTGTATCAACTATGACGTGACGCATTTCCGCGAGCGTGAGCTGCCCTTGCCATCATCGTTGGCAGCCCTGGCCGATCCACTCTACAAAGGCCTGCTAGTTGTTGAGAACCCCGCCTCATCGTCTCCTGGGCTTGCATTCTTGTTGACGACGATCGCAGAGTTTGGTGAGGACGGATACCTGGACTTCTGGCGCGCGTTACGGGCGAACGATGTGCTGGTGGTCGATAGCTGGGATACCGCGTACTACGGTGAGTTCAGCGGTGCTGCGGGCAGTGCTGGTACGCGGCCTATGGTGGTCAGCTATGCAACAAGCCCGGCGGCAGAGGTGTATTTCAGTGAAGAAGCGCTGGGCGAGCCACCAACGGGCTCGATCACTGCATCGGGCACTTGTTTCCGCCAGCTCGAGTTTGTGGGCATCCTGCGGAATGCTAGGAACAGGGATCTGGCAGAGGCTTTTGTCGAGTTCGTGTTGAGTGACACCTTCCAGAGCGACATCCCGCTGCATATGTGGGTGTTCCCTGTTAGGGAGGCGGTGGCGCTGCCTGAGGTCTTTGTGGCATACGCGTCCGTTGCCGAGGAGCCGGCGACCCTGTCGGTCGGCGTCATCGAGCAGAACCGCGAGCGTTGGGTCAACGAGTGGACCGATGCAGTCCTGAGGTGAGGAATGCGGGCGTGCGCAGCGTGACCGAAGCGGAGGCTGCCGGTGATACCGTATCACCAAGCGACCGAAGCCGGTCGCGTCATTGGGCAACCTTTCTTCTGCTCATAGCTATCCCAACGGGTTTCTTGGTGCTATTCTACTTCTACCCGCTCGGGGCTATACTTAGAACGAGCGTTCTGTGGCAGCAGCGGCCAGAACCTCTGGTCACGTTACGGCGCCTGGTGTCGCCCGGATCCCTACGAGTGATGGGTTTCACGCTGGGCCAGGCTACACTGTCGACTGCGATCACGCTGGTGACTGCGCTTCCGGGGGCTTACGTCTTTGCCCATTACGAGTTTCCCTTTAAGCGTCTGGCGCAGGCCTTGACGACTGTACCCTTCGTATTGCCGACGGTCGTGGTCGCGACGGCCTTTGGAGTGGTGTTGGGGCCTGAGTCTCCGCTTGTGCGATGGCTGGGTGAGGGGGCCGACCTCCGCTACTCTTTGGGCGCGATACTGCTCGCACACGTCTTCTACAACTATACAGTCGTGTTGCGCATGGTGGGAGGCTTCTGGGAGACGCTGGATCCGCAGCTGGGGGAGGCTGCGCGAACACTTGGCGCATCGTCTTGGCGAGCCTTCTGGACGGTGACGTTCCCTCTCATTCTGCCGGTAGTCTTCGCTGCCGGCCTTCTCGTGTTTATCTTCTGCTTCACAAGCTTCGGCGTCGTGTTGATCCTGGGCGGGCCGACCTTCGCCACCCTGGAGGTTGAGATCTACCGCCAGACGATTCAGTTCGCGAACCTGCCCTTGGCTGCGGCTCTATCGCTGGTGCAGATCACCTTCACATTGATCCTCGCGCTTGTTTACGCGCGGCTTCAGGGCCGGCTTGCGCGGCCATTGGACTTCAAGCCCCGCTCAACAGTCCAACGCCGACCGCGGAAGCCTCTGGATGTTGCGCTCGTTGTCGCCAACCTACTGCTGATGCTGGTGTTGTTGGCTTATCCACTCGTGACTCTGGTTTTCCGTTCTCTGGTCTCGGGCAGCCATACCTATGCATTGCTGTTTGAGAATCCCCGGCAGAGCGTGTTCTATGTGGCTCCTCTGGCGGCGGTATGGAATTCCGTAAGGATCGCGCTGATGACGATGGGGTTGGCCCTGATCTTGGGTTTGCTCGTATCGACGGCGGTGTACCGGCGCAGGGCGGGATGGCTGGTAGACGCACTCTTCATGCTGCCCTTGGGAACGTCAGCGGTCACTCTAGGCTTGGGATACCTGCTGGCTATGGCCCAGCCGCCGTTCAACTTGCGGGGCAGTGTCGCCCTGATCGTGGCTGCGCACTCCCTGGTGGCACTCCCCTTTGTTGTGCGCAGCCTGCTCCCCGCGCTCAAATCGATCCGGCCCAGTCTGCGCGAGGCGGCGCAGACGCTGGGAGCGGCGCCTCCGGCAGCATTTCGTGAGGTGGACCTACCTATCGTGTGGCGGGCGCTGACAGTTGGCGCCATTTTTGCGTTCACCATCTCGATGGGCGAGTTTGGCGCCACGGCAATGATCGCGCGCGCGGATCTGCCGACTATCCCCGTCGCGGTTTACCGGTTCTTATCCCGTCCTGGAGCGCTCAACTACGGGCAGGCTCTGGCGATGTCTACGATTCTTATGGCGGTGTGCGTGGTTGGCTTCGTGACCATTGAGGGGATACGTCCGCCGGGAGCGCAGGATTTCTAAGGTTGGAAACACCAGGTTTCGGCTGAGGCCAGGATGGCGTACCTAACGATCGAGGGAGTCAGCAAGACGTACGAGGGCAAGCCCCTACTGAACAACGTTTCACTGGATGTCGAGCGCGGCGAGATCATCAGCTTCTTGGGGCCCTCTGGGAGTGGGAAGACGACGTTGCTGCGGATCGTTGCTGGGCTGGAGACGCCGGAAGCCGGTCGCATACTCCTGGCGGACCAGGATATGAGCCATGTCCCGGTGCATCGTCGGGGTGTGGTGCTGATGTTCCAGGACTACGCGCTTTTTCCCCATCGCACGGTTCAACAGAACGTCGCCTTTGGCCTGCGGATGCTTGGGCTCCCTAAGCCTGAGATCCGTGCTCGGGTAAAGGTTATGCTGGCGCTGGTGGGCTTACAGGATTTTGGCCCGCGCAGCGTCGTGGATCTGTCAGGGGGGGAACGCCAGCGTGTTGCGCTGGCGCGCAGTCTGGCCCCCCAGCCGCGGCTTCTCCTGCTTGATGAGCCCCTTGGTTCGCTCGATCGCACCCTCCGTGAGCGGCTTCTTGAGGAGTTGGCAGCAATACTGCGGCGCGTCAGGGTAACGACGATAGCCGTGACACACGATCAGGCAGAGGCGTTCGCTCTTGCGGATCGGGTTGCTCTATTGCACGATGCGCGGTTCGTTCAGGTAGCGACTCCTCAGACCATCTACGCCCACCCGGCTACGCCGTGGGTTGCCCGATTCCTGGGCTACCGCAACCTGTTGCCGGCACGGGTCACCGACGACGGTCGCCTAGAGACTGCATTTGGCAAACTCGATGTGTCGCCCGAGCTCTCGCTTCCGGAGACCGGGATTGAGGGTACTGTCTTGATACTTCCCTGGGGCATCCGGATCATCGATAGCGAACCACCGTGCAACGCGTTTGCTGCAAGAATCGTGCAGCGGGTCTTCCAGGGTTCTACAACTGTGGTGCGCCTGCAAGTGGGCGAAGTGAGTGTAAGTGTGGTGATGGATTCGCACGAGCGAGTGCCTCAGGAAGGCGATTGGGTCGCCGCATGGGTGTCCCCTGACGCACTGCGCTGGTTTGCACCGCCAATTCCGTTTCGTTGACAACGACATTGCGTATGCTATAATTTCGTAGGTGGTTCGATCCCGACTCCTCATTCACCGCAACTTGGCTGACGCAGGAAATCCCCTTGATACCCGGCGTCTGTTTATTGTTTGTGCGGAGGGATCGAAGCTGGGTGCTTGGCATAGACTGCATCAAGGAGGCACAAGCTCATGTTCGGTAAGAAGCTGAAGACGGTGGCGACCCTTCTGGTTCTGGCGGTCACCATGTTTGCGTTGTTCCCGACATCCATCGCAGAAGCAGAGGAGGCCCAGGCGCCGCAGCGCCAGACCGGGGGCGTCAACCTGCTCGTCAACCCCGGGTTTGAGGGCATCGGGAAGCCTGTCGACAACGCCCTACCCAACTACGACAACTGGACCCGCTCGACGTTCACTGGCGCTGTGTACGGTGAGATCTTCACTCCGGAAGGCTGGGTCACGTGGTGGCAGGAGGGTGAGTTCAAGCGACCAGAGTGCAAGGTGATCCCCAATGAAGCCCCGTTCAACGGGACCCCTAGCCGCATCTATCAGGGCTATTACAGCGGAATGTGTTTCACCTTCTTCGGCAAGCAGAATGCGGGTTACTACCAAGTGGTCCGCAACATACCTGCGGGTTCCGTCGTGCAGGGCTCTTTCTATGCCCATTCGTGGTCTTGTACGGAAGATGAGCCGGTTGCTTCCTGCGGCGATCCCAACCAGTTTTACTTCCGGGTTGGCATCGATCCCAACGGCGGAACGGATCCTTTTTCCGGGAGCATTGCCTGGAGTGGGCAGGTCTTCCACCCAGATGTATACGGGTATGTAGGCCCCGTGCAGGCCACCGTCGGTGCGTCCGGAGCGGCAACGCTCTTTGTTCAGGCGTATGGGAAGTGGCCCAACAAGCACAACGATGCTTATTTTGATAGCCCATCGCTGAGCATCGTCGGCGTATCTGAGACGGCCACGCCGACGCCGCCCCCACCGCCGCCCACCGAGGAGGCTCCCGAGGTAGCGCCTACCTCAGCCGCTACACCGACCGCACGCCCGGATGGCTCCACAGTGCACACAGTAGTTGCCGGCGACACCCTTTTCGGTCTCGCGCTCACCTACGGCGTGGATGTGCAACAGATCTATGATCTCAATGACCTGACTTCAGCTAGCATCCTGAGCATTGGACAGGAGATTGTCATTGCCACCACTGGTGCTGTCGCCGCAACGCCGACGCCGACGCCCGCAGTCGTTGAGACTCCGCTGCCGGTTGCACCAACGGCAACCCCCGCTAGTCCCGGGACAACAACGGGTGCCCTTCCGGTCGCCCCCGCTCAGGGCAAAGGTGCCGTCTGTGTTTCGGCTTTCCACGATGCGAATGCTGACATGTTCCGCCAGACTGATGGCAGTGAGATGCTGTTGCCCAATGCACAGGTTAGCCTACTCGGGAGAAGCGGCCCTGTGGACAACAGAACGACGGATGGCATCAGTGAGCCCTGGTGCTTCAACGATCTAGAGCCAGGGAGTTATATCATCCGCCACACGGCGCCGGCGGGTTACGTGCTCACGGATGCAGGGCAGTGGAATTTCACGCTCGATTCAGGTGAGGTTGAAAGCGTCGAGTTGGCCTATACGCGTGACGCAGGTGTGGTGTCCGAGGACCCAACCGCCAATCCCGATGAAGTCGCCCCAACTGAGGAACCGGAGGAGAGCAGCGGTGGTGTAACGAACGTGCTGAACGTGATCCTGCGCGTCAGTGGGTTCATCGTGTTGGCACTCGCCATCGCTGTCCTGGTATTGTTTGTGTTATCACGCCGCTCGGCGTAGAGACGCGGGCGCAAGTAGTCCCTGCCGTACCTCAATACGAACAGGCCATCGGGAGATCCCGATGGCCTGTTGTCCTTCCAGTGCGAGGTCAGCGAGGGCTACCAGTCCCGCTCTGCCTCTTCTTCGTCCTCATCCTCGTCGGCTTCGTCAGCGTCGTCTTCATCCCATTCCAGGTCATCGAGCTCTTCGAGATCCTCTGCGTCTTCGAGATCCTCGTCCAGTTCATCCAACAGGCCATCGCCTCCCGAATCGATGACAGCCTCGAGTTCGAGCGGTTTGAGGTTGAGAACCTCTAGTTCTGCCTTGCATGATCCGCAGTAGAAGCGGTCCCAACGATCCAGTCTAGCGGGGAGGGTCAGCTTCTCGCCGCACTCTGGGCAACGAGCCATAGTTCTTCTCCTTGAGAAAGGGGTAAACTGAACCTAACTATAGCCAGAAACGGCACGGATGTCAATGTTTTTGACATTTTCACTGACCGTGATACTATTTTCGACAAAGCGAGTTGTGCACTTATCATAGTATGGCCTCCGCTGGCGTTGAGCACACGCGTATTCATTCTCGGAGGTTCATTCATCTTTCCGCAGTGTGAAGCGCCTCCGCCCAGGCGTGGCAAAGCACCTTTATAGCAGGCTAGTCGAGTCAGCAGTCCACTATCATTCCATGGAGCCATTATTATGCATTCTAAGCAGGCCAGGCTTATTCTCCGGATTGTGGGGCTTCTTGTGTTCGGATCGTCGGGTATAGCGCTCAGTTCACTGCTGGGGCAGTTCCCAGCCATCCCCGACTCGATTCACCTCTCCGTTATGATCTTCGCGGGCCTATTGGGTGCTGTCCTGGGTTGGTTCCTAACCCCAGGGCTATTGCTGGGACCTTCAGCCCGCTTAAGGCGAGTCGTGCAGCAGGTCCCGGCTGCGGTGATACTCTCGGCAACGGTTGGGCTCTTTGTCGGACTCGCTCTCGGTGCGATTGCTGCTTATCCAGTATCTTTGCTCCCGCGCCCTTTGGGGCAGTTCCTGCCATTTATCGTCACGGCGGCTTTTGGCTACGTGGGTCTTACAGTGACTCTGGTACGCCCGGACCTGCTTCAGGGCCTCCGCGAACGGCTTGTCTCCAAAGATGCGCCGCCGCCTATAGCTACGTCCGTAGTGAAGCATGCGGCTGTGCTATTGGATACAAGTGTCATCATCGATGGTCGGATCGCAGATATCTGTCGCACCGGCTTCATCCAGGGGGAGCTTATTGTTCCGCTCTTTGTGCTGAACGAGCTGCAACATGTAGCGGATTCCGCCGACACGCTGCGCCGTAATCGAGGACGCCGCGGGCTTGAGGTGCTGCGCCAGTTGCAGGAGGAATCCCCCATTCCTGTGCGCATCATCGATGATGATGCTGTCACGATCCGCGAAGTGGATGACAAGCTGATCGCCTTGGCCAAGGACAAAGGCGCATCGATCCTCACGAATGACTATAACCTTAACCGGGTGGCGGAGCTTCAGGCTGTTCCCGTGTTGAATGTGAACGAACTGGCGAATGCGGTGAAGACAGTTCTGCTGCCCGGGGAGAGCTTCTCGATCCATGTGCTTCAGGAAGGCAAGGAGTACAACCAAGGTGTGGGATACCTGGACGACGGCACGATGGTCGTGGTGGAGGAGGGTGCGGGCTGCATAGGGTCCACGATCGACGTCGTTGTGAGCAAGGTGCTGCAGACGGCTGCTGGGCGCATGATCTTCGCGCGCCCCATTGCCTCCCCAGTGTGAGCAGGCTCAGCCACCTGGCTGGTCCAGTTGAGCAGAGTCAGAGTCGATGACGCTCAAAGTCTATAACTACCTCTCTCGTGAGTTAGAGCGCTTCCGGCCCAGTGAAAACGACGTTGTCAGTCTGTACGTGTGTGGGCCTACGGTTCATGACCATGCGCACTTGGGACATGCAAGGACGTATGTCTCCATGGATGTTGTGGTGCGCTACTTGCAGTTGCGCGGCTACCGGGTGCGGCACGCTAGGGGCTTCATCGATGTTGGCCGAATCCTGACCACAGGTGAGGATCGGCTGGTCCGTGCGGCTTACCGAGAGGGGATGACCCCCACGGAGCTGGCC
Organism: Anaerolineae bacterium; assembly: GCA_025454475.1. Lineage (GTDB taxonomy): Bacteria > Chloroflexota > Anaerolineae > B4-G1 > SLSP01 > PWVB01. The sequence continues at coordinate 21,032 of JALOOJ010000079.1, forward strand.
GAAACCTGCACTCGGGGTTTCGAGGACGATATGGATGCCCTGCGTGTGCTTCGGCCGACCATTTCGCCTCGTGCGACTGGCCACATCCCCTTCGCCATCGTCTGGATCAAGGACCTTGTCGATCGCGGTCATGCCTACGAGGTCGAAGGCAACGTCTACTTCTCGGTAGATTCCTTCCCGAGCTATGGTAAACTCGGCCGCCGGATGGTTGGGGCACCGGTGGTAGGGAGCGCCCGCGCTGTGCCTGGCTCAAAGCGCAATGCTGCGGACTTCCCGCTGTGGCGAAGAGCCGAATTGAGTCGCACACTAGCCTGGCCGAGTCCATGGGGTGATGGATACCCGGACTGGCATGTTGCTTGCCCGGTTATGGCCCACAAGTCCCTTGGCGACACCTTCGATATCCACGGTGGTGGCATCGAAGGCGTACACGCTCACGGCGACTGTGAGCTCGCTATATCCGAAGCGCACAACGGTGTCCCTCCTGCGAGCTACTGGCTTCTCGTGGGGGCCCTGCGCGTCGACGGTGCGAAGATGAGCAAGAGCCATGGGAATCACCTCACGATCAAGGACGCGCTCAGACTATACTCACCGGAAGCTCTCCGCTGTTACGTACTGAGTAGCCATTACCGGAACTCGCTGGAGTATAGCCGTGACGCGCTGCGAGCAGCGCAGAGAGGCGTTGACCTGCTCTACCAAACGGCGCGCGGCCTTAGGCGCGCGATGCATAGCTCTTTGCCGCTCGCGGGGACATCTACAGCAGCCTTGTCGAATGTGACATCGCTAGAGGGGTACCGCGCGGATTTCCGCGATGCGATGGACGATGACTTCGACACACCACGTGCTTTGGGTGTCGTCTTCGCTCTGGTGAAGGAAGTCAACAGGGTCCTTGCGGGCGGGGGTAACGTCAGTGTTGGGACGCTTTCGGCGATGGACAAGCTGCTTCATGATCTGGCTGGCGATGTCCTGGCTGTCCTGCCGGACTCCACGATGCGCTCGCCGACCGGTGAGCTCTTGGAAGATCTAGTTGACTACCTGCTCGCGCTTCGCGATGACTGCAACGATAGGCGGGATCGAGAGCGCGCCGATGCGATCTACCGCAGACTCACGGATCTTGGGGTGGCGGTCGACGACGGACCCGCAGAGACGACTTGGCACCTGAAGGCGCGGTGATCGTATGCGAGAGACGCTGTATGGCCGGCATCCGGTGGTCGAGTCGCTGCGGGCCAGACGCCGTACTGGCCATCGGCTGCTTCTATCGGAGGGTCTCCTTCCTGCGCCGGTGGTAGCTGAAATGGAGACCCTGGCGCGCGCTCAGGGTCTGCGGGTGGACCATATCTCTCGCGACGAGATCGCCCGTATGGTGGGCCACGATCAGCATCAGGGTGTGGCGTTAGAGACGTCGGAATATCCGTATGTTGGGACGCGCGCGATCCTGGACCTCGCCGCTGATCGGGGCGAGGCGCCGCTGCTGTTACTACTCGATCTGATACAGGACGTACACAATCTCGGAAGCCTCATGCGCACGGCTGAAGCTGCTGGCGTCCACGGGGTGATTCTCCAGGAGCGCCGTGCGGCGGGGATCACACCGACAACGGTGAACACTTCCTCGGGCGCTGTTGAACACCTACTTGTCGCTCAGGTGACCAACTTGCCGCAGGAGATGGCGCAGCTCAGGAAGGCTGGTCTCTGGATGGTCGGACTCGAAGACGTCCACGGTGCGAAGCTCCACATCGACAGTGATCTCACGATACCACTCGGGTTGGTGGTCGGCAGTGAGGCTGACGGACTTAGGCGGCTTGTCCGTGACCGCTGCGACTGGATGATGCGGTTGCCGATGCGGGGACGAATCAACTCACTTAACGCGTCGATTGCCGGGTCCATCGCGCTCTACGAGGCGCTGCGACAGCGACAGGCGCGCGCCGATTCATGCGAGTAGACCGATTGGGCTGCACGGGCGATGTGCCAGTGGCAGGCTAGAACCAGACGATCATCTGCTCCAGTGTGCGATGGCTGTGAAACCCGATCGCGCGCAGCTGTTCGACTAGCGTGCGCTGGTCGGCGACAATGGCCACGACCGGCCAAGCCGGAAATCGTCGTGTCGCTGCTATGCACTGAGCGACACCCTCATAGGCCCCGCCAGCCCCCAGGTCCGGCTGCACCAGCACATCCCAGACATGAAACCGGTACTTCCGGTCGGTGTCCGTATGCACCGCCAGATCGATCTCATCTCCGGCACTAGGGTGTACCCAAGCATCCTCCGCCTGTCGGCTGAGTACGCGGTCGAGCCATCGCTCAAATCCCCTGAAGTTGTGCAGATCCCGACGGATTTCCAGGATGAGTTGTTGGTCCTGACCATGTATCCGGGCCGCCAGTTGATGCCAGCGGTCGTTGTCCTCGGAGTGGAACCGGCGCCAGGTGTGGTCCGGCGTGGCGAAACTGGGCCAGTCTCGTTCCTTGGGGCGAAGCATATGTTCTGTGGTTCCTGTCGACTGGAAGCCCAAGTGCCGGTACATCTGGCAGGCATCTGTGTTGTCGGCGCGCACCTCAAGCCCGATCCACGCCGCTTGTTTCTGGCGTGCAGCCTGCAGGGCGCACTCCATAAGGGCTTTACCGATCCCCTGCCTACGGTAACCCGGATGCACAACAACATTCCCGACCAAGAGGCCGCGGCTGCTGCGAGGATATGCGTTGCGCAGGGAGAGATTCCCGACGATTGCCCCGTCCATCTCGCACACGAATCCCTCGGTGTCGGTAATCGTGCCCAAGAAAGTACGGGCGAGTGCGTTTGGCTGGACCATGCTGCGCATCTGGCGAAGCGCCTTCCAGCCCGGTGGATCGAGTTCGTTCCCGAAGCCGGTCTCGACGAGGTCAAGGACGGCTAGCATATCCCGGTGTGGGTCTATTGGTCTGATCTGCAGCGCGGTGTTGCCGGCTATCTTGTGCCTCCGGGCCAGGTGGATTGGGCCTATGGCGACAACGCCCCGTTGTCACAGGCAACGTCCACGACACCTGTGGGACTACTGGCTATGCGGTCAGGGTCGATTGTTCCGTGGGATTGTAGCCAGATCAATGGGCCCGTCAAATCCCGTCTTAGGGCCGTTCGCTGGTATGCAGTGGGTGGGATGTTGACGGGTTGGCTGTGAGGCCGCCAAGCGTTCGTAGCCAACCTGTAACGTGTCTGCTCGCTAGGGTAGAATTGTGTTAAGATGGCCTCAGACTATAATGGGCAGTGACAGGGTAATCATCTGGGAGGAATGCATGCGC
>JALOOJ010000080.1 GCA_025454475.1 Anaerolineae bacterium
TCACTGCCAGAAGCCATCCATTAAAGAAGCCGATTCCCAGGTCCGGGAAGATCTCCATTTTGGACTCCTTGTAGACACCCACAGAACCTGCTGCTCAAGATGCGGTCCGAGGGCTGAGACGTCGGCTCCCTATGGCCGCGCCCCCCTATATAGGCAAGTCTGGCTACCCTTCCCGCCGTCCGGCCAGGTCAGCTCCCGCGCGGCGTTAGGCGTGGTCCATCCCACGCTCGCGGTAATCCTCCTGAAGTGGTGTTCGCTATATGAAGCGCGGAGTCTGCGCGCAGGTTGGGGATTATGCCGATGGCGAGAGGGATGAGGCCGAGGAGCTGCCACAATCGGGCAAGCAGGGTGCCGACGGGCAAGAGGAAGTGAAGGATCAGCTGCAGGATAAGGGATGCGCAGAGGTGGCTGGGGGGAAGGAGTTTCATGGCCAACCTCGCTGGGCGCGGCGTAGTGCACGGCGCTCAACTCCTGTGTATGCGGATTCCATCTCTACCACTGATCTAGCAACCTGGGCGGTGGCCATCTAGCCCTCCCAGGGAGTTGCTTCTACGGAAGTCTCCCAGATTCTACACCGGATGCCAGCTATCGCGGACTGTGCGGGGACGTGTTACTTCCCAGTATAGGCCACGACGCAGGACCTGCCAATCGCAGGGCATCGATATTGAGTGCAGCCACGCGCTGGAGGACATGACGGTATGAAGACCACTATTGCGCTTTTGCGCGGCATCAACGTCGGCGGCAGGCGCGTTCTGCCGATGAAGGAACTGGTGGCGATCCTTGAGAGCCTCAGCTGCCATAGCGTCCGGACCTACATCCAGAGCGGAAATGCCGTGTTTGAGAGCGAGGAGGATGCCCCGTGGCTCGAAAAGGCGATAGGCGCCGCGATCAGGGAGCGCCACGGATTCGAGCCCCACGTGCTGGTGTTGAAGCTCGAAGACATCGAGGGGGCGATTGCGGAGAACCCGTTCTCCGACGCGGAGGCCGACCCCAGGAGCCTGCACATCGGCTTTCTGGCTACGGTGCCGGAGGCCCCGGATCTGGCGACCATGGATAGTCTTAAGAAGGAGAGCGAGCGGTATCGCCTCATCGGCAAGCGGTTCTACCTGCACGCCCCCGAGGGTGTGGGTAGGTCCGCACTTGCCGCCAACGCCGAGAAACTGCTCGGTGTCCCGATGACTGATCGCAATTGGAGAACGGTGTGCGAGATTCGGGCAATGGCGACGGAGCTGGGTCGACAGCGTCTACAGGATCTTGATTTGTAAGATAGATGTGATACTATTGTTCTTAAAGGTGTGTTGTCCGAAGGTTGTGACTGTGGCCAACTGCAAACTGGGGAGGTCGCATGGAGAAGGTCACTTCGCCTGATGGAACGACCATCGCTTACCATCGAAGCGGTGCGGGATCGCCTCTGGTTCTGATCGCTGGTACGGGCGCTGCCAACCCGGTTGCCTGGACAGCCGTCCTCCCGGCGCTTGAGAAGCACCATTCCGTGTATGCCGTCGATCGGCGTGGTCGGGGCGAGAGTGGTGATGCACCCACCTACGCCATCGAGCGTGAATACGAGGACATTGTGGCTGTTGTGGACTCCACTGGCGAGTCCACGAATCTGCTGGGGCACTCCTTCGGCGGCCTGCTGGTCCTGGAGGCAGCACTTCTCACCCGGAACCTCCGCAGGCTTGTCATATACGAGCCTTGGATTCCTCGCCAAGGCGTCTCGATGTATCCTGAAGGGTTCATCGAACGGCTCGAACGGCTGCTGGACGCAGGGGACCGGGAGGGGGTGTTGACCACGCACTACCGCGAGAATGTAGGGATGGCGGCACACGAGTTCGAGCTGATGAAGTCATCGCTCGCCTGGCCCGAGCGACTGGCGACAGCCCACACCTTGCCGCGCGAGATGCGAGCAGAGGAAGGTTATACCTTCGATGCGCAGCGTTTCAAGAACCTGAGTGTCCCAACGCTGCTCCTGCTCGGCGGTGAAAGCTCAGATATCGAGAGAGCCTCCACCGAAGCGCTCGGCGAAGCTCTGCCGAACAGCCGGATTGCCGTCATGCCGGGGCAGCAACACCTTGCTATGTATGCGGCCCCGGATCTCTTTCTGCGTGAGGTGCTGGCGTTCCTGGCTGCGCCTTAATAGGCTGGGCAGATAAGCCGGGCGAGCGAAAGGCGGTTGGGCAATGCGCAGGCTCATTATGTGGAATATGGTTACCCTGGATGGCTTCTTTGAGGGCCGAAATCCCTGGGAGATTGACTGGCATGAGACCTTCTGGGGCGAAGAGCTGGAGGAGATGTCTCTCGAGCAGTTGCGGTCGGCAGACATGCTTCTTTTTGGCCGTGTCACGTACCAAGGTATGGCTGCCTATTGGACCACCGCGGAAGGGGCGATCGCCGACTTCATGAACAGCATTCCCAAGGTGGTGTTCTCCAGAACGCTTGAGGTCGCGGCCTGGAACAACACGCGCCTGGTTAAAGCGGACGCGGCGGAAGAAGTCGCCAAACTAAAACGGGAACCGGGGAAAGACATGCTGATTTTCGGCAGTGCGCGTCTCTCGGCTGGGCTGATGGAGGCCGGCCTGATTGATGAGTACCGCCTGGGCCTGAGCCCCCTCATCCTCGGAGGCGGCAATCCCCTGTTCAAACCTATGCCGCGACAGATCAGGATGAAGCTCCTGGAGGCTAGACCGCTCAAGTCCGGGTGCATCATCTTGCGCTATGCACCCGATGAGCTCATCTGAGGTGGCGCCGGGATGCAGGTGGGTAGTGCCAACAGGCAAGCCGTGCGTGCTTCGGTAGCGGGATCGAATGCCTTACACCCGACAGGACATCAATGCCGAACTCGTGCGCCGGCTGATCGCGGCGCAGTTTCCCCACTGGGCTCATCTCCCGATCCGCCCCGTTGATCTCGATGGGTGGGATAACCGGACCTTTCGTCTTGGCGATGACATGAGCGTGCGACTGCCTAGCGCCGCGAGGTACGTCGCGCAGGTGGAGAAGGAACAGCGGTGGCTGCCGAAGTTGGCCCCGCTGCTGCCGCTGCCTATCCCCGTTCCTCTGGAACAAGGGGTCCCTGCCGCGGGATATCCCTGGTCCTGGTCGATCTACCGATGGCTTGGCGGAGAGCCGGCAACCGTGGGGCGCGTTAGGGATCTGAGCGAGCTCGCCACCACGTTGGGTCGGTTTCTCTTCGCCCTGCAGGGGATTGATCCCACCGGCGGTCCGGCGGCGGGACCGCATAGCTTCTACCGCGGCGGACCGCTCTCGACCTACGACGCTGAGACTCGTAACGCGATTTCGGCCCTCCACGGCAGGATCGATGCCGAGGCGGCGACCGAGGTATGGGAAGCGGCGCTCAATGCACGGTGGGACGGTGCGTCCGTCTGGGTCCACGGCGATGTTGCCACGGGAAACCTGCTGGTGAAGAATGGGTGCCTGAGCGCGGTCATCGACTTCGGATGCTCGGCGGTAGGTGATCCCGCCTGCGACACGGCGATTGCGTGGACGCTCTTCTCAGGGGAGAGCCGCGAGGCGTTCCGTGGAGCGCTTTCGGTCGACTCAGCCATATGGGCGCGCGGGCGTGGCTGGGCATTGTGGAAAGCCCTGATCACCGTTGCCGGGCACATTGAGAACGATGCGCTTAAGGCCGCTGAAGCCCAACGCGTGATCGATGAAGTAGTTTCTGACCACGAACGGGCGTGATGAGAACCTTCCGGGAAGCTGCGCCTCCGGGCTTCTTGCTCACGGCGCATCGCTGTCGTACACTCACCTCACGGCTGAGCACCTGATAGGCATAGCGAACCTCGGCCGCGCGGCATGTGTGGATGCCGGAGTCTCCTAAGAGGGCACGGTGCAAAGTGGCAAGTGGTAGGATTCTGGTCGTTGACGACGAGCAAAGCATCGTCGACGTGGTCACGGCCTACCTGCGTCAGGAAGGCTACGAGGTCCACACGGCGCTGGACGGCCCCTCGGGCCTCAAAGCCGCGCGGGTTCTGAAGCCCGACCTGGTCGTGCTGGACGTGATGCTGCCCGGCATGGACGGCATCGAGGTCCTGACCCGCCTGCGCCGCGAGTCGGACGTGTATGTTATCCTGCTCACCGCGCGCTCGGAGGAAACCGACAAAATCGTCGGCCTGTCGGTGGGTGCCGACGATTATCTGACCAAGCCCTTCAGCCCGCGCGAGCTGGTCGCCCGCGTCAAAGCGGCCCTGCGTCGGTTGCACGGCGGCGTCTCATCCGTTGAAGCACCCACTCTGACCTTTCGCCACGTGCGCATCGACACCGGTAGCCGGCAGGTGTGGGCCGATGCCGATCCTGTCGACCTAACCGCCACCGAGTTCGATCTGCTCAAGGCGCTAGCCGAGTATCGCGGGATGGTCCTCAGCCGCGAGCGCCTGTTGCAGTTGGTGTGGGGCTACGATTACTACGGCGAGGAACGGGTTGTGGATGTCCACATCGGCCACATCCGGCAGAAGCTGGGCGGTGACGGTTTCATAGTCACCGTGCGTGGGGTAGGCTACCGCTTTGTGGACGAGGAGGCGTGACGATGATCCGGTTGATCCGGCGGCATCTCAAGTGGAAACTGTTCCTGTCGTACCTGATCATCATCGTGATCGCCACCGTTGTCGCTGCTTCAGCAACTGGGTTCGTCGTGCCGGCAGCTTTCGAACGACATATGTCGTTGATGGCCTCGATGATGGGCGAGAACTCGGAAGAACTGGAGCAGGACCTGTACACCAACTTCAGTACCGCCGTTGCTGAGGCATTGGCTCTGGCGGCGCTTGTTGCTTTCGTGTCCGCGTTGATCCTCAGCCTGCTTATCAGCCGTCAGGTGACACTGCCCGTGCGGGAGATGATGGATGCTAGCGTACACATTGCCAGCGGGCACTATGATGAGCGTGTGGGCGTGTTCGGAAGCGCACAGGGGGAGGACCAGGACGAATTGGGCCGTCTGGCCCTAAGTTTCAACCGGATGGCGTCCGCCCTGGAGCAGACCGAGGCTCTACGAAGTGAGCTGATCGGGAACGTGGCCCACGAGTTGCGCACGCCCCTCTCATCCATCAAGGGCACCATGGAAGGTCTGATCGATGGCGTGCTGCCTGCAGATGTGGAGACCTTTGGGCGGGTTCACCGCGAGGCAGAGCGACTGCAGCGCCTGGTCCAGGACCTGCAGGAGCTCAGCCGGGTGGAAGCGGGGGCGCTCGAGCTCCAGTTGCGGCCCACCCCGGTGTCCCAGTTGGTGGAGACCGCCATCGCTCGACTTGCTCGCCAGTTCGAGGACAAGGAGGTAAGCCTGACGACGGATGTCCCGTTGGATCTCCCGCTTGTGCTGGCTGACGAGAGCCGGATCGGTCAGGTGCTGCTCAACCTGGTGGGCAACGCGCTGCAGTATACGCCGGCTGGGGGGCGGGTGTCTATCCGCGCTCGGCGCGAGGGCCGGACTGTGCTCCTGGTTGTGCAGGACACCGGGATCGGGATCGCGCCTGAGCACTTGCCACACGTCTTTGAACGTTTCTACCGTGTGGACAGGTCACGCTCCCGAGCCGGCGGAGGCAGCGGCATTGGCTTGACCATTGCTCAGCACCTCGTTGAGGCGCATCGAGGGCAGATCCGGGCGGCAAGCGATGGTCCCGGTCGGGGGAGTACGTTCAGCTTTACCTTGCCTGTGGCCTGAAGCCCTCCTCGTCCGCGATGACGAGCGACGCCTCCGATCGGGGGTGTCGCTCGTTTTCTTTACCGAATCTTCACACTGACCACACGGCTGCATTAACCACGTTTGCTATCCTGGTGTCAAGCGTGCGAGAAGAGCCGAATAGACGCTGGTCTGCGCCGCAGATAGCGGGAGGGAGTGGATACTATGAGAACGCGTACGTTAGTGTTTTGGGTTGTGGTGGCTGTAGTTGTGCTGTTTGTCGTTGCTCTGTTCGTTGGAGCCCTGATGGGGAGCCGGGGATTGTACCAGATGGGGCCTGGCATGATGGGCGGCTTTCGCCAGCCCTTCGGGATGCATATGGCTGGCGGTGGGATCCTGTTGGTCGTCATCGGGGTGGTGGTCCTGGGCGGCCTGACGTGGCTGATCAGCGCGTTGGCTCGCACTGGAGGGGCGCCTGCCCACGCGAACGGGACGCCACTGGAGATCCTCAAGCGTCGCTACGCCAGCGGCGAGATCGACCGCGAGGAGTTCGAGCGCATCAAGGAATCGCTGGTGAGTTAGGCGGATCGAGGGAGGAGCGCGATGATGGGTTGGGGAATGGGCTTCGGCTTGTTACTGATGCTAGGCTTCTGGGCAGCGTTGATCGCCCTGGGTGTGTGGCTGGTGCGGACCCTGTTCCCACACGCCAAACAGCCGCCGACGGCTGGTTATGACCTGAGCGCCCGTGAGATCCTGGACAGGCGTTTTGCACGGGGAGAGATCAGTCCTGAGGAATACGACGCGATGAAGCAAGTTATCTCGGATGGGGCGTAGTACGATCCCACCCGATACCTTGGAGGGGAATACTGTGAAGACTACACTGATAGTGTTGGTGTCTGCGGTGCTGGCGGTTGCGCTGATTGGGGCGGGCCTGTTCATCGGCGCTTCCTGGGCTCGCGGTCGGTCGGCGGGTTTTGGCCATGCGGGTTGCGGCACGGCGGAAAGTAGCTGGGGCGGCATGCGTTGGGGAACGCCGGGGGCATGGGGCCGAGGCGCGCAGGGCGCGCTCTGTACCCGCGGCGGCTATGTGACCTCGGGGGCGGATGAGATCACGACCCTCGAAGACGCAAAAGGGGCTGTCGAGACTTACCTGCAGGACCTGGGCTATACGGGGCTTGAGGTAGAGGAGGTGATGGAGTTCGAGCGCAACTACTATGCCATCGCCGTTGAGGAAGATACCCGCACCGGCGCAATGGAGCTACTGGTCGATATGAGCACCGGCGCTGTGGGGCCGGAGCCGGGACCGAACATGATGTGGAATGCCAAGTACGGCATGATGGCTGGTCGCGGTTTCTCCTGGGGTGGCATGATGGGTGGCGGCATGATGGGGCGTGGCCGGGTCTGGAGCGGCTCGGGCGAGATGACGCTCACTGCCGCCGAGGCTGAAGATGCGGCCCAGCGGTGGCTCGATGCCAACCTCCCTGGCCGCACGGCCGGCGAAGCCGACCCGTTTTATGGCTACTACACCCTGCACTTCTTGAGGGATGGTGAAGTGGATGGGATGCTCAGCATCCATGGCAGCACGGGCGATGTCTGGTATCACAGTTGGCACGGTGGCTTTGTCGGGATGATGGAGGAAACGGGCTAGCGCTTAGCTAGGCTGACGTTTGGGGTTCATAGTAACGACTTCAGTCGTGCCGGTGCCTCAGCAGGCGCGCCCAGCAGACTGGGCGGCAGCAGAACCGCTGAAGCGGTTACTACGAACCAATCTACCTGAGGGCTAGACCAAGGTCCGTGCCGGGTTGGTGAGTTTGCAAGGGGCACTACAGCAGGGCGAGGCTCCGCTGTAGCGGCGTCAAGTCTCGGCCTGGTGCCCCTGCAGCAGGGCCGAAGAGAGGGGAAGTAATGCTATGACAACGAGCAATTCGTCCGACGGATCGGGCCACGCTGCCCAGGGTGTTGACCGTTATCACCTTGGTAGTCAGGTAGAAACGCGCGCAGAACGCCCGAAGACTCACGAGGCCGCGCACGAGCACCAGCATGAGGCGCACCCCGCGTCCCACGATGAGGCACAGGGCCACGGACACCACGAGCATATGGCGCAGGTTGAGTCTCACGAGGTCCAGCGTGGTGTAGGGCCGGCCTCCGTGAGCCATGGTGCAGAGCACGGTGCGGACGATGGCGCTCACATCGACCATACCGGCCACGAGCAGGTGTTCCGCCGGCGCTTCTGGGTATCGTTGATCCTGAGCGTGCCGGTGCTTCTTTATAGCTCCATGCTTCAGGAGTGGTTGGGCTTTACCATGCCGGCCTTCCCGGGCAGTGACTGGGTCGCTCCCCTCTTCGCCGTCGTGATCTTCCTCTATGGCGGGTTACCCTTCCTGCGCATGGCAGTGCCTGAGGTGCGCAGCCGCCGGCCGGGTATGATGATGTTGATCTCGCTTGCCATCAGCGTCGCTTTTGTCTACAGCGTTGCCGCGCTGTTCCTCCCGGGACAGGAGGGCTTCTTCTGGGAGCTGGTGACGCTGATCGACATCATGCTATTGGGGCACTGGATCGAGATGCGCAGTGTGCGTCAGGCATCCGGCGCGTTAGGAGAGTTGGCCAAGCTGATGCCCGACACTGCCGAGCGCATCAGCCCTGATGGCGGCACCCAAGAGGTGCCGGTGAGCGAGCTTGTGGAGGGCGACCGGGTGCTGGTGCGCCCAGGAGCCAGTGTGCCTGCAGATGGCGAGGTGCAAGAGGGTGAGACGGATGTCGACGAGGCTATGATCACCGGCGAGTCCAGGCCGGTCGGCAAGGGACCGGGCAGTCGGGTCATCGCCGGCACCGTTAACGGCGCCGGCAGCTTGCGAGTCCTGGTGACCGCCATCGGCGATCAAACCGCACTGGCAGGCATCATGCGCCTGGTGGCACAGGCGCAGCAGAGCAAATCACGCACCCAGATATTGGCCGACAAAGCTGCCGGCTGGCTCTTCTACATCGCTCTGGCTGTTGCCGCGATCACGGCAATAGCCTGGACCATTGGGGTTGGGTTCGATGTCGAGGTGATCGCACGCGTGGCAACGGTGCTGGTCATCGCCTGTCCCCACGCCCTGGGGTTGGCCGTGCCATTGGTGGTGGCCATCACCACATCCATGGGTGCGCGCAACGGTATTCTGGTTCGTGACCGTCTGGCCCTCGAAGCGGCACGGGAGATCGATATCGTCGTTTTTGACAAGACGGGCACGCTCACTGAGGGGCGGTTTGGCGTTGTGGGCATCGCCACGGTCGATGGCTGGAAAGAAGCAGACGCGTTAGCGCTGACAGCCGCGGTGGAGGGCGACTCGGAGCATACCATCGCGCGGGGCATCCGCCAGGCTGCCGAGGCACGCGAGCTCTCACTGCCATCGGTGTCCGGGTTCGAGGCGATCAAGGGGCGAGGGGTGCGGGCCGGCAGCGAGGGGCACATCCTCCACGTGGGCGGTCCACGGCTGCTGGAAATGCTCGAGCTGCAAGAGCCCGAGCCGCTCCAACGGTTCGCTGAGCAGGCAGGCGCAAAGGGATGGAGCGTGGTCTACCTGGTGCGGGATAGGGCAGCGGTTGCTGCATTTGCGCTGGCTGATGTCATTCGGCCGGAGAGTAGTGAAGCGATCCGCCGCCTTCATGATATGGGCGTCGAGGTGGCAATGCTGACGGGTGATAGCCAGATGGTCGCCCGGTCCGTGGCCGAAGAGCTGCAGATCGACACCTACTTCGCCGAGGTACTGCCGGAGCACAAGGACCAGAAGGTCATCGAGCTGCAGCAGCAGGGTAAGCGCGTAGCAATGGTCGGAGATGGCGTCAACGATGCCCCAGCCCTTACGCGCGCGGACGTCGGCATCGCGATTGGCAGCGGCACCGACGTCGCGGTCGAGTCTGCCGGTATCATCCTGGTGAAGAGCAACCCACTGGATATCGTGAAGATCGTGGAGCTCAGCCGGGCGAGCTATCGCAAGATGATCCAGAACCTGATCTGGGCCGCCGGCTACAACGTGGTCGCACTGCCGCTCGCCGCCGGCGTCTTGGCGCCGTGGGGAATCCTGCTATCGCCGGCAGTGGGGGCACTGCTGATGTCGCTCAGCACAATCATCGTGGCCATCAACGCGCAGTTGCTGCGGCGGGTGTCACTGATGACGACTCCGACCGCTGCAGCAGGAGCCTGAACACCGCAGGGGAAGGCGGTCGGTTGTTCTTACCCCCTTGGGCACGATAATAGTGATAAGCCGTGACTGGGATCTCCTGGCACAGCTTTTTGACTCATCCGGGCACAGTCTCGGCTTAACCTGTTGGCCTTCGCGGCAAGGAGGGGCTACCCATGCGTCTCGACGAACTGCATCTCGATTGGAAGGCTGTCACGGTCATCGTCGTAACGACGCTGGTCCTATCCGTCGCTCGCTATCACAAGGCCTTGACTGATCCCAGGCTGAACAAGCTGTTCTACTATCTCGCCGTGCCGCTATTCGTCATCGTTGTGATCTTCGGCGAATCGCCGGCCGAATACGGCTTTCGTCTTGGTGATTGGAAGGCGGGGTTGGCGCTGACCGTGGTCAGTATCCTGGGCATTTCACTCTTCCTGCCATTTGTCGCCCGCCTGAAGGATTTCCGCGCATACTACTCACCTGTTGCGAACCAAGTTCTGCCACTATTGGTCAACACCTCGGCCGAGATGATCGGCTGGGAGTTCTTCTTTCGAGGTTTTCTCCTGTTCGCTCTTTATCGCACGGTGGGTCCCTATGCCATTTTGCTGCAAGCGGTGCCCTTCGCACTGGTCCATATCGGCAAGCCTGAGCTGGAGACGTTGAGCTGCATTTTCGGTGGGAGCATATTCGGCTACATTGCCTGGCGCACCAACTCCTTCCTGTACCCTTTCCTGATTCACACATATCTGGCAACCATGATTGTGTTGCTCACCTAGGGGGCGCGCCTCTCCCTTCGAGCGGCGCTCGAGTCGATCACCATACGTGGACGCCAATCCATGAAAGCGTGTGCGGCGCATCAAGGCTAAGGCTTGCGGGCAAACAGCCCGATGCCTATAATCTCCGGCATGCGCTCACGTTCGTGGACGATCTATATCGCTCAGGATAAGCACCTCGATTACAACTGGTGTGGCACGCCGGCTGAGATCGAGGCGCGGATGGTGGCATTGGTGGACTACTACCTCGATCAGGTGGAGACCACCGGCAGTCGTTGGAACCTGGATGGCACGCTGTGGCTGGATGTGTACCGCCGGCATCGCGGCGAGGGCGCAGCGCACCGTCTCCACCAGGCGATCCGCAAGGGCGGGATCGGCTACGGGGCGAACCACTCGGTGCTGCTATGGGGGCTGCTCAGCACCGAGCTGGCGATCCGAGCCTGCTATGGTGCGCTGCCCATCGAACAAGCCAGCGGACGCTCTGCGCGCACGGTGCTCATCATGGAGAACTTCGGGCTGCCGTGGGGCGTTGCCAACACTTTGAGCGAGGGCGGGTTCACCTATCTGGGCCGCGGCGTGTATCCCCTGCGTGCTGAGAGTTACTACCGCAACCGTGACGCTACGCCGCTTTTCTGGTGGCTTGCGCCCAATGGACGGCGGATGCTGGTGCATTGGGATCTCTACCAAGAGACCGGAAGCTGGGGTGGGTATGCCGAGGCCTTTGAGCTGGCGCGCATCGCGGGTGAGACCTGGGATGCGTACCACGTGCGGGACTTCGGCGACCGCAACACAGATGAGACCTACCAACGGCGCGTCGCCTTTGTCCAGGACACGGTGACGCGCTATGAAGCCTATGGCGATGCCTATCCCGTCTCGAGCATTCTGCTCCTGGGAACCGGATGGGATAACTGGACGCGGACGGATGACATTACCGCGTTCATCCGGCGGTTCAGCGCCGAGTCGGATGGTGCGGTGCGTCTCGTGGATGCGCGCTATGAGGACTACTTCGAGGCGGTATCCGCCGAGATCCGGGACGGGGGTCTTGAGATCCCGACGCTCAGCGGCACCTTCGGTATCTGCTGGGAGGAGTGGGCCGCCCATTTGGCTGGGCCTACGGCGGACTTCCGCGAGGCGGAGCGGCTTCTGCGCCGGGCCGAAGCCGCTTTTGCACTGGGGCTGTGCCGCGGGAGGGGCGACGCGAGGGAAGCTGCGGCGATTCGGCAGGGGTATGCGGCGCTCTTGCGGTTTGCCGAACATGATTTCGGGGGCACGGACCGCGCCCGCGCGGCCATCTCCGCAGGCGTGCGCGCGGGGGCGGCAACCGAGGCGCTCTCAGTGGCCCGGGCGCTGAGTCCTGAACCCGACACCAGGCCCCGGCCGGTGCTGGGAGACGCCACCGACGAGGCGCTCGATTTCGACTGGCGCGGGGGACGCGTTCGCTTTCGGGCGGACGGATGCGGCGTGGCTTCACTGGTCGATGCAGAGGGACGCGAGTGGGTGCCCCAGGACGTGGGGCTGGCGCTCGGCGAGTTTGCCCACACGCGTTACGGAGAGCCCTCGACCGCGGCGGTGTTCCCCGAGGGGTTGCCCCGTCAGCCGGAGACGCACCTCCAACGTATCCAGGTCTATCGTGGCGCCAACGGGGTCACAGTGGAGACGGTGGGCGAACGCTGGGGATTCCAGGTCGCGACGCGGTGGTATTTCCACGTTGATCACCACTGGATCGACGTCACCTATGATCTCGAACGAGGATGGACTGAGACGCCGCAGTCGGTCCAGTTCTGCTTCCCCCTGGCGATTCCCTGTCCGACCTATCGCTATGACACAGCCGGGGCGCTGGTGATCGCCGGCCCAGTTGCCGAGGGTGGGCATGACCTTCCGGGCGCTAACCCGTCGCTTTGCGCTGCGCAGACCTTTGCGGCTGCGCACGGCGAGGATAGAGGGGCGTTTCTGCTGATCCCAGATGCGCCGCTGGTGCAGTTTGGGCCGGAGGCGGTTCAAGGTGTACGTGAGGGCACTTCGGCTCAGGCACAGATCGTGTCGATGCCAATGATGAACCTGACGCGCAACGACTGGCAGTTCAACCAGGGCGGGCAGCGGCAGTGGCGCTTTCGCTACCGTCTGGTGCTTTCCGGCCCCTATGATGCGCTGCAGGCCATCCGCGAGGCGCAGGACTTCTGTGTGCCGCCCTATCTGCAGGTCCCGGGCCGTCGTCCGGAGCTAAAGACCCTGTGCGAGTTGGACGTCGAGTTCACGGGTGGCCCAGTGCTCACGCTCAAGACCGCGGAGGATGGGCGTCGGCTGATTCTGCGCTTGTGGAATGTCCTGGACCGGCCGGTTGCCGGCTTGGTGGCGCTCCCGGAGGGCTTCTCGGGCGCAGAGGTCTGCGACGCCTTGGAGCGTACGCAGCACGATCTCCCCGTTGACGCAGGGCGGGTAGGCTTCACGGTGAGGCCGCATGGTATTGTGACGCTCGCGCTGCTCCTCGCCCC
Source organism: Anaerolineae bacterium (assembly GCA_025454475.1). Lineage (GTDB taxonomy): Bacteria > Chloroflexota > Anaerolineae > B4-G1 > SLSP01 > PWVB01. Next base: position 13,055 of record JALOOJ010000080.1, read on the forward strand.
GTGACTTGCCTGGTTCGCGGTATACTTCGCCCAGGTTTGGCGCCGGACTTTGAGAAAGGCATCCATGGCACACGTTGCCCATCCAGGCATTCAGAGCGAGGCCTATATCTCCGTCGACGTGGAGACGTCGGGGCCGAATCCCGGGGACTATGACCTACTATCCATCGGCGCTTGCAGAGTAGACGACCGCGATCAGGGGTTCTACGTTGAGTTACAGCCGGTGAAGGGCAATGCGATTCCGGGTTCGTTGGCAATCTCGGGCCTGTCGATGCAGGTGTTGGCTCAGACGGGTGTAGCGCCGGCCCGGGCAATGGTCCAGTTCGAGGCATGGTTGCACGACGTTGTGCCGGGATCGCAGCGCCCGGTCTTCGTGGCGCTTAACGCGCCCTTCGACTGGATGTTTGTGAACGACTACTTCCACCGCTATCTCCAGCGGAACCCCTTTGGTCACAGCGCGCTGGATATCAAAGCATTCTATATGGGGTTCGCGGGTGTACCTTGGGCCCAGACCTCGATGCGCGTGTTTGGCGCGCGGTACTTGGGTGGGCGCAAGCTGACGCATAACGCGCTGCAGGATGCCCGAGACCAGGCAGAGGTGTTCGCGCACATCCTCGAGGAAGTGCGCGCGCGACGTGGTTGAACTAGACCTTTGAGCTCTTCCGAAGAGCTCAAAGGTCTTCCGGAAGGCAGACCAGGAGGTATGTGATGAATGGTGTGAATCGAGCAACGCAGGACAGTCAGCAGACTGAGGCTTCCGCTGACGCCAGCCTTCAGCGGATCATCGAGTCGGCTAACCGCCTCGGTGTGCAGATCGATGAGGAAGCGGCGCTGCAGTGGCTGACGGCGATGGCAACGCTCAAAGCGGAGTCTGACGTGGTGGTCGATGCCGAGACCGGTGTGTTTGGACATCAGGTCACAATGCTGGACTTCAGTTCGCAGGAGCTGGCCCGCTTTCGTAAGCTTGGTCATCTGGTGGAGTTCTATGACATCCCCGGCAAGGTGGAGACGGCGCTGGCCCTGTCAGGGTCGGCGGCCCAATCCAAGATCCAGACTTATCCCGGTGATGCGGACTTTTTTGAGCGAGTCAACCTGATCGCCGATACGCGCGAGGAGGCGTGCCGACTCCTCGGCGAAATCATGCGGGAGAAGGCGCTTACGACGCTGCGTGGCGACACCTACCAGTTGATCGAGGTCAAGCTGGGCTCCTATCCCGAGGATGTGGTCAGGGAGGGCCGGACCATCAAGGCCGGGTCACCGATTGGCTGGACCGCGGGAGAGGTGGAGGCTGGGGAGATCAGAGCGGATCGACCCGATGGGACACCGACAACGATCCGTTGGGAGGACGCCGCGCAGGAACCTGGATGGTGTAAGCTCGACTGGGTCGTGGCGGACCCCTTACGCGGCACACTGGGCAATGCCAGCAACATGCTCGATGTGACCTGGGAGGCGCCGGACGGTGCGATCGTGCCGCTTGATGGGTACCTGGATCCCTATTTCCAGGAGGTCTACCTGGAGGCGGAGTCTGTGCCGATCTTCTCCAAGCTCGTGAAGCATATGTCATCCGACGCTCTTGGTGACTATGTACGCGGCCTGGAGCACGAAGTGGAGAAAGCCGTGACGAAGGACCCCGTCAACTTCGGCAAGGCCGCCAAGCGCCTGTACAACATTTTCCGCCTGACGGGAGCCTATGAGGAAGCGGCCTATCTCCGCGAGCTCTTCGATGAGCCGACGACGATGCTCTACCAGGTTCACAGCCTGATCCGCACCGTCGACGACGCCGCGCGCTCGGGATCAGCCATCGACCGTGAGCACATCTTCTCTCAGATCGATGCGCTGATTCTTGCCGTCATTGATGCGCTGGAGGGTGAACAGGAGACCGAGATCGTGCGCCGGTTGCTGCTGCTGCGCAATAGCCTCGCCAGGCCTCAGGAGGGCGACGGTCTCAACGCGGATGCGGAGGCGGCGCGGGCAGAGCTGATCAACATCGTGAACAACTTCTTCCACGAGAAGCTCGCCGGGATGCCGACGATCAAGGCGTATCTGGAGCGGAAGGGCGCGACATGGGATAAGTAGCTAGGCGCTGTGCAACCGTTCGCCCAGGTGTCGGATCAGCCATTCGGCGATCTCAGATGCCTGGGTGTCCACGGGGAGGGCTGAGTGCTGCGTTTCGTCCCCGGGGGCCACTCCGGCATCTGCTTTGGCCCGGGGACCTGACGCGATCGCGATCCGGTCGAGCTCCCACGTGACCGTAACTTGCAGAAGGGCGTGGGCCCACCACTTGCCGCGATCGCCGTCCCAGGTGACTATGTCGCCGGCTGCCGCCCCGCTCAGGGCTTGGGCCTGACGTATGGCTCGGGTCAGTGTATAGGCGACAGGGCGTCCCATTGTCAGGTAGACAGAGTGCGCCGGCGCGGCCTCGACCGGCAGGCCGTCCGGTCCCGGCACTAGTGGGACGACGACGAACTGGCGCCCGCTGGCATAGACTCGAATCGATGGCGGTGCTTGCTCCATTGCGCTCTCCGTGTTGAGCCTGGTAACCTCGGGCCAGTATATCTCGGAGAGCATCTTCCGGGAAGCTTGTCGGAGCCCGGACTGTATAAGGTATACTATCGTTCTGAACGCCCAGTGAGACAGGTAGAACGCGGAGGGTTGCACCATGAGCCATGCCCACGAACTGTATCCGATGTTGAGTGTTGAGGAGGCGCTGGAGCGGGTGCTGAGCATGGTTCACCCCCTGGACTCAGAGCGGACCCCCATCCTGGAGACGCTTGGGCGGGTCCTGGCCGAGGATGTCTTCGCCCAGGATAATATCCCTCCGCACGCGAATACCGCTATGGATGGCTATGCCGTGGTGGCTGCGAACACAGCCGGCGCGACGCCTGCATCTCCCAAGGAGCTACGCGTCATCGAGAACCTGGCAGCTGGGTATGTGGCCCAGGAGCAGGTGACGCCGGGGACGGCGATTCGCATCATGACCGGCGCCCCGCTGCCGGAAGGAGCGGATGCCGTGATCCCGTTTGAGGAGACAGCCCAGGCGGGCGCGCGGGTGCAACTCTTTGCCGCGGTGCCTATGGGCGCAAACGTGCGCCTTGCCGGTGAGGACGTGCGCGCGGGTGCACGGGTGCTATCGGCGGGTGCGCGGCTGCGGCCCCAGGAGATCGGGATGCTGGCTGCCCTGGGGCGCTCGGAGGTCCGCGTGATCCGGCGTCCGCGGGTCGCGATCCTGGCGACGGGCGATGAGCTGGTGGATATCGAGGCGCCGCTGACGCCGGGAAAGATCCACAACTCCAATGGCTACTCGAATGCCGCGCAGGTGCTGAGCGCCGGGGGCGTGCCCCTGATGCTGGGCATCGCCCGGGATAGCGTTGATGATCTGACAGCCAAGATCCGCGAAGGCCTGGCCCAGGGCGCCGACATGCTGCTCACGTCCGGGGGCGTGTCGGTGGGCGACTTTGACGTTGTCAAGCAGGTGCTCGCGACCGAAGGCGAGATGACCTTCTGGCGCGTACGAATGAAGCCGGGCAAGCCCCTGGCCTTTGGACGGATCACGACGGAGACGGACGGCGTCCGGCGCACAGTGCCGGTGCTGGGGACACCGGGTAACCCCGTCTCGACGATGGTCTCGTTCGAGTTGTTTGTGCGGCCCGCGCTCATGAAAATGCTGGGCCACGGGGACGCGCGCCAGGCGACGCTGGACGCGATCCTCGACGACCCGATCCCGAGCAAGGATGACCGGCGGCACTATGTGCGCGTGTGGATCGAAGAGCGCGATGGCGTCTATCACGCCAGGCTGACGGGCGATCAGGGCTCGGGACGCCTGAGCTCGATGGTCTCAGCCGACGGATTGGCGATCATTCCCGAGGAGTGGGCCAATGCGCCTGTGGGGGCGCGTGTCAAGGTGATGGTGTTTGGGTAGGCGAAGGGAGATGGGACTGGTGATAAGTCGATAAGGGAGAGGGTAGCAGATGCGGGCGAGTAGCCTGAAGGCCATCTGCGATCGACCGCGGTCTCAGTACGGCGCGGATGCGGGCAAGGATGC
>JALOOJ010000236.1 GCA_025454475.1 Anaerolineae bacterium
CCTGCACGACGATATGGTCGCCGGCATCGAGCGCTGCGTGCATAAACAGGAATATCGCCTCCTCCGCACCGCTTTGCACCAGTACCTCGCTGGGATCGGTTGAGGCATAGATCATCGCAATCGCCTCGCGCAGGCTCGGCGCCCCCGCTGACTCCGTATAGCCCAACCACAGGTTCTGAAACCGGTCGCCCGCACCTGGTTCTAGCGCCAACAGCTCCGATATCATCATCGACTCACAGTCGGAAGCACACAGCACGTGATCGACAGAAAACTCATACTGAGCGAAATAGCGCTCCAATCTGAAGGGTGTCCAGCGCATCGACGCAACCTCCTCTCGACAATAGTCTGGGTGGAGTATGGCATCTGTCGGCCCACCCACAACTGCATCTGCGCAAGACGCAGAGGCGCCACTGGCGCTCCACAGGGCGTTCAGCGCGCTCCACCTCGCCGGAAATCGCTGCGCTCCCCGCGCCCAAGGGCCTTGCGCGCTTTGCAGTCGGCCTACCGTGCCTATACTGATACCTGACCTCACCGCGACCGGAGGTAGGCAAGATGACGGATCAGACAACGGCGCTTAGGCAACTGCTCAGTTCCCAGCGCTTCGCGGTACTCGCTACCGAGAGCATGGGGCAGCCCTATACAAGCCTGATGGCCTTTGCCGCTAGTCAGGACCTGAGGTGCTTGGTCCTGGTCACCGAACGTGCCACACGCAAGTTCGGCCATATGGTGGCGAACCCGCGAGTAGCGCTGCTCGTCGACGATCGTACAAACGCAGGAACCGACACACAGAGCGCCACCGCTGTCACCGTTCTCGGCCATGCCACGGAAGCGACCGACCGCGAGAAGCCAACGCTCCTCGCGCTCTTCGTCACCCGGCACCCTACCATGGCCGACTTCGCCACATCGCCGGGCTGCGCCGTCATGCGCGTGCGGGTCGATGTGTATCAGATCGTGACGCACTTCCAGGACGTGACGCTGCACTATCCGGCTTGACGGGGCCACTATGCGCGCCTTAGGAGGTAGATGACATGGCCTATCTTGAACCGTCTCGAACGTTGCCCGCCCGCTCCTTCGACGTTGTCGTCGCCGGAGGCGGCACCGGAGGGGTAGTCGCCGCGCTCGCCTCGGCCCGCCAGGGCGCCAAGACGGCGCTGATCGAACTCAAGGGCTACACCGGCGGCATCGCTGTCGAGGGTGGGACCGCACTCCACAGTTACTACAATCTCTGGACTGCCTTTCCGGGCGTCGAGAAGCGTCAGTTGGTTAAGGGCATCCCGCAGGAGATCGTCGACCGGCTGATGCGGGCCGGCGGCGCCACAGGCCACGCTGCGATGCTCGCGGGCCATGACTACGACGCAGTATGCACAGCGATCGACACCGAGATCTACAAGCTGGTCACGCTTACGATGCTGGAGGAAGCAGGGGTCGTCCTTTGCTTAAACACGATGGTCGTCGATGCAATCGTAGACGGCCCCACGATCCGTGGCGCCATCGTCGAGAGTCACCAGGGACGCGAAGCGATCTTGGCGCGCGCCTTCGTTGACACCACAGGCTATGGCGACCTCGCCGCGCGGGCCGGCGCACGCTACGTCGAGCCCAACGACTACCCGGTCGTCAATAGCATCGGCCTGGCCAATGTGAGCCTTGAGGCGTACTACGAGTTCATCACCTCGCACGATGCACTTACCCAGTACGCCCGTGGCTGGCGCAGTGGCGCGGAGGATCAGATCGTGCGTCTGGATGGTCGCGCTTCAGCGATGCCCGAGGGCTTCGCCCGCGAGGCAGCCGAGATCGGGATGTCGATGGTGACCACCACGGTTCATGACAACTACTTCATGTTCATCAAGATCAACTACAGGATGGATGTGAGTCCCACCGACCGCGACGCCGCTTCACGGGCCGAAGTGGAGCTCCGCCGTCGCCAGGCGCGGGCTGTCGAGCTCTTCCGCCGCTACGTACCCGGATGCGAACGCGCCTTCATCGCCCGCACTAGCCCCTCACTCACCATCCGCCGTGGCCGGCTGATCACTTGTGATTACGACATCACACGCGAGGATGTTCTGGATGCGCGTCATTTCGACGACGACGTCTTCAGCTACGGTTTCCACGATTCGGCACCGCGGTTGCAGATCAGGGACGGTGGGAGCTATGGGATCCCCTACCGGGCACTGCGCGTCGCCGGTCTGGAGAACCTTCTGGCTGCCGGTATGCTCATCACGTCAGACCACGATGCGCACATGTCGACCCGTAACACCGTCGCCTGCATGGGCCAGGGACAGGCCGCCGGAACGGCCGCCGCCCTCTGCGCCCTGCGTGATGAGGGGACGCGCGAGCTTCCTTACAGCGTCCTGCGCGAGGCACTCGAACGTGACGGGGTTGTGTTTGCGGGGTAATCAGGGCCTGGGGATCACGGACCGGTGATTGAGGACCTGATCGCTGGTCACCAATCCCCGATCACTTCCTCATCACAAGGAGCTCTAGTACCTATGACCACAGAAATCGCCATTGACGGCACCCGCTTCGTGATGAATGGGAAGCCAACATACGAAGGGGTCACCGACCGCGGACGCCCCATCGAGGGACTGCTGTTCAACAGCCGTATGGTGCAGGCGATCTTCGACGACGAGAGCCCGGAGACTGCGGTGCACTGGCGCTACCCCGACACGGCAGTCTGGGACCCAGACCGAAACACCGATGAATTCTGCGCCATGCTTCCCGAGTATCGTCGCTATGGCCTGCTCGGCGTCACTGTCGGGCTTCAGGGTGGCGGTTCGATTTACCTGCCCGAGATCTACGATACCTACGTCAACTCGGCCTTCACCCCCGAAGGCGAGCTCAAGCCGGCCTACTGCGACCGGTTGCGACGCGTTATCGCCGCGGCTGACGCAGCCGGCGTGGTCGTCATCATCAACTACTTCTACTGGAAGCAAACGCAGAAGATGAATGGGGACGCCGCCATCGTTCGCGCCACCGAGACCGCCACAGACTGGCTCCTGCGCACCGGCTACCGGAACCTGCTCGTCGACGTTTTCAACGAGTTCACCGCAGGCCCGAAGCTGACCCAGTCGGAGCGCATTCACGAGCTCATCGAGATCGTCCAGCAGACGACGCTTGGCGGGAGGCGCCTGCTCGCAAGCTCGAGCATCATGCCCGGCAAGTCACTACCTGCGGGACATTGGCAGGAGGCCGTCGACTTCTACCTGCCCCACGGTAACAACTCGTGGTCGGCCAAACTGCGCCGTGAGCTGCGGGAGCTCAAGAGCACTCCTGCTTTCCTGGCCGACCCGCGCCCCGTCATGGTCAACGAGGACTCGATGTACGTCACCAACCTGGAGGCCGCCATCGACGAGTATGCCTCTTGGGGACTCTACATCCAGGGCTTCGGCTGCGGTGGCTGGGACCATGGCCGCTACGAGTGGACCCGCCACCCTCGTGAGACCAGCTATGAGCACCTGAGCGGCTTCCAGACCGTGCCCGTCAACTGGTCCATCAATACAGGGCACAAACGCGACTTCTTTCATCGGCTCGCCGAGATCACCGCCTCGCCGTACCCAGTAGATCAGGCGTAACGGCGCCTGGGCAAACGGCGCAGGACAAGTGCAAGCTCACATCACAGCGAATTCCGCCAGGGGGGCGTGATGTCCAAGGTGATCAGTCCAAGTTGCCCCGCGTGCGGCGCGCCGATTGCGCCTAACGCTCAACAGTGTCCATACTGCCAACGCTATGTCATCATCGAGACCGAGATCTCGGCACCACAAGTTGGCGAGGAAGGCCACGCCGGTGACCGGCTTTTCCAGCGCCTGGCCGAACCCCGAGAGCGTGCGTTTACCCTCTCCGTCCCCCATGGCTGGCTCCTGGAGGGTGGGATCGTGCGCGCCGACTTCACGCGGCAGATCGTCAACGCGCAGTTCATCGAAGCCAAGATCGACTTCACCGTGAAGAAGGATGCTCAGGGTACCATCGCCATCCGCTGGTGTCCTGAGGTCAAGTATTGCGATATGCGCTACTCGATGGTGGGCGCGATGTTCCCCTTCGGCAGCAACTACCAGGGCATGATCGTTATGCCTGTGATGTCCGCCGCCGACTTCCTCGTTCGGGTCGCCTTCCCCTGGGCACACCCGAGCGCCTCTGCAGTCCAGTTGGTCGAGCAACGGTCCGAGCCATTGTTGGTCGAGGCCTACCGCCAACGGGTGGCGACCACCGGGGTCTCTGCCAACTTCGGCTACGATGGTGCGGCGGTTCGCTACACGTACTCTGAGAACGGGCGACGCTTTGAGGAAAAGGCTTTCACGGTCATCGAGTCTATGGGCGCTCTGGCGGCAGGAATGTGGAGCAACAAGGACACGTTCCTCATGCGCGCGCCCGAGGGCCAACTCGATGCGACGGAGCCACTGCTGTACCACATACGCGAGTCGGTGAAGCTCGATCACGCCTGGATTGCGCGAGAGATTGCCAGTCAGGAAATGCTGTCCGGTCACTTCCTCAACGCCCAGCAGGCCGAACAAGCTCGCAACCGCCGTGCGCTGGAGATTCAGCAGCACCTCCAGCAGGTCGACCGGGAGATCACCGAACACCGCGCACGCACGCACGCGGAGATTCGCAACGACGCCTACCTCACGATGACGAACCAGGAGGAGTACATCAACCCCCACACGGGCAAGGTTGATACGGGGTCAAACCAGTGGCGGCATCGCTGGGTCACCGGCGGTGGTGAGGAGTTCTATACGGACCACGAGGACGACGACCCGAACATCACAGGGCTCTTCAACCGCAGCGACTGGAAGCGCACGCCGGTGCGCCCCCGTTTCCCAGGAGGCTAGCCATGACCTCTCCCGCAGATGGGAGGGATGGGAGTCTGCTTCGGCTCTGCTTTTTCCCCCGTCCGCGGGGCGAAGACACAAAGGGGGCTCTGCGTCCGGCGCCCGCGCACGATCGCTCGGCAACCGGTGCCCCGCTCGCCAGTCCTCCCCGCGGACGGGACGGAGGAGCCTGATCTGCTTCCGGCTGCAGATGTCCGCCCTACACCGCCTCCGCCCTCCCACTGCGCTGGGACTCATAGCACGCATCGATCGTGCGCATGTTATCGACTAGCGATTCGCCCACGAACCGCGG
>JALOOJ010000081.1 GCA_025454475.1 Anaerolineae bacterium
CTGCTGGCCGTCACCCTCTACCTGATCCAGGGCTGGAATGTGACGGGCCATACAGCACTGCTCGGGATGCTGGTGAGCCTCGCGGTCACCGGTCTTCTGGCGGTGCTAGCCACGAGGGTCGCGTATCTGACCGGGTTCGGCTCTGAGGAGACGCTCTTTCTGAAGGCCGTGGGGATCGGCGTTCAGATGCGGGGTCTGCTCCTCGCGGGCATGGTCCTCGGCACCGCAGGAGTTCTGGACGATGTGATCATCGCCCAGTCCGTCACGGTCTTCGAGCTGAGCGGAGCCAACCCGTCCCTGCGCGCCCGAGCGCTCTACGAACGGTCCATGCGCATCGGTGTGACGCACCTGGCATCGATGATCAACACACTGCTGCTCGCCTACGCCAGCACCGCCCTCCCGCTTATGATCCTCTTCTACATCTACCCCGAGCCCTGGTACCTGACCATCAACCGCGAGCTCATCTCAGAGGAGATCATCCGCGCCTTGGTTGGGAGCACGGGGTTACTACTCGCGGTTCCCCTGACATCGGCGATCGCTGCCTGGGTAGCGCCGCACTTCGTGGCCTCTCCGCCAGATGCAGCGCCTTAAGCTCGCCACGAGGACCGCAACGCTGTCGCACCAGTCTTCTGAACGCTAGGCCAGGCCGAGGACATCGACCGCGGCTGCCAACGTACGCTCGACATCCTCGTCATCGATCCAGCAGTGCGTCACGACCCGGAACGATCGCGGGCCTCGGTTCGGCAGCAGGATCCCACGCTCGCGTAGGGCGTCCGCAAATGCAGCGCCATCCAGTGGGCACGCCGCGTCGAGCGAGAAGTAGAAGATGTTCGTGTAGACAGGGCCGACGCTGACGCCCGGCAGAGCTGCGAGTCCCCGCGCCAGGTTGGACGCGCGCGTATGGTCATCGGCCAATCGATCGACCATCGTCTCCAGGGCCACGATCCCTGCTGCAGCGAGAATGCCGGCCTGGCGCATCCCGCCGCCCAGCACTTTGCGCGCTCGCCGCGCAAGCCCGATGAACGAACCGCTTCCGCAGATCATCGAGCCGACCGGGGCCGCGAGGCCCTTGGAGAGGCAGAACGTCACCGAGTCCACACCCGCCACGAGTGCTTTGACGTCAGTCCCCAACGCCACAGCAGCGTTGAAAATTCGCGCCCCATCGACGTGAACTCTCAGGCCGTAACGATGAGCCAGATCAGCCACTGAAGCCACGTAGGCCGGAGTGAGTGGCGAACCGTTACACGCATTCTGCGTGTTCTCAAGCGACACCAACCGGGTGCGCGGCTCGTGGATATCGGCGCCCCGGATTGCGTTCTCGATGTCCCCCAGCAGCAGGGTGCCGTCATGCTGGTTGGGCACGACAAATGGCATGATGCTCCCCAAGGCCGCGAGTCCCCCCTGTTCGTGAAGGAACGTGTGGCTCCTGTCGCCCATGATAACTTCGTCACCCCGACCGCAATGGGCCAACAGCGATGCCAGGTTGCCCATAGTCCCGCTGACGACGAACAGAGCGGCTTCCTTCCCCAGCCTGGTGGCAGCCATCTCCTCAAGCCGGTTCACCGTCGGGTCTTCGCCGTAGACGTCATCGCCCACCACAGCATGAGCCATGGCCTCGCGCATCTCGGGTGTTGGGTGCGTTACGGTGTCGCTTCTCAGATCAATGACATGCATGCTGAATCACCCCTGTCCCTCGTCTCACCATCAATCGCCGAAACTCGTGCCCACCAGGCGCGCTGCCTCCAGCCACGGATGATCGAGTGGCACAACCTTGCGCCGTCCGGCAACCTCGTCCAACGGCACCGGCACGCATTTCTCGCCGCGGACGCCCACCATGACGCCGTACATCCCTCTCTCGATGAACGTGGCGCACGCGGTGCCGAGCCGGGTCGCGAGCAGGCGGTCGGTCGGCGTTGGCGCGCCTCCCCGCTGTAGGTGACCCAGCGAAGTGACCCGAGATTCCAGCCGTGTGAGCTCCTCGAGCTGCCGCGCCAACACCATACTCACACTCTCCGTGTAAGCTGGCAGATCCGAGTCGTCGGCATCGTCGCGAGTCAGGTCGGCGCCCACGGCTTCAGCCTGGCTCTTTTCCATCGCGCCTTCGGACATCGCGATGATACTGAAGCGCTTGCCGGCATAGCTGCGGTGGAGGACGGCTTCGGCAACCTTCTCGATGTCGTAAGGAATCTCAGGCAACAGAATGACATCCGCACCTCCGGCGACGCCGGCACCGAGCGCCAGCCATCCTGCGTTGTGGCCCATGATCTCAACCACAATCACGCGGTGGTGGCTCTCCGCCGTACTATGCAGCCGGTCGATCGCCTCCGTGGCAATGGCCATCGCCGTATCGAAGCCGAAGGTCACGTCCGTACCCCAGACGTCGTTGTCAATCGTCTTGGGCAGCGTGATGACGTCTAGGCCCTCCTTCATCAGCCGCCGAGCGTTTTTCGCCGTCCCACCCCCGCCGAGGCAGACAAGGCAATCAAGGTGTTGCTGTTTGTAGTTTGCGACGGCGAAGGGGCGCATGTCGATGGTCCCAAGCTCACCAGCCGGCATCTGGTGCGGCTTGTCACGGCTGGTCCCCAGGATAGTGCCCCCCAGGGTCAGAATGCCTGACAGCCGCGATGAGTCGAGCCGGATGAAGCGGTTCTCGACGAGGCCGCGGAACCCGTCGAGGTAGCCAATGACCTGGATGTCGAGTGAGCTCGCGGCCTTGCCCACACCACGAATCGCGGCGTTCAGGCCAGGGCAGTCGCCCCCCGAGGTGAGCAAACCCACGATTTTCTTCACCATATCCCACCCTCCTGCATACGCGCATCCGGAAACGCCGGATGAACATCCATTGTAGTCTTCACCCAGCGCACGGCAACCACAGACGCCTGGAGTCTGCGACTCCGAAAGGCGTCCGCGCCACGCGGCCGCTTGACGGCGCCAGGCATCGATCTACACTCCAGTCGACCAAGCTCAGCTATACCGCGCTGAGCCAATGGCGACGCCAGAGACTGGGAGGACACGCATCTATGACTACACCGCGCGACCGAATCGTGAATGCACTCAGCCTGCTTCCCACCGATCGTGTGCCCCGCGACCTCGGAGGCATGCGCTCGACCGGCATCAGTGCCTTCGCCTATCCACGCCTGGTAGAGGCGCTTGGCTTGCCGCCGCGGCCCACGCGGGTGGAGGACACAGGGCAGATGCTTGCTGTGCCGGACCTCGATGTGCTGGATGCCCTGGGTTGCGATGCCGTGGCCATCTACGACGGCGTGACGAACGCCTTCGACCAGCCTGAGCTATGGCACGATTACGACTTCAGCGGCCGCCTCGCGGCACAGGTCCGGAATCCCCAGGCTTTCCACGCGCAACCGGATGGCACCATCGTGCAGGACCGACGCCGCATGGTGCCGGGATCCTATGTTTTCGATGAGGCACATGGGGGTCAGCCGCTCGACCTCTCCGCGGATCTGCCCAGGCCGGATCTTGATCAGGTCAGGAGAGCCATTGCAGCCCGCGAACTGCGCGATGATCAGATCATGCAGAAGGCGCAGCTCTGCCGCCGCGTCAGGGAATCCACTGACCGTGCCATCTTCCTCAACGATGGATCTCTCGGTGTGCCCCTGGGGATCGGAGCTTTCAGCGGCCTGGCCATCTTCCCGATGCTTTGCGTGCTGGAACCCAATTTCGTCGCCGAACTGCACGAACTACTGACAGAAGCTGCGCTTCGCAACATCCGTGCCCTGCTCCCCGAGATCCGCGACAACGTGGACGTGATCATGATGGCGGCGGACGACTGGGGTACGCAAGCGAATCTCATCGCATCGCCCAAGGTGTACCGGACTCTTTTCCTGCCCTATCACCAGCGGATCAACGCCGCAGTTCACGAGATCGCCCCCACGGTGAAACGTTTCTTGCACTCTTGTGGTGCCATCTACGACTTGATCGATCTGGTGATCGATAGTGGGTATGACGCTCTAAACCCAGTGCAGTGGTCAGCGGGTGGGCATTCCTTCCGTGAATGGAAGGACAGAGCGCGGGGCCGCATCGCACTGTGGGGAGGCGGTGTCAACTCGCAGGTGACGCTTCCATTGGGCACCGTATCGGACGTCGAGGCCGAGGTTCGTGACGTTGTCAGATGCATGCGCGAAGACAGCGGCTTCGTGTTCTGCAACATCCACAACATCCTCGCCGAGGTGACGCCCGACAAGGTCATCGCCATGTACCGGGTTGCCGGCGAGCCTCTCGGCGCGTAAGACAGCGCTTACTGCCGGATGCCACACAACCAATGAGCCCTCCGGCTGCTGACCGGAGGGCTCATTTTGATGCCGAAGGTGGGATTTGAACCCACATGACCATAAGATCACTACGCCCTGAACGTAGCGCGTCTGCCAATTCCGCCACTTCGGCTTGCTCGTGCGCGATGTCCTTGCAGCCCCGAACGTGAGGGATTTTACCGGATACGGCGGTTTTGTCAAGGGCAGAGCGCTGTCATATAATGGTTCAGTATAGCGCGCGCACATCGAGTTCTCCGCACGTGTCGTCCGTGCGGAGGACGTGGAGGCGCTACCAAGACCACGACACTTCCATCAGGAGGGAACCCGTGTACCCGGCCGCTATCCTGCAGTTGCCTGGTTGGATCGACGAGGAGATCGGTGTTCCCGTGCCGTTCTTCCCGACCATTGAGGCGCGCATGGCCCTGGTCATCCGGCTCGCCGCGCGCAACGTCGGGTCGGGGGGTGGGCCGTTCGGAGCCGCCGTCTTCGAGATCGAGACCGGGAAGCTGATTGCCCCCGGCGTTAACCTGGTCGTGCCGCTATCATGCTCGCTAGCCCATGCGGAAAGCATGGCCATTGTCATCGCCCAGCAGGTCTGCGGTACCCATGACCTGGGAGCGGCCTCCCTTCCCGCCATGGAGCTGGTCACCAGTGCACAGCCTTGCATCCAGTGCTTCGGCAACCTCTGGTGGAGTGGGCTGCGACGCCTGGTCGTCGGCGCGACCAAAGACGATGTCGAGAGCATCACGGGTTTTGCCGAAGGCCCGCTGGGAGCCGACTGGCGGCAGCGCTTGGAGCACCGGCCTCCGCTCCGACCGATCTCCGTCATACCCGACATTCTGCGGGACGAAGCTCGCCGCGTGCTGCAGCGCTACCGCGACAGCGGCGGCGCGATCTACAACCCGCACACGGAGGCGGCCCATGCAGATTAGCCGAATCGAGGTCGCGCCGACAACGCTCAGTCTGAAGACCCCTTACCGCAGTAGCGATCACGCCGAAGTGCCCCTTGAGGCGATCGGCGTCGTCTTCATCCGCATCGAGACGCGGCATGGGGAGACCGCGTGGGGCTGCGCCGCCTTCGATCATGCCATCACGGGCGAGACTCTTGAAGGAGTGACCCACGCCTGTCGGGCCTGTGCCGACCGCGCGATCGACCTGAATCCTCTCAACACTGAACAGGCGCTCGCCGAGATGGAGCCTCTGACCGCAGGATCCCCTTCTGCCCAGTGCGCTTTCGACATCGCGTTCCACGACCTGCTTGGGCTGGCCGCGGGAATGCCCCTGTACCGGCTGCTGGGCGGATACCGTGACCGCATCCAAACGTCGATTACCGTTGGCCTGGGTTCTGTCAGGGAAACCGTCGAGATGGCGCGCGATCGGGCACGCCGTGGCTTCAGAACCATCAAGGTCAAGGGCGGCCTCGACGCCGAGGAGGACGTGCGCCGCGTTCACGCAGTCTGTGATGCGCTTCCCAACATCGCGATCCGGTTGGACGCTGATGGCGGCTACAGTGTTGAGGAAGCCCTGGCCGTGTCACGCGCCCTAAAGGGGAGGCTGGAGATGCTCGAGCAGCCAGTGGCGCCTAGTGATGGCATTGCCGCCCTGCAGCACGTCACACAGCGGAGCCCGATCCCGGTCCTGGCTGATCAGAGTGTTGTCGGTGCTGCATCCGCTCTGGAGATCGCCGCGCAGCGTGCGGCTAACGGCATCAGTATCAAGCTTGCTACTTGCGGCGGCATCCGACACGCGCAGGAGATGAACGCCCTGGCCCGGGCTGCCCAGATGATGACAATGGTGGGCTGTATCCACGAGCCGGCGCTCCTCATAGCTGCGGAGCTCGCCGTCGCACTGAGCAGCCCCGCTGTGCGGTACGGCGACCTTGATGGACACATTGACCTGAGTGAGGATCCGACGAGGCCCCGGTTTCTGCTGCACGACGGCTTCCTCATCGCGGGTGAGAGCCCCGGCCTTGGCTGTGATGTCGATCTCTGATCCGGATCTGGTTCCGTGCGAAACCCCCTAGACGCGCTCGTGCAGACGGCATTCGGCCTCGGTGCCAGCACGCTGAAAGCCGCGGCGCTATACCCGCTTCGAAAGGTGCTTGCCGAGATCAGATGGTCGCCTGACGGTCGACGGTACCGCGGCCTGGCGATGTGTCGCGCCATCTTCCGGACCTTGGCACCTCGCCAACCGATCTGGAACGCGTCCGGCCCGGTCCACCGCGTCGTCATTCAGCCTCGCGGGGCGACACTGCCAATCGACGGTGGCGAGATCGAGATCCGGTTCCTGGCTGCTGATTTCGTGGAGGTTCAGTATCGGTACGGCGCTATCGTCCGTGATGAACCGGTCGCCAGTTACGCGGTCGCCCGACCGATAAGTGACTGGCCCGCGGTGACGTTTGCGCCTCTAGAGGATGGTCGGGCGCTATGGCTCCAAACTGGCCAGATGGTGATCGGCGTCGACCTGGAGACGGGTCGGGTGTGCGTAGCGACGCAGGAAGGCGCTCTGCTGCGTGCTGATGTCGATGTAGCAACAACCACTGACGGCCAGGCACGCCACCGCGTCGCACTTGCGCCTGGCGAGAGGATCTTCGGCCTAGGAGAGAGAGCAACGCCCTGGAACAGGCGGGGTCGCATCCATCGTCTCTGGAATCGCGACCCAGTAGGCTACCGACCGGGAGATGACCCGCTCTACCTGAACGTTCCAGCGTACCTGGGCGTCGTCAGTCGCACTGACGGCACTGCCGACACCTACTTTGTCTTCTACGACAACCCTGGCGATGCCACCTTCGACCTCGGTGCATCGATTCCGACCATCGCGGATCATCGCTTCTCGGATGGACCAGTGCGCTACTACATCGCCATCGGCCCGGTTCATCGGTGTCTGGCGCTCTACACCGAACTCACCGGTAGACACACGCTTCAGCCATTGTGGATGCTTGGGTATCAACAGAGCCGGTGGTCCTATGACAGCGAGGCGCGGGTACGCAAGCTAGCGGCTGACTTCGTCGCCCACGCGGTTCCCTGCGACGCATTCCACCTTGATATCGATGTGATGGATGGGTACCGCTGCTTCACGTGGGATCGGGCACGCTTCCCAGACCTGGAAGGCCTCTCCGAGGACTTGAGCCGGGAGGGACGAAAGCTGGTCAGCATCGTCGACCCCGGTATCAGGAAGGATCCCGACTACGTGGTGTACCGGAACGGCCTGGAGGGAGACCACTTCTGCCGCCTCCCTGACGACCAGGTGCTTCATGCCCCGGCGTGGCCGGGCGAGTGTGGTTTTCCCGATTTCACTAACCCCAGCACGCGCCTCTGGTGGGGCGATCAGTACAGTCCCTTGATTGATGCAGGAGTCGCGGGATTCTGGAACGATATGAACGAACCTGCGGCCTTCGCCGCGTTTGGTGATCCCACACTGCCATCCACTGTGCGGCATCGTGGAGACGGCCTTGGCTCGGATCACCGAATGATGCACAACGTCTACGGGATGCAGATGGTACGAGCGACCCACGAAGGCCTTCTGCGCTTGCGGCCCGACTCGCGACCCGTGGTGATCTCGCGTGCCGGATGGGCAGGCGTGCAGCGCTATGCGACCTCCTGGACAGGCGACAACGAGAGCACGTGGGAATCACTTGCGTTGACGATCCCAATGGTGCTCAGCCTTGGGGTCTCAGGCGTCGGGTTCACCGGATCCGACATCGGCGGCTTTGTCGGCACCCCTGATGGCGAGCTCTTCACGCGCTGGATCCAGATGGCCGCTTTCATGCCATTCTTCCGGGCGCACACGGTGAAGGGATCGCCCGATCAGGAGCCATGGTCATTCGGCGAGCCCTACCTGAGCATCGTTCGGCGCTTTGTCGAGCTGCGCTACGAGCTCCTGCCCTACCTCTACACGGCCCTGTGGCAGATGTGTGCGCGGGGCTGGCCCATGGTCCGACCCTTGGCATGGGCCGAGCCCCTCAACGCCTCACTGTGGGACGTCGATGACGCGTTCCTCTGCGGTGATGCTCTGCTTGTCGCCCCGATTCTGGAGCCGGGGAAATCCTCGCGAACAGCTCCCCTTCCCCGGGGAGACTGGTATGAGTTCTGGACCAACCAGCGTTTTCCCGGAGAGCAGGATGTCGCCCTGTTCAGCCAGCTGGAAACCACGCCGCTCCTCGTACGCGCGGGCGCTGTCCTGACTATGGGCGAGGTCGGGCCGAGCACAGGGCAACGGTCCGAGAAGTTCCTGCGGCTGAGCGTATACGCACCCTCATCATCGGAGGAGTTCGTGAGCGAGCTCTATGAAGATGCCGGGGAGGGTGTAGCATACCAGCACGGTGTGTGCCGGTTCAGCCGCTTCCTGGTGCACCAGGACACCCAACACCTGACGATCGTGTGGACTCGCGAGGGAGACTACACCCCACCCTACGAGCATGTTGAGCTCACGATCAACGGGCTGCATCGGGCACCCCGCGCGGTCTACGCCGATGGAGATTCCTACGCCGTCGCGCGCGTTGACCCTGTTCAGCGGAGAGTCGTCTTGGGCGTGCCCATCTTCTCCGATGTTTCTGTCGAGCTCTAGTGCGAAATGCGACGTCAGGAAGCGCTTCCCTGATCCCGCAGGCGCCCGCCGTTGCACCAGCGATGATGCCGCGCTATACTGGCATCGACACGCGCAGGAGGATCTCATGCCGAATCAGGATGGCGAGACCGGCAGGACCTGGAATTACGAGGGCTACTGCCTCGAACCCAACAACTTCGTCACCGCGTTTGTGCACCTGTACCGCGCCGAGGTCACGCGCGTCAACCTCTGGCGGAACCGGCTGGACACGACGACCAACTGGGCTGTGGTCACCACCGGTGCAGCACTGACCTTCAGCTTCAGCTCCCCCAGCAATCCTCACTTCGTGATGCTTCTGGTGTTGTTGCTGATTTTGACCTTCATGCTCATCGAGGCGCGCCGCTATAGCTACTATGCGCTCTGGCATTACCGTGCGCAGTTGCTGGAGACGGACTTCTTCGCGGCGATGGTAGCGCCTCCATACAGCCCAGCCGAGGGTTGGGGCGAGGCATTGGGCCACGCTCTGCGTAACCCAACTTTCATCACACCTCGGTGGAGAGCCGCCGCGGTTCGCTATCGGCGGAACTATGTGTGGCTCGTCTCTCTCGTGCTCCTTAGCTGGTTCCTGAAGCTCAGCATCCACCCGGTGCAGGCAATATCGCTGCGCGAGGTCGTCGATCGGGCCGCGGTCGCCGCCTGGGTCTCAGGGCCCTGGGTTGTGGGGATAGTGGCGGGCGTCTATGTTGGCCTACTGCTGTTGATTGCATTGATGTACCTGATACCCGAGCACTTCGACGGGGACCCCAAAGCTTACAAGGGGCGCGTCCGGGGCATCACCGCTGAGGAGGCTCAGATGGCAATCGTCATCACGAACCAGAAAGAGCAAGTCGCCGCACGCCTGATGCAGGAGCTGAAACGGGGCGTCACGGCACTGGCAGGTACCGGGATGTACACAGGCGAGCGCCACGATGTGCTTCTCTGTGCGTCGACCGCGGCACAGGAACATCAGCTTCGCACGATCGTCGAGCAGGTTGATCCCAGGGCATTCGTTATCATGACCGGAGCGCGCGACATTCACGGGCGGGGATTCGCGCCGAGTGAGCCACCTACCTAAGGTCGCGCGCCCGCAGCTCAGGCCAGATAGGGCACAGTCTGTGGACCTTCGGGCAAGACAGCAATGCGGGCGTGCGGGTTGGCGCCCAGGATGCGCTCAACCTGGTCCTCGATGGACCTGCACGGCCTGACCATAGCGGCGGCCAACTGTACGTCGGTGAGCCCGTCCGCATACACGTGTACCCGCGCCTTCTGCTGGATCTGTGCCTGAATCTGCGCTTCCCATTGATCGTGACACCGAAAACCGGGAGCTCTGATCGTGGCGAGTAGATCCTCGATGGACTCGGCTTCACGCAGCAACCGACCGTACTCACCGTGAGCGGGAATCCCGTCCCAGCACTCGGCGGCGACGATGATGTCACCGCCCGGCTTGACGATTAGCGAAGCTGCGGACATCCCCTTGACCGCCTGGTAGAGGTTGAGGTCAAGAGGGTAGCCGCTGTTGGAGGTGATGACGACGTCGAATGGTGCGGCTACTGGTCGCATGGCGTGGGTGCCGGCAAACTCGATCGCGGCACGATGCGCCACCAGCATCTCCCCGGCAAAGACCCCTGTGATGGCTCGGTCGCGGTTGAGCGTCACGTTGAGCAGGAAAGTTGGCCGCGTCGCCTCGGCCACGACACGGATCTCCTCCCAAAGCGGGTTACCGACTGTCTGCGCCCAGGTCGCCCGTGGATGCGAAAGCAGCCGGGCTCCATGGTTATCCATGATGGACTCGATATCCGCAATTGCTGGCAGCACCGCCTTTGGCCCGCCACTGAACCCAGCGAAGAAGTGAGGTTCGACGAACCCGGTCAGGATGCGGACACTTGCCTCGACGTAGGCACGGTTGACCTGCACGACCCGTCCGGCGCTGTTGCGCGCAACGCCCACAAGCTGCGCCTGGTCCCACGCATCGTGCTGCACGATCCGACAGCGCTCCACCAAGCTGTCACCGAGCATCGCACGAAGCTCATGCTCCGATTGCGCCCGATGGGTCCCCAGCCCATTGATCAGGGTGATGCGGTCATCGCTGACCCCTGCTTCCACGAGAGCGTCCACCAAAACCGGAAGCACCCGGTCATTGGGCATCGGGCGGGTAATGTCGCTAAAGACAACAGCCACCGTATCGCTCGATCTGACCAGATCCTGCAGTGGCGGTGATCCCAACGGGGCGTGAAGCGCAGCGCGCACCGCGCCGCTCTCATCGCCAATGCCCGCCACGAATTCCGGCTCCACCACGGTGACATCTGCCGAATCCGGCAGCGTGATCCACATCCCATCCCGTCCATACGCCAGTCTCAGGCGCATCGCAGCGCTCCTCTGCTTCCCAGTCCCTATGCCGTGATCCGCGCCCTCATCCAGGGGTTGCTGTTGTGGAAGTCCGCAACCGCATTCCCGGGATGGACAAGCGCGTCGAAGAGGACGCGGTCCTCTTCGGACAGCCGCGCCTCGAGTACCGCGAGGGCGTCTTCCAGGTGCTTCATCGTCCTGGGTCCCACGATTGGCGACGTGACACCGGGCTGATCCTTGCACCAAAGGGTCGCGAGCGAAGCCGCACTCATGCCGCGCTCCGCCGCCATCTCCTGAACCCTGGCTGCCACCCTGACACCCTCAGGGGTCACCCTCACCCGGAACATCTCACCCGAGCGCTCTGCCCGCGATCCTTCGGGAAACTGGCTCCCAACGACCATCTCGACTGTGTACTTGCCGGCGAGAATGCCGCCGGCCAGAGGCGACCAAGGCAGGATCGCCATCCCGTGCTTGACTGCCAGAGGGATCAGCTCGTTCTCGATCCGCCGATCGAGCAGGTTGTAGGGTGGCTGCTCACTGATGTACCTCGCGAGGTTCAACCTCTCACTGGTTGCAAGAGCCTCCATCACCATCCACGCGGGGTGCGTGGAGCAGCCGATGTACCGCACCTTGCCCTGCCGAACGAGGTCATCGAACGCCCGAAGCGTCTCATCCTGCGGGATCGTCAAGGACGGCCTGTGGAGTTGGTAGAGATCGATGTGATCGGTCTGTAACCGCGCCAGCGAGTCTTCACAGGCCTTGATGATATGATAGCGCGAGTTGCCCTGGTCATTCGGGCCGTCGCCCATGCCCCCGTGCACCTTGGTAGCCAGAACCACCCGCTCGCGCAGACCGTTACGCTTCAGAGCGACACCGACGATCCGCTCACTCTCGCCATGGTTGTAGACGTTCGCTGTGTCGACGAAGTTGATCCCTGCCTCCAGCGCACGGTCGATGATCGCGATCGATTCAGCCTCATCGGTAGGTCCGCCGAAGTTCATCGCACCCAGACATAGCGGCGACACCAGTACGCCAGTGCGTCCCAACGATCGGAATTCCATATCACCCTCCTCAACGTGTGTGTCAAGCTCCGGCCCGCGCCGGTAGCGTGCCCCGTGGGATCGGAACGGCCAGCGCCTCACAGCGCTGGCTGGCATCGAGTCAGACGTCTACGCCGAACAACTCTCGAAGAAGATACCCGACCCCGAAACTCAACACCGCAATACTCAAGGACAGCCCTGCCATTTCTACGAACCGCCGCCTAAATGGCTCGCCTTTTGCGACCGCCACGTAGTAGTTGAAGGCGGCGATGATCGCCACCGCGATGACCAAAGACATCCCTAGGCACAGGTAGTAGTTTCGCAAGAGCAGGTAGGGAAGGACCAGAACCGACACTGTGAACACGTATGCAATACCCGTGTACAGCGCAGCCCTACCGGGGGCTTTCAGCGTCTCCTCGGACTTTGTGGAGAGGTACTCCGACGCCGCCATCGACATCGACGCGGCAACGCCCGTGATAGACGCCGTCATTGCGATCAGCCTGGTGTCCTGAAGCGCCAACGTCAGACCAGCGAGCGCGCCGGTAAGCTCGACCAGCGCATCGTTGAGCCCTAGCACGATTGAGCCCGTGTAGCGCAGGCGCTCCTCATCAAGCATGTCGAGCAGCGCGGCCTCGTGGCGATCCTCGTCCCACAGAATCGCCTCGGCTTCAGGTACCGCCTCGATCAACTCGGCGTAGCTGGCCTGGGCTCCTTCCTCTCCCTGTTCCATCAGCTTGAGGGCAAACGTCACGCCGAGCACTCGCCCCAGCAACGTGAACCAACCGATCCTGACACGATCGGGCCGTACTGCAGTCTCGGTTTGTGCCTTCCAGTCGTCGTAGTGGCGCCTCTCGTCATCGGAAATCCGCCGGAGTACGGCACGGTTCTCCTCAGACTTCACGGTGCGCGCCAAGTTGGCGTAGATGTGATACTCGGTGATCTCGTTGAGCTGGAACTGTAGAATCTGCGCCTTGAGCTCGGGGCTAAGCGCCACGGGACTGCCTCCTTCAGGCGTCAACGCACGACGAACGACACACACACGGGCATCGAGACCATCACTTGCGTCCCGGTAGCCGACAGCATCCCCGTGTCAGGATCGATACGAAAGACGACGAGGCTATCACTGTCCTGGTTCGCCGCCAGCAGATAGGTGCCCGTCGGATCTATCGCGAAGTTACGCGGCGTACGTCCCTCAGTGGATGCATGCTGGACATAGGACAACCCGCCGGTCTCATTATCGATGCGATAGACCACAATGCTGTCGTGCCCTCGGTTCGAGCCGTACAGGAAGGCTCCCGACGGTGCGACGTGGATGTCAGCCGTGGTACTTCGGCCATCGAAATCTGCCGGAAGCGTTGGAACGGTCTGTAGCGCTGATAGGCCGCCGTCGACGGGGTTGTAGGCGAAGGCGGTGATCGTGTTACCCATCTCGTTGATCAGATATGCATATCGACCGCTAGGATGGAATGCAAGGTGACGGGGACCAGAACCGCCGTCGACTTGGGCCGATGCCGGGATGTTGGTCCGGAGCTTGCCCGGTTCGGATGCCACATCGTAGATCATCACCTTGTCGGTTCCCAGGTCCGCCACGTATGCCCGGCGATCCCCGAAGTCCAGGTTGATGGAGTGAGCATGGGGCTCCCGTTGTCGCCTCGGGTCGGGCCCCGAGCCCACGTGCTGCACGACATCCGAAGCCGTACCAAGGCTCCCATCCACCTGGATCGGGAAAACCGCTGCCGTCCCGCTCGAGTAGTTGGCGACATAGACATACGCGCCGGCCCTATCGACAGCAATGTGCGCGGGAGCCTGCCCATGCGAGGGTTGCTGGTTCAGCAGGGTCAGCGCTCCGCTGCCCCAGTCGATCGCAAACGCGCTGACTGCCCCAGTCGCGGCGCCGCCGAACTCCCCGACCTCGTTCACCGCGTACAGCACTTGCTTGTTTGGATGGATCGCCAGGAAGGACGGATTATCCGCAGGCGCCGATCCCACCGGGCTGAGGCTGCCCGTGACGGGGTCGAACCTGAAGACGTAGATACCCTGGCTGCCCTTGCGGGTATATGTGCCGACATAGACGATGATCTGGGTCTCAGTTGTACGGGTCACGGATATCTCTCCTGGTGTGTGAGTGGGCTGCACGCCGGATGCACAGCCAGCAACGAAGATACACAGAATAACGGCACGCAGCAGACACGCAGCTGTTCGTCTGGCCGACCTGTGCACGTCACTTACCGTTACGCCAGTTATACGACACGATGCCCTATGGGCAAGCCCCGGGACGGACACGACACGGCAACAGCACACGGACATCCGCTGGTTCCCTCGCCAGATCATCCAGCGGTCACGGCCTGAGGTAGGCTGAGAGGAACACACTGACGTAACCGAAGATCTCCCGCCATCGCCCATGCTCACCGGGGAACCCGTGCCCGAGACCGCCGAGAAGGATCAGGGTCGAGCGAGCGCCCGCGCGCGTCAGCGCCTCGTGTAGCAGCTCGCTCTGGTTTGGGACAACAACGAGATCGCCCGTGCCATGCATCAGCAGGAACGGAGGTGCTCCTGAGGTGACGTAGGTAATGGGGTTCGCTCGTGCCGCGAGGTCGGGGCGCATCTGGATGGGCGCACCGACAAGCTGCGACTCCGGCGAGTCCGCTGCGTTGTGGTCCATTTCACCCGGCCCGTCGTTCATCCGCAGGAGGTCACTTGGTCCAAACCAACTGCAGACCGCGGTGACTGCACTCGACTGCTCGGGGCAACCCAGTTCTCCCTCAAGATCAGCGACACCAGCAGAGGTGCCAAGCAGTGAGGCCAGGTGCGCACCTGCCGACTCTCCCCAGGCCGCGATGCGACCGGCATCCAGCCCATACGCGTCCGCGTTGGCACGAAGCCAGCGCACCGCGGCCTTGCAGTCGTGGATCTGCGCCGGGAATACCGCCTCCTGGCTCAACCGGTAGCCGACACTCGCGACCGCGTAGCCCTCAGAAGCGAACCGCAGCGCTCGTGGGTGCGCTTTGCTACCCTCACGCCAGGCGCCGCCGTGGATGTACAGGATCACAGGCCGCGGCCTGGCACTGCCCTCAGGCAGGTACAGGTCCAAACACAGCGATCGGTCGCCTGCCGTTGCATACTCCAGATCCAGGTACCGGTCCATCGGCTCCTCCACATCTCCTGCGCTGATGCGGCCGCGGCGGCGCAAACTCCACTAGGAGTCGCCTCTGCGCGGGCAACACGCGTAGGATAACCCATTTACGTGGGGTGATCAACTGGAACCGCTCAGCATCTCCCCCCACTGACCATCGCTGCTATAATCCGACACGCAGCTTTGCCTGGTAAGGAGATCCCATGGATGAACTGCAGACCGCACCTCGCGCCTTCCACGTGATGGCGAAGCCCCGTGGGCCCATCTGCAATCTGGCCTGTGCGTACTGCTACTACCTGCCCAAAGCCCGGATGTACCCTGGCAGCGACTTCCGAATGTCGGACGAGGTACTCGAGAGCTTCACCCGCCAGTACATTGAGGCACAACAGGTACCTGAGGTGACCTTTGGCTGGCAGGGAGGCGAACCGCTTCTGATGGGGATCGAGTTCTACGAGCGCGCCTTGGCCTACCAGGAACGGTTCCGTCGCCCGGACGTCCGGATCATTAACACGCTGCAGACGAATGGCACTCTAGTCACGCCCGAGTGGGCGCGTTTCTTCAAAGAGCACAGCTTTCTGGTGGGCTTGAGCCTTGACGGACCGCAGGCACTTCACGATGCCTACCGCGTCGACAAGGCCGGGCAGCCGACGTGGGAGCGCGTGATGTCGGGGCTCCATACGCTTCAGGCCATCGGCGTCGAGACCAACATCCTGTGCACCGTGCACGCGGCGAACGCCCCCTACCCAACCGAGGTCTATCGCTTCTTCCGGGATGAAGCGCACGCGGAGTTCATCCAGTTCATCCCGATCGTGCGACGTGACAACACCACAGGGCATCAGGAAGGGCGCGACCTCGCGCCGAGTTCAGTCGGTAGCGGGCAATTCGGTGACTTTCTGATCGGCGTTTTCGACGAGTGGGTTCGCCACGATGTAGGCAGGGTCTTCGTCCAGATCTTCGATGTGGCGTTGGCAGCATGGACCGGACACCGCCCCGGCCTATGTGTGTTCGAGCCCACATGCGGGCTTGGCTTGGCCATGGAGCACAACGGCGACCTGTACGCCTGCGATCACTTCGTGGAACCGCGGTTCCGTCTGGGGAACATTCTGGAGACGCCGATGGTCGACCTGGTGTCCTCGGAGCAACAGCGGCAGTTCGGTCAGGCGAAGCTCGTCGAGCTACCTAGACAGTGTCTGGACTGCGAGGTGCGCTTCGTATGCAATGGCGCCTGTCCGAAGGACCGCATTCTGGTGACGCAGGAGGGTGAAATCGGTTTGAGCTACCTGTGCGCCGGGTACAGGTCGTTCTTTGGGCACATCGACAAACCGATGCGGATGATGGCCGAGGAGCTTCGCCACAGGCGCGCGCCGGCCAACGTGATGGCACGGATCGTGGCTGAGGACGCCGCCTGGGAGCGCGCACTTGCCGTTGCCGGGCGCAACGATCCCTGTCCATGCGGGAGCGGCAGGAAGTTCAAGCACTGCCACGGACGATAGGGGTGGAGTTCGGGGCGGGATGGCTATCCCGCCCCGAACTCCTGTGCTTTCGCTAGGCTAGCAGCAAGTAGGGTTCCTCAATCAGCTGCTTGGCGCCGCTGGCGCGCCGTCGACCAGGCGATGGTCGAAGGTCAGGCTTAGCCACACCATCTGGCGCACGACGATCTCACCATCCAACACAACGGGCTTGGGCTTGATGCGCCCAACGCCGAGGATCGCGACCTCGGGGTAGTTGATGATGGGCGTGAACCCGTCGACATCAAGCATGCCCAGGTTCGTGATCGTGAATGTCCCGCCCACCAGCTCGTCGGGCAGTGATCGGCCCGTGCGAGCACGCTCGGCCATCGCCCGGACATCACGCGCTATCTCGGCCAGGCCCTTCTTGTCGGCATCAGAGACATGCGGCACCAAGAGCCCACGGTCTGTGTCAACCGCCAGCCCAATGTGGACCGCATCGAGATGCCGGATGACGTTCCCTTCGAGCCGCGCATTCACGTAGGGGAACTGGCGCAGCGCCTTGGCGACCACCTTGATCAACAGATCATTGTAGCCCAGGCTGAATCCGAGCTCCTTGGCCAGGCTTACCTTGAGGCGCTCACGTAGAGCGACGAGCGCCGTGGCGTCCACCTCCATCATCTCCGTAACAGCGGCGGTGATAGTGTGGCTCTCGTGCATGCGCTGGGCAATGATCGCCCGAACGCCCGATAGCGGAACTTCTGCCAGTGCGGCACCCTCTGGCACAGACGCAGCTGCAGACGTTGGAACGACAGCCTGGGTAACGGGAACAACGGCAGGGGCTGCTGCCACGACATCGGCCTTGGTGATCCGCCCACGCGGGCCCGTGCCGGCGACTCCGGACAGGTCCACCC
>JALOOJ010000237.1 GCA_025454475.1 Anaerolineae bacterium
TAACAGGGGAATCGTCAACAGGAAGTCCACCACCCGCTGGATCGCGCTGTCGACCCAGCCGCCAAAGAACCCCGACATCCCTCCTAGCAGCGCCCCCACAACCTCGCTGGCAATCGTCACCATGAAGGCGACGGTAAGGGAGATTCGCGCGGCATACAGTAGGCGGCTGAAAACGTCCCTGCCGATCTCATCGGTTCCAAGCAGATGCTGCGAGCTCGGGGGGGCGTTTTTGGTGTAGGGATCCTGGTAGGCGATGGGATCAAAAGGCGCCAGCAAGGGCGCGAAGATGCCCATCAGGACAAACAGGGTAATGATGGCCAATCCGGCCACCGCCAGGTGGTGGCGCCTGAAGCGTCGCCACACGATTGCCAACTGGCTCTCCTTCTCAGGCGTAAGGAGGGCCTCTGCGTCCAGCAGCTCGACGTTTGATTCGACTGTCATCTTGGTTACCTACCGCTTGCCTAGTTGTAGCGGATCCGCGGATCCACGAGCGTGTACAGGATGTCACCCACCAGCGTGGCGATAACGGTGAGCACTGCACTGATGAAAAGGAATACCATCACCACTGGCCAGTCATCTGCGCCCAACGCGTCGAAGTACAGCCTTCCCATTCCGCGCCAGGAGAAGATGGTCTCCGTGATCGTTGCACCGCCGAAGAGGCCTGGGATCGTGAAAACCACGATCGTCACGATCGGGATCAGGGCATTGCGCATCGCGTGCTTGACGATCACCAGCCGTTCGACCAATCCCTTGGCCCGTGCAGTCCGCACGTAATCCTGGCGCAGGACATCGAGCATCGAGGCGCGCATATAACGGCTCCAGCCGGCCATGTACAACAGGCTCAAGGTAATCGTGGGCAGGATCAGGTGGATGGCCTTATCCAGAGGACCGCCTGGTGCAGCACTCAGCATTTGCAGCAGGCTCCCAGTTGGCGGGTTGCGGACCGAGGTCACCCCACCAGCGGGCATATAGGGTAAGCCCCATTCACGGAACTTGATTGCGAAGATCAGCACCAGCATGATGGCCAGCCAGAAGACCGGCATCGCCGTACCGAAGAATGTGAATGTCGTTACGATGTAGTCCAGGCGCGAATACTGCTTCACTGCAGAGAAGACGCCTACCGGGATGGCGATCACCAACGACAGAATCGTGGATGCGAGCATGAGCGTCAGCGTGTTGTCGAGCCGGCTCTGCATGACCTTGATGATCGGTTGTCCTCGGGCCACGGACCACGACGTCCCGAAATCGAATCGCGCTACACCGTGGCTGGTCCCATGGAAATGGGCGTGGCGTCCGAGCAACCCATACGGGCCAAATAGCCACGAGACATTGACCCAATTGCCATCGGGCCACATGGGCGCACCGGGTACCTCCCACTCGGTCTCAGGAGAGGTTGTGACCCAGACGTCTTGAGTGTCTCCGGTTACATCGACGTGTAGGTCGCGTGCATCCACCTTGATGATCGCTGCGGCTATTGTCCCATCAGGTCGCTCACCCGTGGGGCGGATCCAGACCTTGGAGGCCACATAGATCGGCAGTCCATCTGACTCATGCGTGCCGACCTGCTCTCCTGTGAACCAGATTGGGTAACCGCCAACAGCATAGGCAATGCCTGGTGACGCCCAGAAGCGCACACCATCGGCGGGCCTGAGGCTCAGTGACATATAGTCGGCGCCTAACCAGTCGTCGCCTAACAACCAGACGAGATAACGCAGGACAAGGGGTTTGTCGAGGCCGAGATAGGAGGCCAGGCGCGCTTTGTCGGCTTCACTGAACCGCGCTCGCCGGTCACCGATCTGGTTCAACCCCGCCATCGGCCCACCGGGGGCCAGGTTCAGGATACCGTAGATGGCCATCGTTGCCACCAGAACGACGATTCCCATCTGGATAAACCGACGGATAAGATAACTGGTCATGCAGCCACTCCTTCCAACAACGAGCTATCCCAGTGATGATACCATATCTCTGCCTGCATAGTGCCCTTGCGCTCAGGAGAACTCGCGACCTCGCGTCGCGACCTCTCCTGAACACCGGATCTTCTTGTCCGTACCGCTGTCCAAAAAATGGTGGCAGCGCCTGGGCGCTGCCACCATTCTCGCATTGTTGGATAACCCTACATATCCAGGTCGAGCGATTCGACGTTCCACATCTCCGAGTTCTCGGTCGGGTCCATCACGAAGCCCTTGACCTCGGGCCGCGTCGCCGCGATCTTAATGCGCAGGAAGAGCGGGACGACGGGAAGTTGCTCTGAGAAAATCGTCTGAGCATCCTTGTGCCCCTGGATGTAGTCTTCCGTGTCAGGCAGCGCGGTCAGCGCGCGGTTGCAGGCAGCATCATACTCGGCGTCATTGAAGCCGGGGTAGTTCTGGCCACCCCAGTTGTTCTCCAGCGTCGGGATGAACTTCGCGCTGTACAGCTCGCAGGCGGGCTGTACGCCGGTCAGCCAGGCGAAGGAACCGACGTCGAAGCGCCGGCCGCCCAGCGGCCCCTCAGGGCCATCGGCGAACCATTCACCCGCGGGCACGTTTGCCAGGTTGACCTTGAAGCCGCAGGCAGCCAAGTTTTGCTGGAAGATCTGCATGTACTGGACACGCATGGCGGCGGTCGTCGAACCCCAGTTGAATTCGAGCAGGGTGCCATCGGCAATACCCTCGACACCACTGGCCTCGCGAACGCCGTCACCGTCGCTGTCGACCCAACCGACCTCCTCGAGCAGCGCCATACCGGCCTCGGGGTCATAGGGCCACTTGGTCAGAGCATCACCAGCGTAGAGCGGATGCTCGGGGGGGATGTAGGTGTCGATCACGATGGAGCGACCGTAGAGGATGGTATCAACCACGCTCTGGCGGTCGAGACACATCGCGAAGGCCTGGCGAACGCGCAGGTCCTCAAAGAAGTCCGGGCGGGCATAGTCCTCGACGGGGTTGATGCCGAAGTCCACGTGCTCCCAGACGGTGCCCGTCACGAAGATGGGCTTCATCACATTCTCTTGCTCCAGCTTGAGCATAAGCTCGCTCTGGTCCTCCAGAGAAGCGTCCTGGGTGACGATATCGCACTCACCCGAGATCAGCTGCGCCACAGCGGCGTTGGAGTCGGACACGAAGCGGTAGATGACCGTGTCGACGAAGGGCAGGCCCTCGGCGGCGCGGAAGTAGTTGGGGTTCTTCTCGACAGTGATGTGGTCGCCGGAGACCCATTCCTTGATGACGAAGGCGCCCCAGCCCATCGGCGTGCGGGACGATTCCTCGGCCTCGATCAGGTCAGCGGCGCTCAACCCCAGGTCATCCTGCCAGAGCTTGCGCGGGAGCGGTCCCCAGATATTGGCATAGTAAACGCTGTCGATGTAGCCGGGGAGGCCTGTCCACACGACGGTCGTGTCGCTCGGGGCCTCGTAGGAGGCGGTACGCTCGACCAGGTAGCGGCTGGCGGGTGTGTCGGGATCGGCGTTGACCTCGTAGTTGTAGACGGTGTCATCGGCCGTCAGGGGGGTGCCATCCGACCACATCAGGCCATCGACGAGTTCGAAGTTGACGACCATCTGATCCATCTCGATGGGATCGCCAGCGAACTCGACCTCGCAGTCGGTGGCCATACAGCCCGCGGGGCGAACCATCATGCCCTCGGCCAACTCGACGGGATCACCGGCCGGATTGATAACCATGTCGCCGGCCTGAACCGTCACGGCATTGATGACTGCGTCACCGTCTTCGAGGCTGGGCAGCTTCTTGATGATGACGGGCTGGTAGGCGTAGGTGCGGTTGTCAATGGGGCCATCATAGATGGCTTCCTGGATGTGCGCCGCCGCCAGCATATCGGTGCCGTAGGTATAGAGTGTATCAGGCTCCTGGCCCAGGCAGACGACGAGCGTCTTGGGGCCGGCGGGAGCTTCGGGCTCGGGGGTCGCGGTGACGACCACCTCGACTTCGACTTCCTTCTCGACGGGGACTTCTTCCTTTACTACGACGGTCTGAATGACGGTTGCGGGGGTGGGTGTGGCGCAGGCGCTCAAAACCATACTCATGACAACGAGCGCACCGAGCACAACCATAAGTCTCTTAACCATGCGTTTCTCCTCCTCTAAAAGAATTGGGTTGGGGATTCCTCATTCCAGACACAGAGTTCACTTTGTTCGGACACAGTATCGATAGCACGATCCGGACCTGTCACCTCCTTTCGCGGGACAGATGAAACCACGCCTAACGTTCGGATGCCCAGACCAATACGTCCCTCAATTCTAAAGACAAACGTCTAATTGTCAAGATTCCGCGTTAACCTTGCCTGCAGCGCTCAGGTCGATGACCCGCGTCATTGTGCCCAGCGCTTCGGTATAACGGCTTGCGACGATGAGGGCGCCTGTTTCGCCGACAACAGCCTCCAGCGTGGCCAGGAGCCCCCGCCAACTCTCCGGGATCAGATGCGCGAAAACATCATCCACCAAAATCACGCTCGGCCGGTGTCGTTGCGCATACGTCAATGCCACTCGCACCCGCTCCAGCCCAGAGAGCGACCCGATTCCGAACTCCAACAGTGCGGATGACAGGCCGCTGGCTCGGAGCCGGCCCTCAGGCGTGGCGCTCGTCGCACCCGATCGTCCGATTGCTGCACCCACCCGCGTGCCATCCTGAAAGAGCGCGTACGGATTCGCCCAGAGCAGCAGCACCCCCTCTCGCAGATGCCGTGGCAGCAACGCCCTCGG
This sequence comes from Anaerolineae bacterium, assembly GCA_025454475.1. Classification (GTDB taxonomy): domain Bacteria; phylum Chloroflexota; class Anaerolineae; order B4-G1; family SLSP01; genus PWVB01. The sequence goes on from JALOOJ010000237.1 coordinate 4,697, forward strand.
CCTCCGTGTGACGTCAACCCCGCTCCAGAACAATCGCCCTTCTGAGGGTCTTTGTAGCCGTGCCAACGTGCGCAGAAACATGGAAAGCTCGCGGCCACTCGCGCTCAACAGCCCGATACGATCTCCGGGTCTCACAACCAGGGTCAATGGTTGGATAACACCGCCCGCTGCTTGCAGCGCCTCAGCGACGAGCAGCGGCTGGCTCACGCGACTCCCATGCCAAGTATCCCTGGTCCGGCCTCACGCCAACTATGAAGCAAGCCTCAAGCCCCACACGCGCTGGACCATGCCATCCGCAAAAGGCGACGGCCAGTAACCGCGGTGCGGCGCCACACGGATGAGATCATAGGCGGAGACAGGGCACAACGCGCCCAGTCCG
>JALOOJ010000238.1 GCA_025454475.1 Anaerolineae bacterium
TGGCGGTTCCTTCTGTCACTGGCATACGTTGTCCTCGTGCTAACCCGCCATCTCTGGGAAGCGGCGGAAGGTGTTGCTATCAGGAGTCCTGCCCCGATCGACGGCTTATCCTCCCAGGAGCCGCCGGTTCAGTTCTTGCACGGCAGCCGTGTGCTGGCCGAGGTCCGCGATCAGCCGTTCTGCATCGCCGCTGTAACGCATCCGGCGCGCGAGGAAAGGGATAGCCTCGCTATCGGCTGCAGGCACTGTCAAGTCCTTTGCATTGCCGCGGACCATGCGCAGGCCATCGATCAACCACCTAAGGAATGTATAGGCCCTTCTGAGTCGGTCATAGTCATCTTGGGACAGGAAGCCCTCGGCTGCGAGCGCACGCATCGCCTCACGGATATTGGTGCTGCGTAGGGACGGGTGTTCTGCACCATGCTCGATCTGGAGCCCCTGAACAAGATACTCGACGTCGACCAGACCGCCAGGGCTGTACTTGGCGTTGAAGGTGCCGCCTGTCACCAGATGTCGCATCTGGCGCTCACGCATCGCACGCATGGCTGTCACATCGAAGGCGTCCTCGGCATAGACGAATTGGTCCCGCAGCGCGACGATGATGTCACCAAGGGCCCTGTCGCCGGCTATGGGGCGGAGTTTGGCAAGGGATTGCCTCTCATAGGGCCAGGCAGGCCCTTCGGGCGCGAAATACCTGCGGAAGGCTTCCAGCGCTACGGCCATACTTCCCGCTTTTCCGTAAGGTCGCAACTGCAGGTCGATCTCGAAGATACCCTCGCGTTTCGCCTCGATGGACTGCAAGAACAGCGTCACGAGTTTCTCATAGAACTCGGCCGTGGTGATCGTCTGCGGGCCGGTTGTCCTCCCGTTGCCGCTGTACACAAACAGCAGCTCGATGTCAGAGGCAAATCCCAGCTCGTGCCCCCCGCACTTGCCCAGCGCGAAGACAGCCATCTCGCTGATTGCGCCGTTTTCCGTGCATGGAGTCCCGTGCTGCGCCCGGAGATCCTCGTGGCACAGATGGAAAGCAGCGTTGACCACGACCTCCGCGAGGGCGGTGAGCTCCTCGGAGAAGTCCCAGAACTCCTGAGTGTGACCCAGAATGTGGCGCATATCGATGCGGAACATCTCGCGGTCCTTGAAGGCATTCAGCGTGTTGCGCCACGACGTCCCGCTCGCGATCGATTGGGGACCCGTGTGGACGATCGACAGAGCAGCCTCGAGCTCGCTCTGCAGTGCCGCCCTCGACTTTGACGTATCGAGCGCGTCGGCGTCGCGGACGACCGGAAAGAGGTTGGCGTACTGCATTCGCAGGAAGTCATCCCATAGGAAATCGCTGACCCCAAGCAATCGAGCTAGCCGGCTCAGCACTTCAGGGTTCTCCAGCGAGGCGAATTCGTCGGGCCAGTTCGGTTGCCGAAACAGGTTGTGGATGAACTCGCGGAAATGCAGCAGCGCGGTCTCAGGGTCGGGCGTGTGCGGCAGGAGATGGGTGAAATGCTTGATGAGCACCACTGCAGCACGCAGCTCGCGTTCCCTATCAGGCGAGGTGATTTTGCGGCCCTGGGCATCCGTCACGAAGAGCGTGTCGTGTGCGCGATTCCCGAAGGACTCCACGTCGACACGAGCGATATAGACGCGGCTGTAGGCTAAGGCATTCGTGAATTCGTATAGGAACCCGATCGTGTCCGGCGCGGTGATGTTTAGCACTGTATAGTGCTCGGAGGCGTCGTTGTCGATCTCGATGTCGACAGGATACAGAGTCGCCTGGGTCTCAGAGGACGTGGCGATAGCCGATGCGACACGCCTCGCGAGCAAGCCGTGCGCTTCCTGTCCGTGGTCTGTGTGCATACGCTCAAGCAATGCTCTCAGATCCAGGGCATAGCTATCCCAGGTGGCAGATGTAATGTCCTCGTGAACGGCATGAACCGTGAAGGCATCTACGATCTTACGCCTTTCCTGGGGCGTCCAGACTTCGGGCGCCGGCCCAGTCACCGGTTCGTAGGTGAAGACTTGGCCCTCCTCAATCGAACACCCATAGGCGAAGAGAAGACCGCAGATCAGCGAGAGCTCACCAGGGTAGTCATAGCCGACGATCGTTACCCGCCACCGTCGATCACCAAGTGAGATCGCCTCGACCTCGGCCAGGTTATCCCGGTTGAGCAGCCCGGCCAGCGAGGCGTGACGTTGGATCTCCTGCTCGGTGAACACAGTGGTATAAGACGCGTCCATGCGCGAGATGTGTGATCGACTCACGGCAATCGCCCGTGGCTCCGGCACAGAAGTGTTCATCGGCTGTTCTCCCAGGAACTTCAGGTAGACCGATCGAATCGCCGAGCGGTGTTGTTCGTAGCGCTGCACGAATTGCTCGCCGGCCGTCTGACCGGAAAACTCGAGGCGATGCGCCAGTTGCGCCAGTGCCTTTTCGTCCTCCGGAAGGGTATGGGTCTGGCGGTAGTGCATCATTTGAAGGTAATGCTCGGTCACGCGCAGGAAGATGTACCCATCGGCCAGTATCCGTGAATCGCGTCCGGCGAGCAACCCGGCGGCGGAGAGCCGCGTCAGCGCATCAAGGGTATTGTGGCTGCGTATGTCCGGGTGCGCCGTCCCGTGGCTCAACTGCAGGTACTGAACCACGAACTCGATGTCGCGGATGGAGCCCTGTCCGAGTTTGACCTCGCCCCACTCGTGTCCCTGGTCGCGCAGATGGCTCTCGGTGAGGCGTTTTGTGGCGCTCACACTTGCCCGCGCAGCGTCCGGGGTCACATCATAGACGATGGGCATTGCGCACTCCAAGAAGCGCTGCCCCAATGCTTCATCGCCGGCGACGATTCGCGCTTTGAGCAGTGCCTGTTTCTCCCAAATGCGAGCGCTTTTCCGGAGGTAGGACAGGTAGCCGTTCAGCGAGGTGACCAACGGCCCGGATCGCCCCCACGGGCGCAGGCGCATATCTACCCGATAGAGGAATCCCTCGCTTGTGACCCGTGTTAGCACATCGATCAGACGCTCGCCCAACTGCCGATGTGTATCGGAACCGCCTTCCGCCAGGAACAACAGATCTATGTCGGAGCTGTAGTTGAGTTCGTATCCTCCCAACTTGCCCATCGCCAATACCACAAAGCCCTCGAGAGGGCGTGAGGTCTCGCGAGATACCTCGACGGCTGCTAGCGTTAGCGCTGCGCGAATGACGCCATCGGCGAGGCCGGAGAGCTGGCCAGTCACGAGGGGGAGGTCGAAGAGTGCGAGCATATCGCATACGCCGATGCGCAGTAGCTCCAGGCGCTGATAACAACGCAGCGCGTCCAGCGGGTCGATTCGACGCTCGCCCGATCCGTCCGCGTAGGCAGCTAGCTCGATCCGGGGCGCAGCCCTGGGCTGAACCAGGGCTCGGGGCTCGGCCAGGAGCTCAACCATTTCCGGGTTGCGGAGGAGGATCTCCGTGAGGTACTGGCTGCCGGCGAACAGCCTCGTCAAAATGCTGGTGGCACGCAGGTTTCGTGACAGCCAGTGAAGTCGGTCGCCCATATCGGTGCTGCTCTGGAGAAAGCGCTCGAGATTCACCAGCACACGATCCGGACTGCCGGACTCGGAGAGCATCGTCAGCAGATAGGGCAGTAGATCCGCGAGGGCAGGAGTGGCACCAGACCTCTGGGCGATGCGATTCAGGCGGCGGTGGGTCTCTTGCCAGTCGGAAAAGCCGATAGGCACAAGCCAACGTTCGATCTCGTCTGCGCTGAGCTGACCATAGAGGAGCTCGCGCGCACCGTCATAGAAGCCAGGAATCATGACGTCAGATTATAGGGAGCCGGCTGACCCTTGTCAAAGAAGATGGCCCGTTTGGGTCATAGACACGCGGACCAGCTCTGCTTATCATGCCTGAGAATGACGTGCAGGACGGCCATTCGGAGCTATCGGTCTGCCTTTGAGCCGACATTGAAAGGAGCTGTGCAATGTTAGGAACGGTTGCAGATGTACTGGAGATGGGCAAGCATGTTGAGATGGTCGACATGCGGTTCACTGATCTGATGGGTATGTGGCATCACTTTACGCTGCCCGCCCGCGAGTTGTCGGAAGCGCTGTTTGTGGAGGGGATGGGCTTCGACGGGTCCTCAATCCGTGCATTCCAGGAGATCCACGAGTCCGACATGATCCTGATGCCGGATGCATCGACGGCGTTCATGGATCAGATCTTCGAGGTGCCAACACTGGTCATGATCTGCGACATCTACGATCCGGTGACACTGCAGCGCTATACGCGCGATGCTCGGTACGTGGCGACGAAGGCGGAGGCCTATCTCAAGCAGACGGGCGTTGCCGACATCAGCTATTGGGGACCCGAGGCGGAGTTCTTCCTCTTCGACAGCGTGCGCTATGGGGGCACGACCAACAGCGCCTTCTACCACATCGACAGTGCCGAGGCCTGGTGGAACAGCGGCGGCGAGGGCGGTAAAGGAGGGCAGATCCCGCCCAAGCAGGGATACTTCCCCGTACCTCCTGCGGATACCAAGCAGGATGTCCGCAGCAAGATCGTGATGGCCCTCGAGGCCGCCGGGGTACCGGTTGAGCTGCACCACCACGAGGTCGCCACTGCAGGACAGTCGGAGATCGATCTGCGCTACACGACGCTTGTTCGTATGGCGGACAGCATCCAGATCTATAAGTACCTGGTGAAGAACGTGGCGCGTCAGAACGGCTTGACAGCCACCTTCATGCCCAAGCCGCTGTTTGGTGACAATGGCAGCGGAATGCACGTGCACCAGAGCCTGTGGCGCGGAGAGAGCAACGTGTTCTTCGATGAGACCGGATACGCGCAGCTCTCAGATACGGCGAAGTACTATATCGGCGGGCTTCTGGCCCATGCCCCTGCGCTTCTGGCAATCGCGGCTCCGACCACGAACTCCTATCGACGGTTGGTGCCCGGCTTTGAGGCGCCCGTCAATCTGGCATACTCGCAGCGCAACCGCTCGGCGGTCTGCCGAATCCCGATGTACTCGAAGAGCCCCAAGGCCAAGCGTGTGGAGTTCCGTGCACCGGATCCCGCGTGCAACCCCTATCTGTGATCGACCCCGGCGAGCCGATGGACAAGGACCTCTACGATCTGCCTGCAGAGGAAGCTCGGAAGGTCAAACAGGTGCCCGGTTCGCTGTCGGCTGTACTGGCTGCTCTCGAGGCCGATCACGAGTTCCTGCTCAGGGGAGACGTCTTTACCCCAGATTTGCTCGAAGCCTATATCAAG
>JALOOJ010000082.1 GCA_025454475.1 Anaerolineae bacterium
CCATCGCGCTTAAACGTGAGCGTGCCCGGAGCCGCTGCCACGACCCCCACCTGGCGATTGTCCACCTTGTACCAGGGGAAAGGATAGGTGAAAAAGTCGACGCCCTGGTGGTTGTACCCGGTCATATCGTAGGTCCGGGCGCCGCAGGTATAGTCGAGACGCACGCCGATCACGGGATCGTGGTCCATGAAACCCGACACGCCGTGGTAACCGTAGTCGCGAAGATTGACGGCCGCGCGGAGCGGCCATTGGAAGGCGACGGTCTCCGCCGCCTGTGGAACGAAAGGCGTCTCGGCATCAATCACCGCGATGTTCGCGGCGACCTCAGCGGCAATCTGCGCCCACTCCTCTTCGGTCGTCAGATCGCGAGGCGGTTCGATCGGCCCGCCGCCGAAGTCGGCCGGCGCCTGCGCCAGCGCGGGCCCGCGCCCGAGCAGGAGCAGCGCCAGGATCAACGGCCATACCCAGCGCCGTAACTTCATCACACCTCCCATACCGCCGCGTTCGACCTAGAGCAGCTCGTGAAGCTCCTCAACGCTGATGTCAGCATCACGCAGAATCGCGCAGCGTCCCCGGAGGCAGCGTCGGTCCCTCGTGCACGGGTACAGTGACCCTCCTACCATCATTCTGCTCTACACCCCCTGTCCAACGTCAGACAGCATCGCCCCATCCACTGCCGGCATTCTACCATCTTTTCGTGGCCTGACGCGTACACCCCAGCCGTCCCGTCCGCGGAGCAGACCTCGCTTCGCACAAGCTTCATCGGCGCAGCCTCAGCCGCCCGCCAGCCCCTTGGCAACCGCGGCGACGTACCGATCGGCATCGTCCTGGCTGTTGTAGGCCTGGTACGACACCCGCAGCATCCGCAGCCCATTGGCCTTGACCTGCACCGCGACAATGTTGTCCGCCCTGAAGGCCGCGGCGATCGCATCGCCGCGCTCATCAGGCACCGGGATGCTTACCATCTGGCTGTGGTAGCGCGAGTCGTTAGGGCTCACGGGCTCCAACCCCGTGAGCACCGTGACGCGGTCGACCGTCTGGCGCGCCAGCCCACGGCAGCGCTCGCGCTGCGCCTCCCAGTCGTGCTCGGCCTGGAACGCGATCGCCGCCGGTACCGAGAGGATCGCGGCGCTGTCGCGCGTGCCCTGGTACTGGTAACTCGCCACAAAGGCGCCCGGCTCGATCGCCGCGCCGGGGCCGCCGGCGCGGCTGCGCACGTGCGGCTCCGCAAGCAGCGCCTGAACGCGCGGATGGGCATAGGCGAACCCGGAGCCCTTGGGCGCGCACAGCCACTTGTGACACGCCCCCACATAGATATCGGCATCGAGCGCCGCCAGATCCACCGGGATCTGGCTCACAGCGTGCGCCCCGTCCACAAACGTGAGGATCCCCGCCTCCCGAGCGCGACGACAGACCTCCGCCACTGGGTGGATCAGCGAGGTCGTGAACGAGATGTGACTCAGGTGCAGGATGCGCGTGCGCGGCGTCACGCCCGCCCAGTAAGCGTCTACCCACGCCTCGGGATCGCCCATCGGCACGGGGACCGACTGGTGGCAATAGCGGATGCCACGCATATAGGCCAGGTGCTCAAATGCGTTCACCAGCGTCGGGTACTCCCAGTTCGTGGCCAGCACCTCGTCGCCAGGACCAAGCTTCAGGCTTGCGCACAGCGTGCGCACCGCGCTCGTGGGATTTGGGAAGTAGACGATGTCGTCGCCAGTCACGCCCAGGTACGATCCCAGGGCCGCGCGAGCCTCGGTCAGGAGCTCAGGCTGCCGCTCGCCGTAGAAACCCATCGGATTGCGCTCGAGATCGCGCTGGAAGGACTGGTAAACGTCGAAGACCGGGCGCGGACATGCGCCAAATGAGCCGTGGTTGAGATAGACGACGTCAGGGTCCAGAAGAAAGAGATCTTGTAGGGGCTCGACCATACCGGGTATGCCTCACGGGTTGGATTGTACTGCGCGGTCCCCAGGATACCCACCTCCCCGAATCGTCAAGTCGGCGGAGGCCTTCCATGTGCCGGGGACTTTGCGTCGCCTTTCGAGGCGAGTCCCCGGCACCTGAGGTGCGGGCGTCCGCTCTCGCGTCGCTCCTGCTTCGGAAAGTGCCGGGGACTTCGGAAAGTCCCCGGCACTGGAAATCAAGGTTCCCAGCCCTCGTTGATGCGCACGATGTCGAGCGCCCGGACACTCACGTAGGGTACAAACCCCGCCGCGAGCGACTGGCGGTACGCACTATCGATGTTGGCCGTGGTGGTCGCATAGTCCACCGTCAGGACCAGCTTACCCGCCGCGTGCACAGCTGCCGCGTTCGCTCGGTTCTCGAGACACCAGCTCTGCGTGCACGGCTCATCCATCGCCAAGACGTACAACTCCTCCATCCCCAGCCCGTCGATCGCGCCAAGGTAGCCTACCACCGTGTGGAGCTCCGGTGAGTTCTGCGGCACGACCTTGAACGCCGGGTCCTGTGCCCTGGCATAGGCCGATATCCGGGCGATCAGGTCCACCATCTTCTGCGCCAGGTCAGCACGGTCGGTCCCTGCCGCATACGCGGGGATCTCCTCGTAGGTTGCGATCATATCGAGGTAGGCCCCGTCAAAGCCCGCCGCGAGCGCTTGGTCCACCCGCCCCTCCACGATGGGCCACCAGCGCGGGTCCCAGTAGGCCACGTACTGCTCGCCTGGCCATCCCGAGAGTGCCCCGAGCATCAGATCGGGCGGCACTTCGTCCCACTCAGGCCGGTAGTCCTCGATCGCGCCGATCTCGAAATAGGCCAACACGACCTTGCCCGTCGCCTGGAGCGCCGCGATCTCGCTATGGGTGAAGAAATCGCTATCCCCGTCGCGCGCCAGGTCGATGACCGCCAGGTCGAAGCGCGTTGCCGCAATCTGGTCGAGCCGATCGTTGCGATAGCCAGTGAGCTGGTAGACCCAGCTATCGACCGAGGCCCATTGCACGTCCGCTGAAGCGCTAGGGGATGCGGGCGTGACCGAGACCCCTGGCGTTGCCTGAGGGTTAGGCGACTGCGGTGGAGCCTGCAGATCGACGGGCAAGGTCAGGCACCCAACAGCAGCGCACGCGAACAGCAGCGCCGCAAAGCTGACGCTCGCTGCACGCATCGCTCGGCGATCCAGTCGGCCCAACGCGTTTTCCATGTCGCTGCACCTCTGTGCAGTCAATCGTAGTTGTAGTATTCCTCAAATGCAAGTCCCACACCGCTCGTGACCATGTCGTGTTTTCGGCCAGCAGACCGATCGAAATTCGGTTAGAATCGCCCTAACATCGCCAGAATCGGTGGTCAGCGACTCGAAATGCCATAGCTGTTGTGGTTTTTCGTTAGAACTCGTCGCGCCAATTCTGGATACTCGTGTACAATACAAGCAGGTCATCGCGTGCAATCATTGCGTCAGGAAGAGCCGTCCGTGCCAAAATCGTCGCCCGCCTACGGGGCATGGTCCGATCTCGCCTCAGCACCGAGGTCCCCTTACTTCGGGGGCGATCAGACCGACGTCGCTTTCGACCGCTCACGCTATGGTCGTAACCTCGATAACACCTTCGCCCCGAACGACGAGGCGCTCTTCATCCAGTCCAACGCGCGAGTGCTTCTCGGCCATGCGGCCAACGGCGGGCTGCGCTTCGTCGCCCTCCCCACATCGCTCTATCCCGCCCCCACCGGTAGCGCCGAATACGGGCTCGGGCCCGGCATGTACCACCACTTCGACGCCGTGATGCTTGCCCCGGACATGGTGTATCGACTGGAATTCGACGACGACAAGGACCCTCTCATCGTGTCGTCCTTCGATGCCCCGCTCTCGGGCCTCTCGATGGAGACGGCCTACATCGACGACTTCCTGCCCGTGTCCACCGGCGAGGCCCAGGGGCTGAAGTTCACATTGGTGAGCGTCGCTCCCGTCGCTGCTGACGCCAGGACTGCACCGCTTGCCCCAGCCCCACTACCGGGTCCCGCAGGTATGATCTACGCCCTCCACATCCGCAATGAACAAGATCAGACGCTGGAGGCGCGGCTCGTCCTTCAGGTGCGCGACGCCCTGATCGACGGCTACGAGGGCGCGCGGATCGATCGTCAGGCACTGGATGGCGCCCAGGTGCATCTGCGACAGCAAACGCTGCTCCTGACGCAGCCCTACGGGGCTGCAGGCATACATCTGTACGGAGGTCACTGGAGACGCCTCGAGTCACCCTTCCAGGCCGAGGTCGCGTTCACGCTGGCGCCCGGTGAGGAGCGCGTGTTCGAGACGCACGTCGCTCTGGGCGCCGGGTACGCTGACGTCTTCCCGGCGCTGTTTGCACTCCACATGCGCAGCGTGCTGGAGTGGCTTGAGGCGACCCGTGCCTTCTGGCGTGACCGATTGGGAGTGCTTGAGGTCGATGCCGACGGTGCCCGGGAGGAAGCGCGCGTGACGCGCGACGTCTACGTCCGAAGCCTGCTCGACAACTTCAACTGCCTGCAGACCGACGCAGACGGCGCACTGCTGGCCCATTGGCAAGGCGCGCCGTCGCACGGCTATGGCACCGTATGGGGTATCGACGTCGAGCCTACTGCCGTCAGCGTAGTCCACATCTGCCCGGAACTCACTTGGGCGGTGCTGCGCTTCTTCCTGGAGCGGAGCCGGGTCCCGCGGGGCACGCCCGATCACTCGGTACCGATCCTGGTCGCGCCGATCATCATCGCGCGCCAGTGGTTGCAGATCACCGGCGATTCGGAGCGCCTCGTTCGCGAGCCCGCGATCATGGGGGCGCTGCGCGGCATCATTGCCGACCTGATGGCGCTCAAGTCTGCGCAGGAGATGCTCTTCCCTACGCGCTATTCGAGTGATGGCGCGGTGGGAAGGCGTTACGACTACGGAACCAACGTCAAGGTGTGGTACGCGTTCGACTCAATGGCGTACCTCTCCGAACAGCTGGGGGATTCGCCCAGCGCGACAGCCTACCGCAACACCGCCGGCGCCATCCGCGACGCCATTGCACGCCGGATGACAGGCAATGGCCCCTTCGGCCCACAACTCCTCGGCGGCACTAACCTTGGTGAGCCGGCCGGGGATTTCTACCTCCAGGAGGGCGCCAGCGGAAAGGGCGCGCCCTACTACGACGGCGAAGACACATCCTCGATGCTCTCCCCGACCTACGGCATGATCGATACCAACGATCAAGCGTGGATCAACTACCACGCGTTCGCCCGATCGCCGTGGTGCCCCAACTTTGACCCGGAGTTCGGCGCACTGCGCTGGAGCCCCCGGGGCTTCTACAGCGGCGCTCTGGATGGCACCGCCTACTTCTCCCGGCTCGCCGGCAGCGTCACACGCCAGGAGATGCTGGAGGCTGTCCGCGCTCTGTGGACGACGGCTGCGGACGAGGTGACCGGCAGCGTCTTCTGGTGGCCCTACGGGCTCGAGTACCGGCGCGCACTCACGCGCTGCAGCCAGGGTCAGGGCGCCTTCGCCTGGCAGTACCTTAAGCAGTGGCTCGGTCTGGAGGTGGATGCCAACGCCCACGTGCTGACCGTGGCCCCGCTTGGAATGCTCACGTCCGTGTCCTGGCGCGGTTTCCGGGCGGGCGCAGCCAGCTTCGACATCGCCTGGCAGGAGCAGCCTAGTCCCCAGGCGCCAGCCGACGCTCGTGCGCCGCTCGTCGACGCAGGCGGGCGGGCGATGTGGCAGCCTGTCGACTTCGGGGAGCGATGCACGGTCGTTCAGATCACCAATCTTAACCGCGAGCCCTGGTTCGTCAGACTGGGCTTCCGCGCGGCGGAGGCCGGCGCCACTGGCCCGCTAGCCTGGCGCACTGCCCAGGTAGCACCCGGCGGCACGCTGTCGCTCATCCACCCCGCGATCGAGGTCGCACAGCCTCCGGGGTTACCCGAGTCGACAATACTGGCCCGGAGTGTCGCCGCGATGGGCTCCGAGGGCATCCTTTTCCGCCGCTTCGGCCCAGAGCAGCTGTGGGGCCACTGGGAGCTCGACGCACGGTGGGATCCGCTGGCCATGCCGTTGACAGTCCGGTTCCATATCGCCAACGCCACCGGCGTGGATTGGCACGACGTCAGAGTGTCGCTCGTCTGTCCCGACGGCTGGCTCGCTCAGGGACGCCCACCGCGCCTCTGGCCCAGACCCACGGCGCTAGAGAGCACAGCGTCCGTCGATCTGGGGGCCCTTCCCAATGCGAAACAGGATGTGACGCCCTTCTGGGTCATGTGGCCGCCGGACATCGAGCTGGTCCCGACCTGGGATCGGAACGGCGTGCCCTTCCACGCCAACACACAACCAGGTCAGGGGCTCACCCTCGTCGCCTCCAACGTCGATCGCCCTGTCCACGCGAGTTTCGAGGCCGTGCTCGCCGCCACGACCGATTCGGGCAAGACGATCGAGCGGGCGCTCACTGTCCCCATCCTGATAGTCCCAGCCGGCGCTCCCTGACCGATTCACCCTCCCCACCCCCTATGACTGGCGCCGGTGGGGCGTTACCAACCACCCTAGGGTCGGACAGCCGTGCCGTCAGCCCTGCGATCCGGCTCCGTGTGCAGGAAGCTGCGTCTCGACCGGTCAGGATCCAATAGCGTGATCGCGGCCGCCTCGTCGATATCAATGCCCAGGCCAGGCTGGTCGTTGGGGTAGAGATAGCCCCCCTGCAATACGGCGTGGCCCGGAAAGACTGCCTTTTCCTCTGGCCGGAAGTCGTTTTCCTCCTGGATGCCGAAGGTCCAGCTCGCCATATCCAGGTGGCAGGCCGCCATCTGGTTAACGGGGTCGTTGTCACCCCCCTCCTGCCAGGCTGTGTGCACGCCAAACCACTCACCTAGCGCGGCGATCTTGCGGCACGGCGTGATCCCGCCCGCCTTGGACACGCGCACCCGAATGTAGTCGATCAGGCGCTCGGCGATCAGGGGCACATACTCCTGCGGGTTGATGAACAGCTCCCCGACAGCCTGCGGGGTCGTGCACTGTTCGCGAATCAGGCGGTACCACTGTACCTGCTCAGGAGCCAAGACATCCTCAAGGAAGAACAGCCGGTAGGGCTCCAGACGCTTCGCCAACTGCACCGCCATCTGGGGTCGCAGGTGCTCATGGACATCGTGGGTGAACTTCACGCCAAACCCGAGCCGGTTACGCAACGTCTCAAACATCGCCGGAATCGCCTCGAGGTAGGCCTCGTCGTCGAACGCACGCCGCATCGGCCAGGCGTTCTGCGGCATGCTGACGGTCGCGGTGTCGCGGAACCCTCCACCCCCGTACGCGCCAAGCTGGCAGCGGATAACCTCGTACCCCTCAGCCATATAGCGCCGCACATCCTGTTCGAGCTCGTCGATATCGCGCCCGCCCGCGTGGGCATAGGCAGGCACCGCCGCGCGGCACGGCCCGCCGAGAAGCGCGTACACCGGCATCCCGGCTTCCTTGCCCTTGATATCCCACAGCGCCATGTCGATGCCACCAAGCGCTGTGTTGAGAATCGAGCCGTTTCGCCAGTAGGCGCTCGTGTACACAGACTGCCATACGTCCTCGATGCGCCCCGCATCCCGCCCGATAAGCATCGGGGTGAGTGTTTCCACGGCCTTTGCCACCGTCTCGGGATGGAAGACATCACTCGCCGAGCCTATACCGTACAGCCCCGGCTGATCCGTCAGCACTTTCACGATCACCCACATGCCCGTGGCACGGGTGCGAATCACTTTCACATCAACGATCTTGGGCATCTCGATCCTCCTGGAAGCATGGTGTCTGATGGTCCGTGTGGGGAATGGTGCGCCTATCCGAGTCCACGCGGTGGCGTGGGCTAACCGGTGCCTGTCACCGTGTCAATCATCGCGACGATGTTCTGCGGGGGAACATCGGGCTGGATATTGTGAACAGCCGCGACGACGTAGCCGCCGCGCGCATTCATTTCGCGTATTCGAGCCTGGACAGCGGCGCGCACGTCGTCGGGCGTCCCCTGCGGCATCACTCGCATCGTGTCGATCCCGCCCCAGAAGACCAGATGCCGGCCCCATGCCGCCTTGAGCGCCACAGGATCCATCCCTCTTGCCGTCACCTGAACCGGGTTGAGCGCCTGGATCCCCATGTCGACGAAGTCCGGCAGCAAGTCGACCACGGACCCACAGGAGTGGTACAGCACTACCGCGTCGGTCATTTCGCGCACCTGGCGCAGGTAGCGCGCGTGGCGCGGTTTGATCAACTTGCGATAGGTGGCCAGTGACATCTGCGGCCCACGCTGGTCGGCCACATCATCGGCAGTGCTCACCACGTCCACCAGGTCGCCCACGGCCTGCAGCGCCCGGCGCGCCACCTCCAGCCGTATCTCGAGCACCGCGTCCATCAGCGCCCCGATCAGGTCCGGTGCCAGCACGAGGTCCATATACCACGTCTCAAAGCCGCGCAGATACTGCGTCGTGTGCACAAAGATGTCCGTAAGGTGCAGCACCACGGCGCAGTCCGTCGTCTCGCGCAGACGCAGCACGCGCTCTCGCAGCCCGCGGATCAGCCCCGGATCGGTGGGGTTGGGCCACGGATAACGAGCGATGTCAGCGACGGTGATCTCGCCGCCGAGGGGCGACCGCGCCAGGTCAAAGTAATGCCCGCCCGGAGGACAGCGCCGTACCACACCAAACTCATCTCGGTGCATTGCAGAGCCATCGGGCGCATCGGGCAGGGGCGCCTCAGCTGAAACATCCGCTTTGCCCAGGAACACGCCGCGGAAGTCGACGTCCAGCCGCCGGAGCACAGCCTCGTCGGGCGTCGCGAGGCCCAGCACCTTCCCAATCCCGTGTCCGCCCGCGCCGGCCTGCGGCACGCCAACGACGGGATCCGGGGCCGCGGCTCTCAGCCCAAGATAGGCCACCAGCGCATCGTACGGCGCCTGCAGAATGCCCGAGTTGCGCGTCGACCCTAGGTCGACCGGCACCCGGTCCGGAACCTCGTGGTGCAGTGCAGCCAGTGCGCGTTCGCGATGGTTCATCGGCCTATCCCTTTCATACCGTCCGAGCTATGGCGTAGAGGAGCAGGGTACCCCACAGGGCTCCGACCTCGTCTGCCTTCCCGTGATACCACAGTGCCCTACAGACCGCAAGTCGCACCTCTTCCCACCGAAGGGCCGTTGCCCGAGCGGACTCGGGCCTTGGGCAGTGCGGCAAGCCACACGTTCCGGACGTGACGGACGCATCTTCCCCTACTCGCTCTCCCAGAAGACCAACGGCCTGTGGAAAGCCGGGGCGCGGGATCAATTGACGCGCCGGAGACTCTTCCTATAATGTCACCCGAGAGCCAATGGTCATCAACCCCGAGACTGACAAACATCCCAACCAGGTCCGTGACGACATTGGGCGCTGGGCGCAGGTAGCCCTGATCCTCCTCGTCGCCGGCCTCCTGCGGTTCACAGGCCTCAACTGGGATCTGGCCCAGTGGATCCACCCCGACGAGGGTCACATGCGGATGATCACATCGGTCATCCACTGGCCCGAGGACCCCTCGGGCTACTTCGATACAGCGACCTCGTCCCTGAACCCGGCCAACGCCGGGCACACATACAGCTACGGCACGCTGCCGCTGTTCGCCACGCGCGCCCTGGCAGAATGGCTCGAGCGCGGTTGCACACTCGCTTACGACGCGCAACTTGCCCCACGCGGGATCGCCCAGGCGCTCGCCCAGCGCCTGCTCAGTCGGCTCGGTCAGCCGGCACTGCGGCCTTGCCCACCAGGGACCTTCACCTGGACCTACAGCGCGTTCCTTGGACGCATCCTCGCCGGCTGCGCCGATCTGGGCACGGTGTTGTTCATCTATCTCCTTGGGCGACGCCTCTACGGTTCGACCGTCGGGCTCGTGGCTATGGCGCTGGCCGCCGTTACCGCGCTACTGATCCAACAGGCGCACTTCTACACCGTCGACAGCGCCGCGACGCTGTTCACCGTGCTCACGGCGTTCTTCGCTGTGAGAGCGGCAACCCACGAACGCGTGCCGTGGCTCGATTTGGCTCTGGCGGGACTCGCCACGGGATTCGCCGCCGCCTGCAAGGTAAGTGCCGCAGTGGCCGCGGGCCTCGTGGCCCTGAGCGCGCTCGCGTGGGTTCTACGACGTAGTGGCTATGCCTCCGCCGATCCCCTGGGGCGAGCTCCAAGTTCGCCCCACGTCGCTACCTCGACGGCGCGCGGGATAACTCGAGGGGTGCTCGCCATCGTGCTGCCCTCGGTGCTATCGGGCATACTCGCCTTCGTCGCGTTTCGCGTTGCTCAGCCCTACGCCTTCGACGGGCCGGGGTTCTTCGGTATGCACCCCAATGCCGAGTGGTTCGGGCGGCTCAAGCAGATTGGTGAGGAGCAGAGCGGGCTGCTCGACTATCCCTCAGGCCGCCAGTGGACCAACCGCCCCCCAATCCTCTACCCATGGGTCAACATCGTGGTCTGGGGGATGGGTCTGCCGCTGGGAGTGGCGGCCTGGGCCGGCTGGACATACGCGGGTGTCGAGCTTGCCCAAGGCAAACGCCAGCATCTCGTGACGTGGGCCTGGACCACACTCTTCTTCCTCTTCTACGCGACCCGCTGGGTCAAGGCGATGCGATACTTCCTGCCCATCTACCCGCTACTGATCGTCTTTGCCGCCTACGGGCTAAGTCGGCTGGGCGACTGGCTGCAATCGCGCCGCGAGGGCGAAGGACAGAGGCCCTGGCACGCAGCACTGGGCGTCGCCGTGCCGGCGCTGGTGATCGCCGCCACAGCGGCCTGGGGCATTGGCTTCTTCACCATCTATGTGCGCCCACACCCGCGTGTCGCAGCTTCCCGCTGGGTCTACGAGCACGTGCCTGGCGGAAGCGTCATCGCCAACGAGCACTGGGACTGGGGTCTGCCGTTGCGCATCGACGGGCGCGACGGATTCCGCGGCGTCGGTGTCGACCCTGCGTATGGCGAGGTCACGCTGGAGCTCTATAACGAGGACACGCCCGAGAAGCGCGCCCAACTCCTCGACCAGCTCGACGAGGCCGACACGCTGGTCATGGCGAGCAACCGGCTCTACGGGTCGATCCCACGTCTGCCCGAGCGCTATCCGCTGACGATGGCCTACTACCGTGCGCTCTTCGCGGGCGAGCTCGGCTTCGAGCTGGCAGGGCAGTTCACCTCGTACATCACGCTTGGCCCGTTCGTCTTCCCCGACCAGGAGACCCCGTTCACGCTCATGAACGCCCAGACTGCCTCCCAGGGCCGGCTGATCGCCGTTCCGCTGCCTGCCGCCGAGGAGTCCTTCAGCGTCTATGACCACCCAACCTGTCTGGTGTTTGCCAAGACGGCTGACTACAGCCGCGCGCAGGCTGAGGCGGTCCTGAACGCCGTGGACCTCTCACAGGTGAAAATCGGCCTGTCGCCCCACGAGGCCACACCCCCATCCGTGGTGCGGGCGCACGGCGTCCTATTCGCGCTGGGCCTCGCGCTCGCTGCCGCAGTCGTCGTGCTGTCACTCCGACGGTAACCGTTTGTGAACTGCGGCGCCCAAGGGTTTCGGCAGGCTCGGGCGCTCGCCGGCGTGTCGACAGAAGCGCCAAAGGCCCTCGGAAGGCCCTTTGGCGCGGGGCTTCGGGCGCTTGACGCCGTTCCCGCGGGCCATAGACTTCGGGCAGTGTAAGCCCAGGAGGTAGGAGTGACAAAGCAAGAGACCAGCGATGACGCACAGGACGAGGCCACGATCTACCAGGTCCGGCTCGACCTGAAGGGCGTTCGCCCGCCGGTCTGGCGGCGGCTGCTCCTATACTCCGACACGCGCCTGGATGAGCTTCATCACCTCATCCAGGTGGCGATGGGCTGGACCAACAGCCACCTGCACATGTTCAACAGCGCCGGCACGGACATTGGGGACGTAGCTACGGCCGAATGGGACATCCATTGCCTTGACGAACGGGACTTCCTGCTGAGCGATGTGCTTTCGAGAGTCGGCGCAAAGTTGCAGTACGAGTACGACTTCGGCGACGGGTGGCAGCATGTCCTGAAGCTCGAGAGGATCCTGCCGGTGGATCCTGATACCGACTATCCCGCCTGCGTTGGTGGGAAACGCGCGTGCCCGTTGGAGGATGTGGGCGGGTTCCCGGGTTATGCCAACTTCCTGGAGGCCTACACCAACCCCGCCCATCCCGAGCACGGCGAACTCGTCGAGTGGGCCGGGGAGGGGTTCGATCCCGAGTACTTCGATGCCCAGAGGACAACCACAGCGCTTCAGACTATGTGGGACGGGCTCGCAGAGGACGACGGAGGTCATCTGCACGAGGCTACCGCGGTTCGTTTCGCCATGCTTTCGCCGGAAGCCGCTGACTTGCTCAGCAGTGCTGCGAGACTGACGTCTCCGGATCGCCTAAGCGGCCCGTCTGCCGCCTCCAGGCATCTCCGCCTGCTCAGGAAACCCTCCTCGCTGATGGACGCGCTGCCTATAGGCGATCCGCATCTGGTGCCGCAGTGGCGCGGGCGCGTGGTCAAGGTTGGCCCCAGGATGATACCGCTCCTCATCGAGCGTATGGTAGCCGACGACGCACCGGACTATAGCGAGCACGTCTGGGTCCTGGGCCAGATCGCGATTGCTCTGCAGCGCCTCGGCCCGCCATCCGTGCCGCCGCTGCTCAAGGCGTTTGATGCGCTCGACGACGCCGGGAAAGCGGTCGGCTGCCTGGTGTTTGGCCAACTCCGTGTCCACGAAGCTGCTGACCGCATCTGGAGCTACTTCCAGAAGGCGTTCGAGTCGAGCGAAGACTGGTGGATCCTCGCGCCGATGTGGGCGCTCATCGACCTCGATGATCCGCGCGCTGCTGATGCAGTCGCCCTCATGCTGGAGGACGACTGGTACTGCATGGATCTTGCAGTGATGGCTAGCCACGTCGGCGATCGGCGGGCCTTCGCGCCGCTGCTGATGGAGGCTGCCAGCCGTCCTGGCATGGTGGAATCGGCCGCTGTCACGGCGACAGTCATCATCGCTCACCGCCTCGGACGGGAGATGGCTATCGACCTTGTACGAGACCTGCCCCGGGTTCCCGACAGCGCAGCACAAGCCACACCCGAGGCGCTCATCGACGCGCTCCTGAGCCTATCGGTCGAAGAAGCGGAGGCGAAGCTGAGACGTTTCTTCGAGCCCATGACACTGGCGGACCTGCTGCTAATGAGCGCGGAGGTGGCTGCCGAGCAGATGGCCGCGACAGGCCCGCACGAGCCTGACGACTCGTGGCTCGATGGTCCACGGCCGGAAGCGGTTGACGACACCGAAGCCCTCAAGCCAGACGAGCCGAGCGATTCCGAAGCAGAGGAGGAGCCGCCTTTCGCGGTCACGAGCCCGAGGCAAAGGATCCGCCCGCCCTATACGCGTCCGGGGCGCAACGACCTATGCTGGTGTGGCAGCGGGAAGAAATACAGGGACTGCCACTGGCGCGAAGATCAACAGAGGGACATGCCGCAGGCAGCGTGATTGCGCGATGCCAGAGTACCCTGACGTCGTTGTCTACATCGAGCGGCTGTGCGCCTTCGCGGGCGGGCGGCGGCTGAACCGCGTCCGCATCGGCAGCATCTTCGTCCTGCGGACGGCGGCGCCGCCCATCTCAGCGATCGAGGGCCTGACCCTCATCGATGTGGAGCGCATGGGGAAGCGGCTCGTGTTGGTCTTCGAAAGGGACCTGTTCCTGGTGCTGCATCTGATGATCAGTGGGCGCCTCCAGTGGCACGCCAAAGCAGTCGCGATCCCCAAGAAGCGCGGGCTAGCGGCGCTCGACTTCGAAAACGGCACAGTGATGATCACCGAGTCCTCAACCCAGAAACGCGCGGCACTGCACCTCGTGCAGGGACGCGCGGCGCTCGTCGCTTTCGACCGCGGCGGCCTGGAGGTGATGGAGGCGACCTACGACGCGTTTGCAGCCGCGATCCGCGCAGAGAACCACACGCTGAAGCGCACCCTCACCGACCCGACGATCCTCAGCGGTATCGGCAATGCCTATTCGGACGAGATCCTCCACCACGCAAGGCTGTCGCCCTTCCTGCTGAGCCGGAACCTTAACGACGACCAGATGACCAGGCTCTACGAGGCGGCACGTGGGGTGCTGGCCGAGTTCACCGCGCGCATCCGCCAGGAAGCCGGGGACAGCTTCCCGACTTCGGTCACCGCGTTTCGCGACGATATGGCGGTTCACGGGCGATATGGCCGCGGGTGTCCTACCTGCGGCACCCCGGTGCAGCGCATCCAGTACGCCACGAACGAGACCAACTACTGCCCGGTCTGCCAAACCGAGGGGCGGCTACTAGCCGACCGCGGCCTGTCGCGGTTGCTCAAGGATGACTGGCCGCGCACGCTTGAGGAGCTCGAAGAGCGCAAGAGTCCGCATCGCGAGCCGGGCCGCGGCCACTAGGAGAACTCTGACGGTCCGGCCCAATCGACCGCCCGGACCGCGGGCGGCCGGAGGTCTCGGCTCAACCCGCTCGAGCGGGTTCCGCATCGACCGCCTCGGGCGCCGTATCGTCCTCGGTGGCAGCGGGCAGCCGCAGCACAGCAAGCCCCGCCAACGCCGTGGCGACTGCGCCCACGATGAGCGGCGACCGGCGCGAGACGGTGTCGCTAAGCCACCCGCCCGCAGCCGGTCCCACGGCGTTTGACAGCGACACCGCCAGCGCATCCAGGCCAAACGCAGTGCCGACGCGACCCTTGGGTGCCATGCGCCCGACGTAGGCACTGATCACCGAAAGTGTCCCACCGACACCAAGACCTAACACGAACTGACCCGTGACGAGCACCCAGTAGTTCGGCGCAACGGCCTGTATGACCATGGCCACCGCCGCGAGCATTGCACTGCCTACGAGCAACCTACGGCTGTCGCCCCGATCGGCCCAGCGGCCCACGGTCGGCGCTGCGATAGCACTGCTAATGCCTGACACGGTACTCAGTAGCCCGGAGGCGGCCCCCAAGAGTGCGCTGCCGGGCATCAGCTCCTGCACGATGAGTGGCATTGTGGGCCCGGCGACCCGCAGCCCGACCCGCAACGCAAAGCGCAGCCCCAACACTAGGCCCAACAGCGAGCCGGCAAAGATCATACCGATGTCCTGCCGCATTCGCTCCCAGATGCTGCCCTGAGAGGCCTCTGCCGCGGGCTCGAAGTCCTCCTGCACCCCGAAGAGGATGAGACCCCCGGCAATGATCAGGTAACCGGCAGTAAGCCAGAATGTGGCTCGGTAACCCAGGGTGTCTGCCACAAACCCGCCCGTTGTGGGACCGAAGGCCTGCCCCAGGAAGATGGCCAACTGGAACTTGCCCAGTGTCTCGCCCAGGCGTTCCCTGGGCGTATTGCTCGCCACCAGAGCCGTGGCGGCCGTCACGGTACCGGTCAGTGCGCCCTGGATCAGGCGCAAGACGGCGAACTGCCACACATTCTGCGAGAAGCCCTGCAGTCCAATGATGATCGCCCCGCCGAACATCGCGCGCATCACCATCACCTTGCGTCCGTGGCGATCGCCCAGGGCCCCCCAGACGGGCCCCAAGAGACCCATACTGATCGACGACAGCGCGATGACGGCACCGCTCCACCGCGCGATCAGATGGTCCTCCACGCCGAGGTACTGAATGAAGTAGGTGTAAATGGGGAACGTCGAGGAGAACCCCATGATTGCCAGGAGCTCCGCTATCCAGACGATGCGCATATTGCGCTGCCAGGTCGTAGTCAACCGTACTCTCCCGCGTTCTCGAGGTCGGTCCAGTATAAGCCTCGTTCTCACAGGCGGAAGTGGACGTTCCAGTGGCGTGACGTACACTTGTGCGGACTGGTACGAGGATCTGGAGCTGATATGCCCGATACGCGACGACTTGCTCTGGACACGCTTCTGCAGCACCCCACGCGCGGCATCCCGACGTGGCAGCTCTTCCTGATGGAGCACGCGCACATCGAGCGGCTCGCCGGGACCGCGCCCGGTGCGTACCGCAAGGACCCTGGGGGCGTGTACGCCCGTATGCAGCGCGCCGTGGGTGCCTGCCTGCTCGACCAGTGGATCCCCGACAACCCGCTCACGATGGGCGACCGCGGCTATGAGGCCGACTCCGCCCTGCACGGCAGTCCGACAGGCGGCGCCGCCTCCATCGTCGTCGATGGCATGGTGATCGATGGTCCCGAGGCAGTCGCCGCCCACCTGGAACAGGTTGCGTTCCAACGACTCCAGGCCTCGATCGCGTCCTGGGATGAGCACTCGACCCTCCGCCGTACCGCCGCGATCATCTCCGAGGAGCGCGGTGTGCAAGATCTGCTCGGCACGGGCATCCTCAAGGTTCCCTATGGGATCGTTTCCTTCCCCTCCCTGGGCTACGGCACGTACGGCTACGAGGCCTACTTCTCGGCCTACGCCCTCTACCCCGAGCTGATCGAGCGAAGCTTCGCGCTTCAGGCGGACCTGGCGCTCCGCAGCAACCGGGCTGCTGCCGCGGCATTCCTTGACGGCCGCCTGCCTCCGTTGACGCGCCTCGACCACGATATGGCCGATGGGCGCGGGCTCCTGGTCCGGCCCGAGACGCTCGACCGCCTGTGGTTCCCGCACTTCGTGCGCTGCCTGCAGCCACTGCTCGACGCCGGGATCCGCCTGATCTGGCATTGCGACGGCAACTTGATGGCGATGGTGCCGCGGCTGATTGAGGTGGGACTGCATGGATTCCAGGGCTTCCAGTACGAGCACGGGATGGACTACGAGCGCATTTGCCGCCTGCGCACGCGCGACGGCGACCCGCTGATCATCTTCGCGGGCGTGTCGGTTACGCGGACACTGCCGTTCGGGACCCCGGCGGATGTACGGCGCGAGCTGCGGTGGCTCGTGGACCAGGGGCCACCCGTGGGCCTTGTTCTTGGCGCCGTCTCGGGCGCCTTGTGCTTGGCGACAACCCGGAGCACGGCTGTCACACTCCAGGTGCCGGGGACCGCAGAAGGTCCCCGACACCGAGACGGAGATGCGTTTGACCGCTCCCAACAGTGACCGTACAATCGATGCATGCACACGGAGGTGGCGCTATGTCCGAAGCGGATCGCATCCAGCCCTACACGGCGAATCCGTTCTACTGGCAGTACAAGGGACAACCCGTGCTTCTCCTCGGCGGCAGCCGCGAGGACAATCTCTTCCAGATCCCCGACATCGCTGACCACCTCGCGCTGCTCGCCGCCGTGGGCGGCAACTACGTGCGCTGTACGATGTCCAGCCGCGACCCTGGCGACGTCTGGCCCTTCGAGCGTGACCCAAGCACTGGTCTCTACGACCTCGCTCGGCCCGGGAAGGCCTACTGGGATCGGTTCCGCCGCTTCCTCGATCTGACCGCGGCACACGACATCGTCGTCCAGATCGAGATGTGGGACCGCTTCGACTTCGCCCGCGAGCCGTGGCAGGCGAATCCCTACAACCCCAGGAACAACATCAACTACACTGAGGCGGAGTCCGGCCTGAAGACCGAGATCACTACCCACCCGGGACGGCGCGAGAGTGCCTTCTTCCGCACCGTGCCGGCCTTAGAGCACAACGCGACCGTGTTGCCCTATCAAGAGGCACAAGTAGAGGCGTTGCTCGCGATCTCCCTGGCCTACGACCACGTCCTGTACTGCATGGACAACGAGACCAATGAGTCGCCCGTATGGGGACTCTATTGGTCGGACGCTATCAAGCGCCGCGCGAGGGAGGTGGGAGTCTCCGTCTACACGACTGAGATGTGGGATGACCACGACCTTCTCGGGCCTGAGCACGCTAACACGCTCGACCATCCGGAGCGCTATGACTTCGTCGATGTCTCGCAGAACAATCACCAGGTCGGGTTCGAGCACTGGCAGAAGCCCCAGGAGATCCGCAGCCGTATCCTCGCCTCGGGCCGGATCCGCCCGATGAACAGCGTCAAGGTGTACGGCGCCAATACCGGGCAGTACGGTACGACCCGCGACGCACAGGAGCGTTTCTGGCGCAACATCCTTGGCGGCCTGGCTGGCTCGCGCTTCCATCGTCCGGACTCAGGCCTCGGCCTCAACCCAATTGCACAGGCACACATCCGCTCCATGCGGATGCTGACAGCGGCGTTCGATGTGTTCACCGCCGAGCCCCACACCGAGCTTATTTCGATGCGCAGCCGGAATGAAGCTTACTGTATGGCGCGCCCCGGTGCCGCCTATGCCGTCTTCTTCCCCGACGGCGGCGATGTCCGGCTCAGCGTGTCGGACGCGGGCGCGCGGGACCTCACCGTGCGCTGGCTCGAGATCCGCCAGAGCCGCTGGTCCGGTGACCCGATCCCGCTTGCCGTGGAGCAGGGCTCAGTCCGTCTGGTGACGCCCACCGAGGAAGGCTACTGGGCCGCTCTCATCACGGCAGTGGGATAGGGCGCCGCGTGCGCTCCGTGGGCCGCGCCGCTCAGAAGCGGAGGATCCTCGCCCGCGCACCCTGTGCGGGGGCCGCGCCGCTCAGAGGCGGAGGCGATCCACCCGCTGGCCGGCTCAGGCGAGCCGGCCTACATCTCTCGGACCGCGGGCATCCTTGCCCGCTCCGGAGCATCACGGCTCTAGATGAGCTGAGTGTGGCTGTGATCTGGATCTGAAAGCAGTGTCGAGGTAATCGGACATGGTAAACGGACTTCAGTTGACCGTCCTGTCATGCGACGAGCTCAGCCGCGACCAACGGCTCGCCATCATGGACCTGGTCAACCGCGCCTATGAGGAGGACCTCACAGCGCTCTTCCATACCTTCGCCGAGGCCACGCACGTTCTGGGCACGGTTGGGGAGACCCTCGTTTCGCACGCTCTCTGGGTCACCCGCTGGCTACAGGTCGACGGCCTGTCCATGCTCCGCACGGCCTACGTCGAGCTCGTGGCAACCGATGCGGCGTGGCGGAGGCGAGGCTATGCCACTGCGGTGATGCGTCGTGTCGCGCAGGAAGTGCAGGGCTACGACATCGCCGCACTCTCACCCTTCAGCGTCGCCTACTACGCGCGCCTGGGCTGGGAGCGCTGGCAAGGACCGCTCCTGATCCGCAAGGACGGCAAGCTGCTGCCGACCGACGCCGATGAAGACGTCATGATCCTGAGGCTCCCGCAGACGCCGCCCCTCGATCTGCGGGCCTCGCTCTCTGTGGAATGGCGCGAAGGCGAGGTCTGGTGAGCGATCCCGAGGGAGCCACTCTGTGAGGGCAACCGCACGCGCGCTGATGAGCGCGGAGGATCTACGGCGCCAGGCCACGGCGATCCGCAAGCGCAACCTGCGCCTGATCCACGACGCGGGCGCCGGTCACACCGGCGGGGACCTTTCCGCCGCGGACATCCTCACTGTGCTCTACTTCGGCGGTGTGCTCCGCGTCGACCCGGCGAACCCGCGCGCGCCCGACCGCGACCGCTTCTTCCTGAGCAAGGGGCATAGCTCGGGCCTGCTCTATACGACGCTGGCGCTTGCCGGGTTCTTTCCCGAGGCAGAGCTCGGCACGTATATGCAGCCGCTGTCGCGCCTCAGCGGTCACCCGAGCACCTGCGTACCAGGCGTCGAGGCCAACACCGGCGCGCTGGGCCACGGGTTGCCCATCGCCACGGGCGCGGGTCTCGCGGCGAAACTCGACGGTGCAGCGCCGGGCGCCGGCCGGTGGCGCGCCTTCGTCCTCACCGGCGACGGCGAGCTTCAAGAGGGCAGCAACTGGGAGGCCGCGCTCATCGCCGCGCAGCAGCGGCTCGATGCCCTGGTTCTCATCATTGACCGCAACCGCATTCAGATGATGGACCGCACCGAGCGCATCGCGGGCCTGGAGCCGTTGGGGGACAAGTGGCGTGCGTTCGGCTGGGCCGTGCGCGAGGTCGACGGACACGATCACGCGGCGCTGCTCGACGTCTTCAGCCAGGTGCCCTTCGAGCCGGGCAGGCCGAACTGCGTCATCGCCAACACTCGCAAAGGGCGTGGCGTCTCCTTCATCGAGGACTCGACCGGCTGGCACCACCGCGTCCCCACAGACGCTGAGCTGGCCGCCGCGCTCGCGGAGCTGGAGGCTGAGGGGTGAGGATGGATATTGCATATGAGGCCCGATGAGCACCCCACGCACCTTTGACTGCCGAGATGCGTTCGTGCATGCCCTTGAGCGTCTAGCGGAGGCGGACCCGCGCATCGTCGTGCTCTGCAATGACTCGGTCAGCTCCGCCAAGCTCACGCGCTTCGCCGAGCGGTTCCCCGACCGCCTCTTCAACGTCGGCATCTCCGAGCAGGCGATGGTGGGAATGGCAGCAGGCCTGGCGATCGGGGGCAAGCTGCCCTTCGTCGCCGGGGCAGGGGCGTTCCTCACGGGTCGGGCGCTGGAACAGATCAAGAACGATCTCGCCTACACGGGCACGAACGTCAAGCTCTACGCCGTCAGCACCGGGCTAGCCTACGGCGCGCTCGGCGCGACCCACCACTCTATCGAGGACCTCGCCTGGCTGCGGGCCATCGCCGGGATGACCGTGATCGTCCCCGCCGACCCCGAGGAGACGGCACAGGCGACAGTGGCGGCGACACAGACCCTTGGGCCTGTCTACCTGCGCGTGAGCCGGATGCCAGTGCCCGCGGTCCACGACCCCGCCTACCGCTTCGAGATTGGCAAAGCCGCCTTGCTTCGCGATGGAGGCGACGTGACGCTCATCGCGTGCGGAACGCTCGTATGGCCCGCACTGGTCGGAGCGGATCTGCTGGCGCGCGAGGGCATCGAAGCGCGTGTGCTCAACATGGCCACAGTCCGGCCCATCGACCGCAACGCCATCGTCGCCGCCGCCGCGGAGACTGGGGCGATCGTCACCGTCGAAGAGCACACGGTCCACGGAGGCCTGGGCAGCGCCGTCGCCGAGGTCGTCGTCCAGTCACATCCAGCGCCGATGCGCATCCTCGGCGTTCCGGGGGTCTTTGCCCCCACCGGCTCGACCGAGTTCCTGTTCGAGCATTTCGGGCTAACCGCGGCGGGCATTGCCGCGGCAAGCCGAGACGTGATAGGGTGAAAGTGACAGGGGGATAGAGGCAAAGGGGCAGTCCGGCCCTATCCCCGTTCCCTTCTCCCTTGTCACTGATCGCTCATTTCCCATCATGGGTCCCACAGGAGATGCCATGGCCGTAATACTTGCCATCGACCAGGGTACCACCAACACGAAGGCGCTTCTCGTCGGGCCGGACGGAACCATCCTGGCACAAGGATCGGTGCCGACGGGCGTCACCTATCCGCAGGCTGGCTGGGTCGAGCAGGACCCGCTGGAGATCTGGCACTCCACGCTGGAGGCAGTCGCGCGCTGCCTCGCGGCAGCGGAGCGCGTAACCGATGGCGTGACGGCCATCGCCGCAATCGCCATCGCCAACCAGCGCGAGACCGCGCTGCTCTGGGAGCGTACCACGGGTCTTCCGGTGGGACCTGCCGTCGTGTGGCAGTGTCGCCGCTCCGCGCCATTCTGCGAGCAGCTCAAGGCGGACGGCCTCGAGCCTATGCTCCGTGCTCGGACGGGGCTGCAGGTCGACCCAATGTTCTCGGGGAGCAAGGTGCGCTGGCTGCTGGACCATGCGGGAAAGCCGCCTTCCGAACTCTGTGCAGGCAATGTCGATGCCTGGCTGCTCTGGCATCTGACCGGCGGCGCCGTCCACGCGACCGACCTCACCAACGCCTCGCGCACCCAGTTGCTCAACCTGGCGGACCTCACGTGGGACGACGAGATTCTGGCGCTCTTCGGCATTCCGCGGGCGGCACTACCTGTGCTCCGCCCATCGAGCGCCGTCTTCGGCGAGACCGTGCCCATCGACTTGCCCAGCGGGGCGACCCTGCCGGGTGGCATCCCGATCGCGAGTATGATCGGAGACTCCCACGCCTCGCTATTCGGTCTCGGGGGTTTCCGCCGGGGCGCCGTCAAGGCTACCTACGGCACCGGCACCTCGCTCATGAGCCCCACCCCGGCGCCCATTGCCTCCGCCAACGGCCTCTCCACCACGATCGCCTGGGCCCACGCGGCAGGCTGCGAGGCGCCCGCAGCATCCCTGCACTCTCGCAGTCCCCACTCCCGCGTCACCAGTCCCTCCGTCGTGTTCGCCCTCGAAGGCAACATCTACACCACGGGTGGCGCGGTCCAGTGGATCGGCGACCTGCTTGGCCTCGACGGCATCGGTGCGACGATCGAGGCGCTCGCCCGTAGCGTCCCGGATGCCGGAGGGGTCACGTTCGTCCCGGCGCTGGTGGGGTTGGGCGCGCCGCATTGGGCGCCGTCGGCACGGGGCCTCGTGACGGGGCTATCGCTGGGCACCGGGCGCGCGCATCTGGCGCGCGCGGCGCTGGACGCCATCGCCTTCCAGGTGCGCGATGTCTTCGACGCGATGCAGGCTGACGCCGGCGTGGCGGATTCGACACTGCTCGTCGACGGCGGCGCGAGCCGGAATGACCTGCTGATGCAGCTCCAGGCCGACGCCATCGGGTGTCCCGTCGAGCGCAGCCGCTCAAGCGACGTCTCGGCACTGGGCGCCGCTTTCCTTGCCGGGCTCACGATCGGCCTGTGGCACGACGAAACAACCCTCGAAGCACTCATCCCGCCACGCGACCGCTTCGAGCCGGCAATCGACAGCACCGAGCGCGAGATGCGCCACTTGACCTGGCGCGCCGCCCTGGCGCGCACGCTGTACGAACCCTGAGAGAATAGAGCGGAGGCTCGTATGGGAACACGCATCGTGCTACCCTTGGTGTCCGGCAGGTGGATGCGCCGAGGGATCACCTTACTCCTGATAGCAGTGCTTGCCATCGCGATCTGGCTCGCCGATGCGCGACTGCCACGCGAGGCGCTGGCACTCAACGCCCCGGCGCCCTTCTCGTCGCCCATCGATCCCAACAACGACCCGCCGGTGATCCACAGACTGCACGGTGATGCGCAGTTCTACACCTCGGGCGCCGGACCCACGGCCCTGGATCAGGCGCCCGAGGCATCCGTAACCGATCCGGACTCGCCACGGTTTGATGGCGGCGTCCTCACCGTGAGGATCGTGAGCGGCGGCGTCCCCACCGAGGATGTGCTTGGGCTTGCGCTGGGCTCGGGGATCAGCCTCACCACCGGCACCAACGTCGGCAGCGTCGTCTTGGTGTTCGATACACCGATGGGCACGGTCACGGCGAACGGCCAAGGCGGGGCAGACCTGACCATCAGCCTGGGTGCATTCGCGAATCCAACAGCCGCCACGTTGTTGGTACAGGCTGCGACCTTCGAGAACGCATCGCTAACGCCGACCGAGGGCGCACGTACCGTGCGCTTCACGGTCAGCGATGGCGCCGGCGGGGGCAGCGGCACCGCCGACGTCCTCGTGGTCGTCACCGGTCCCGAGGGCGTGCAACAGGTCTACCTGCCGCTTGTGCTGAACGGCGCCACAGGCCGGTAGGATAACCGACGCCGCGCCTGAGTGTTCATCCGTTGGTACCCGTCCACGAAAGGAACGTACCTATGAAGATCACCGGCATCCGCATACACCACATCGAGTGGGAGCGTGGTCCGTACCATTGGCGAGACGAGATCATGCCGTCGGGTTCGACCGCCCGCACCGCGCTACTGCGAATCATCACCGACGCGGGTATCGAGGGCTGGTCATCGTACTCCGCCGGGGCCAGCGTCGAGGAGATCAAGTACCAGATCGTCGGCGAGGATCCCCTCAATCGCGAGCGCATCTGGCAGAAGTTCTGGCGGAACCTGCGCACATCGAAGCTCGGGTTGGCCATCGGGCCGGTGGACTGCGCGCTGTGGGACCTGGCGGGCAAGGTGCAGGGCGAACCCGTCTACAAGCTAGCAGGGGGCATGCGCGACAAGGTGCCGGCCTACGCAAGCACCGTGACCCTCGACTCGCTGGACGAGTACATGGCGCTGGCTCGGCGGTGCCTGGAGAAGGGCTATAGGGCGATAAAGCTTCATGCCTGGGGGCGGCTGAAGGAGGATGCTGAGCTCTGCAGAGCCCTGCGAAAGGAAGTGGGCGACGAGATAGTGCTGATGTACGACGCGTCCAGCATGTTCAACCTCTATGAGGATGCCGTCTGGTTCGGGCGGCGGCTCGAGGAGCAGGATTTCCTCTGGTACGAGGAGCCGATGGATCATTTCAACATGGTCGCTCTCGCACGCCTGGCGCGCGAGCTTGACATACCCCTGGCTGTCGCCGAGGCGACCCACGGCGGGCCCTGGGACGCGTTGGCCCAGATTCAGGCCGGCGCAGCGGACATCATCCTCACCGGCCCGCTCGATCCGTACAAGGGCGGTCTCACCGGCGTGCTCAAGACCGCGCACATCTGCGAGGGCTATGGTATGATGTGCGCCATCCACGGCGGCGCCATCTCACACCTGCACGCAGCCTGCGCGATCTACAACACAAAGTACTTCGAGCGCCTCGTGCCCGAGACCTACTACTCGCCCCCTGGCATTCGTGATGCATCCACGGAGATCGGCGCCGACGGGTATGCCCGTCCGTGGGACAAGCCGGGCCTGGGGTTCGAGGTCGACTGGGGCTGGGTTGAGGCGCACACCGTCGGGATCGAGGAATAGGGAGACAAAGCCGCCGCGCTGACCCGCCGTAGGTCAGCGCGGCGCTGCTAGAGCACGAGGTCTGTGCTGGTGGCTCAGGCGCTTACCTCCGCTCAGTATGGTTCCGCCATCACTACCGTGAGCGCCTGAACCGCCTTGCGCACCGCCGCCTCCGGATCGGCGCCTTCCCACAGCACGCGCTCGAACATATCTTGGATGAAGCCCGAGATACGCACGTAGTTGGGGTGCATCGGGCGGTTGCGCACATAGGCCAGGAGCGGTACCAGATCCTGCAGCCACGGGTGCTGCGTACGCATAAAGCGCTGGTTCACCGACACGTAAGGCGAGACCTGAAGGTTGTCCTCGCAGAACTGGCGCGAGGCGTCACGCGTGGTGATGAGCTTGAGCAGCTCAAGTGCGAGCTCACGGTTCTCCGACTGCTGGAAAACGGCCCAGCTCGTGCCACCCAGCGAGCCGACGGGCTGCACGGAACGCGATGGGCGCGGGAGCAGCATGAAGCCCAGGTGGGTCGCAGCATCAGCCTCGTCGTTCCAGTTGGACTCCTCACGGATACGGGGCCATTCGTACGAACCGCCCAGCGTCATGGGCACGTCACCTTGCGCAAAGTAACGCGCCAGATGCCACCAGTTGCTGCGGTGCACGTCTTTAGGCATATGGTCGCGCCGGTCAAGTGTGATCGTCTGCAGGAACCGCAGCATGTCACAGAGCTCGGCGCGATGGGCATCCAGCGCGAGGTTACCCTGGGCGTTGAGCACCTCCGCGCCAACCATCCAGATGAAGGGGATCAACAAGTTCGTGGTGGTCTCGCCGGTCGTTGCCGTCATCGGCAGGATCAGCGAATAGTGGTGGCCGTAGCGCCCCATCACCTCGGGCTCCGCAAAGTGATCGAAGACCGAGAGCCACGCGTCCCACGTCTCCGGGGGCTTCAACCCCTCGCCCTGAAACCAGTCCTTGCGGTACCAGAGGCCCGTGATATCAGCCTGGATCGGGATGCCGTAGAGCCTACCCTCGACCGTGTTGTTGCGCAGCACCGGCGGCTCAAGGTCCTGCGCCGTATGAGCCACCCAGCGCGCATCCAGCTCGTCCAGCGGGGTGATGTAGCCCTGCGTGGCGTAGTGCGTGAGCCACACGTAATCCATCGCCGCCAGATCGGGCGCCTCGCCGCGGATTGCAGCGCGCTGTAGCACCTGGTGAAACTCGGAGCGCGTGCACATGCGCACGTCCAGCTCGACTTCGTGCTCCGGGTGCTGCGAGTTCCACCGCTGGGTCGCCTGCTCCAAGCTATCCATCCAGCGCACATCATAGTGCGCCTGAACTCTGAGCGTCGTCCGCTGGATCAGAGCGGCGGCAGCAGCCGGGGCAACAAACGAGCCCGCGCCCGCACGCCGGTAGATCAGACCGTCGCGGGCCAGCTCGGCCATCGCCTGGCGCACAGGGGCACGGCTGATGCCCAGTTGGTCGCAGAGCTCCGCCTCAGTCGGGAGTTGGTCGCCAGGGCGCAGCGTGCCGACCTCAATCTGCTCCCTGAACCAGACCTTGAGTTGGTAATAGAGTGGAATCGCTGAGTGCCTGTCGATCGTTGCCATGGTCACGTTTCCCCCCCGGACATATCGTCATACAATTGGGTTATTATACGACGAAGGGGCACCAAGGCAAACGCAGTGAGCTTCCGGGGGTCTCTGCGTCCTTCTCGGAGAAGCTCGATAGGGCAGGGGGTGGCGCCCATCCCGGCAAAGACTGGGCTGGCTTGCCCATACTTTGGTATGCCCTATAATACCGTGAGAGGAGGGGGCGACGGGACTAGTGACATACACAGTCGCCTCAGCGGACACCACCGCCCAACTGTAGAGAGGGGTCAGTCTATGGGAGTTCAGGTCGCCACATCGGTACGCGCCTCGGACGCAACGTCCGGCATCGATCGGGCCGCAGTCGTGATCGTCCAGCGCTGGCAGGCTCAGGGCCTCGTCGATGCCCTGACCGCGCACGACTACGCAGTCACCGTTGTCAAGGCGGCGGGCGGCCTGTTGGGCCAGGGCGTGGTCACGTTGGTCGTCGGACTCGCCTCGCGGCGGCTGCCCAGCTTCTTCTCGCTCGTTCGGGATGTCTGCCCAGGTACCACCCGCTACATCCCCTACGACGCGGAGGCCGAGTTCCCCTGGCATCCGGAGTGCGAGTTGGTCGAGGTACGCACCGGCGGTGCCACGGCCTTTATCGTGCCCGTCGAGCGTTTCGTGCAGCTCTAGGCGGCATCCGTTCGTCGCGCGCGCAGCACGACCAACCCGAAGGTCAGCGCGGACGCGGCAAACGTGAGCAGGTTGAAAACGGGATCGAAACGCGTTGACAACACCAGCGCCGGCGTCCACAGCGCCGAGCCCTCGTAGTTGACCAACAGCACGACAAACAGGTTGTTCGCTGCGTGCGCTCCAAGCGCCAGTTCCGCGGTGCCATCGTGCAGCGTGAGCCAGGCGAAGAACGCCCCCAATCCAGCGTAGTAGACCATAAGCAGCACTGGATCGCGCGCCACCTCCGGGTTAGCAAAGTGCGGCGCTGCAAAGAGCGCTCCGTTGATCAGGGCCAGCACCCACCGCGCTCGCACGAGTCGTCCCGTCGCCTGCAACAGGTAGCCCCGAAAGAGCAGCTCCTCGGCCGACGTCTGGATCGGCGTTAGAACAAGCGCCAGGACCAGAAAGCCCAAGTAGCGCCACAGGCTCACGTCCCGCCAGGTGAAAGCCCTCGGGTAGAGGGCGATCTCCACCACGGCAGCCACCGCCGCCAACAGCAACCAAAGCCCGAAGCCGTCCCACACTCGCCGCCAGCGTATACTGGAGCGTGGCGTCACCAACGTGCGCACGCCACGCCCGTGGAAGAGCCGCACCGCCACGACGAGGCCAACCAGAAAGATGGGAAAACTCAGGTTGGGCAGCAGGTAGCCGCCCACGATTGGGTCAATCCCCGTGAGTGTGCCCGTGTTCGGATCCAACATCGTTGCGGGATCGCCATCGAGCTGCGCCCAGAGCGCACTTAAGAGAAGCGGCACCGATCCCAACACCAGCCAGAATACCAGCACGGTCAAGAAGCCGCCCAGGTACCGCCAGAGCGCGTTCTTGCCCTGTTCTGTCGCGCCGACGAAATCTGGGGCACAGCGTCCTGGCGCTTTGGCGTCCTGGCGCGTTAGCGTCTTGGCATCTGGCATCCGGTTTCCGGCTTCCAAGGCTCAGCCTTTGAGCGCCACGCCGCCGCGAAGGTCCGGCCGCTGAAGCGAGAGAAGCACGCTGCTGTCGCCGGCGCCGCGGATCTCATCGTCCACGGCCTGCGGCGACGCAGCGAGCTGGTCGCGCCAGGTCACCAGCGTCGCGATCTCGTCGGGCGAGAGCACGTAGGCTGCGGCGTCGTCTAGGATCGCGTCCGCGAGCCGCGTCAGCACCCTGCGCCGTAGATCCGCCCCGTCCAAGAAACGCTCCCAAGGCTGGACTTGCTGCACCAGTTTCACGAAGTCCTGCCCTGCCGGCGTGCGCATGGTCCGGTCCTTGAGGAGAGCCACGGGATGGCGGCCCATCTGGTGCGCGGCCTGCCACTCCAGGCCAACCGGCGCGCGGATGTCGCCCCCCATCAGCACCACGTGCACATCCGCCGAGGCGATCGCCTCCAGATCCACCGGCCCGTTACCGGGAGGCGATTGCACGACGCGCCAGCCCACATCGACGGGCACCTCCGACGCCGCCCGGCCGAGAATCTCGCGCTCCACCTCGAGGTCCGCTGCCGCCGAGACATAGAAAACCACCTGTTTCATCGTAAGCCTCCCGTGATCGCCCAACTATACCAAATGCCGCGGGCCGGGCAATCTCCTGCCCTTCGCCGGACCGCGCTCTGTTTGAGGCCACCCGCACATTTGGGCGCTGCGGACCCTTGGCCGCGCACGTCGCTGCTGCGGACCGCGGGCGCCCCGCCCGCCTGAGATCCGGAGCGGGAGGGGGCGCCCGCGGTCCAACAGAAACACCAGGTGGGACCAGCCCGCATGTGTTACAATGGTGGCATAGCATGACATTCCGCACGGAGGTACCGCGCTATGCCCGACACCCTTCCGCTCGCCCGCCCATACCATATGCGCAACCAGGTCCAGACCTACGATTGGGGAACCCGCGACGCCGACGCCTATATCCCACGTCTTCTGAGCATCGACCCGGAGCCGGGCGTCCCCTACGCCGAGCTCTGGCTGGGCGTGCATCCGAAGGCGCCCTCGACCATCGAACTCCCAGATGGCGCGACGGTGGGGCTCGATGTGTGGGTCGCGGCCCATCCTATCGCGGCGCTCGGCCAGGTGGTCCTTGAGCGATTCGGTGGCCTTCCCTTCCTGCTCAAGGTCCTGTCCGCCGGCGAGGCGCTGTCGATCCAGGCTCATCCCACGAAGGCCCAAGCCGAGGTGCTACACGCCGCCGATCCGGCGCACTACCCCGACGACAACCACAAGCCCGAGATCGCGATCGCGCTTGATGGGCTCGCAGCGCTGATGGGGCTCAAGCCGTTCGCGGACCTGGCGGCTACCCTCACGCGTTATCCCGAGATCGCGGCCTTTGTTGGCGAGGCCGTCGCGACGCGCGTCTCGGACGTCGTGCGCCTGGTCGGCGCCCCCGGCCTGCCAGGCACAGACGAATCGTGTCTCGCCCGCGCGCTGTTCTCCGCGCTCATCGTGAACGCCGCGGCTGATCCCACTGCGCTCAGCGCAGCCGTCGATGCGCTGGCGGCGCGACTGGTGGCGCAGAGCGGTCGACTCGATGAGGTGGAGCGGCGCTTCCTCGATCTGCGCGGCCACTATGGCAGCAGCGATGTCGGGTTGTTCGCGTCGTTCCTGTTCAACAACGCGCACCTCGACGCAGGAGAAGCGCTTTACACGACAGCCGGAGTGCCGCACGCGTACCTGAAGGGCAATATCATCGAGTGCATGGCCAACTCGGATAACGTGGTGCGCGTGGGTCTCACACCGAAGTTCAAGGACGCCAGGACACTGCTGGAGATCATGGACACGACGCCGATGACGCCGCACGTCCTCGACGGTGATCCCGCCACTGACCAGAGCGGTATCACACGCTGGATCTACACGACGCCCGCCGCCGAATTCGAGATGCGTCGCTGGGCACTTCCGCAAGGAGCGAGCCACACCATCGACAAGGGCGAAGTGCCTGCGGTGCTGCTGGTCGTCGAAGGCGAGGTCACAGTGACCTCGCCGGCGGGACAGACGACATACGGACGGGGGGATTCGGCCTTCCTTCCTGCGTGCCTCCGTACATACGGCCTTCACGCTACTGCCGACGCCGACATCTATCAGGCTGCGGTGCCGGTGACTACCGAGGATAGGGGGAGTCCCGTCATCTAGGTGCCGGGGACCTTCGGAAGCCCCCCGGCACTAGGAAGGCAATTGGGTTGCGTTCACTCGATCCGGCACTAGACTGAGTTCCGAGCCGGTAGCCCCTGGTCACCAATTCCTTTTCAGGCAAAGGAGCGTAATGGAAATCAAGACCCTTCTCTTCGAACGAGCGGGACGACATAACACCACTGCCACACTCGGGGCGGTGAAGGAGCGCGCCGAGGCGCTGGGCATCAAGCAAGTCGTCGTCGCCTCATCCCACGGCGCCACAGCCCGTGAGGCCCACGAGATGCTTTCGCCTCTGGGGATCCAGATTATCGCCGTCACGCTCAGCCACAGCTTCGAGTCCGAGGGGTGGCCGATGACGCCGGAGGAACGGGCGGAGCTCTATGCGTTGGGCGTCAAGGTCTGCACGGGCACCCATGCCCTCGGCGACGGCGTGGGCTCGGCGTTCACCGCACGAAGTGGTGGTCGCGGCACTGAGGAGATCGTGCGCGAGACGCTGTACCGTTTCTCGCAAGGGATGAAGGTCGCGGTGGAATGCCTGTTGATGGCAGCTGATGCGGGAATGGTCGACGTTCACTCGGAGGTCATCGCGGTCGCGGGAACGAGCGACGGCGCCGACACGGCCATCGTGTGCAAGCCCGCCTACCCACGGACCTTCCTGGAGCTCGAGATTCGCGAGATCCTCGCTAAGCCGCGGGTGCCATAGCCCACCCATATCCGGTGGTGCGCCAGCCAGGTGACTCTCATCTCGCCCGCGCCGCCACTGCGCGGCAAGAGCGATGCTGCTACGCGCCAGACCAACGAAACCGAGGCCAGCTATGG
Organism: Anaerolineae bacterium; assembly: GCA_025454475.1. Lineage (GTDB taxonomy): Bacteria > Chloroflexota > Anaerolineae > B4-G1 > SLSP01 > PWVB01. The sequence continues at coordinate 30,694 of JALOOJ010000082.1, forward strand.
TAAGATCCGTACACATCAAAGTAGATCGACAGCCAGGCGCCCTGATCCGGAAGGCAGCGCAGCTGCTGGCACGGGAGCTCGTTGAGCGGTCAGGCGTCATCGCGACCGAAGACACCAGTGCCGACGCGATCGTACAGCTGACGACGGACCCGAGCATCGCAGCCGAGGGATTCCGAGTCACCTCGGAGCACGGTAATGCAATCACCGTTGCGGGCGGCGATGATCGCGGCGTGTTGTACGGCGTCGGCAAGCTGTTACGCGGCTCCCGTTTCGAGGATGGCGAGGTCGAGCTCAGCGACTGGCGCGGCGCCTCGATTCCCGCCAGAGCCATCCGTGGGATGTACTTCGCGACCCACTTCGGCAACGCCTACGCGGCGGCGCCGGTCGAGGCGATCGAGCGCTATGTCGAGGAGCTCGCGCTCTGGGGCTGCAACGCGCTTGCTGTCTGGTTCGACATGCACACATACCGCGGGCTCGACGATCCGGCAGCGCAGGCCATGATCGATCGGCTCCGCCGCATCCTCAGCGCGGCGAACGCCGTGGGAATCCGCGGCGGCCTGACGACGATCGCCAATGAGGGCTACACGGACAGCCCCGAGGCTCTGCGGGCCGACTGGACCGCGGGCCACGATGGCTACACGAGCCCCCCCGGCGACCACTACCACCGCGAGATCTGTCCGAGCAAGCCAGGCGGGCTCGACTACATTACAACTACGCGAAGTGAGATGCTCGACGCTTTCGCCGATCTGGACATCGCCTACGTGTGGATCTGGCCCTATGACCAGGGTGGCTGCACCTGCAAGCAGTGCGCACCCTGGGGGGCCAATGGGTTCCTGCGCACTGCCGAACCTGTGGCGGCTCTGGTGCGGCAGAAGCTGCCCAACGCCCAGGTCATCCTGTCGACCTGGTACTTCGACCACTTCACAGCCGGCGAGTGGGAGGGCTTGGCGCGGGCCTTCGCGGGTGGCGCACCGCCCTGGGTTGACCTGCTTCTCGCCGGTGACTTCGGCGGCTTCCCCGATGCCCTGACTCGGCTCGGCGTCCCCGGCGGGCTGCCGGTTGTGAGCTTCCCGGAGATCAGTATGGAGGGCAACCTTCCCTGGGGCGGCTATGGTGCCAATCCTCGGCCGTCCGCCTGGGAGGCCTATGAGCATGCTAACGGGCATCTGCTCGCCGGTGCCTTCCCCTACTCCGAGGGCATCTACGAGGACATCAACAAGGTTCTGACGCTTCAGTTGGGGTGGAGTCCAGAGGCATCTGCTGAGTCCATCGTGCGCGAGTACGCCGCCTACGAGGTTGGACCCGCGGTGGCCGACGACGTGGTGCGGCTGGTCTCCGCGCTGGAGAGCGGGCTCGATCACGGCCTTGCCAATGATGTGCGCACGCAGGTGCTGGACACACAGATCCACGCTCCCGAGGACCTGGCGGGCAGCAAGCTCTACCGTTTCGTGGATCGCCCCAACGCGCTCGCCGCGGCAGCGATGGTCGCGCGCATGGACCGCCGGCTCCCGGCGCGCGTCCGATCATGCTGGCGCTGGCGCCTGCTCTGGCTTAGGGCCACGCTCGACGCCGAGCTCCAGCGCAGTGGGGGACGCTCCACGGATCTCACCGAGCGCTGCTTTGACGAGCTGGCGACGCTCTACAGCACCGGCGATGCGCTGCTTGCCGTCACGCCACCCTCGCGCCGTGCGCTGTTCCGCCATTTCCGCGAGCACCAAGACCGGGAGCCGGCCTGATGCGACCAGAAGATCATCCCCGTTTCCCACCCACGCCGGTCGTACTGAAGGACGGACGCACCGTCGAGCTGCGCCTCTTGGCCACGGCTGATGCCGGTGCCCTTGGCGATTTCTACGATTCGCTGCCGCGCGAGACCTGGCGCTTCTACTGCCCGCCGCGCCTGACACGGGCTGATGCCACCCGACGCGCTGCTGAGGCCGATGCGCCTAACGACGTCTGTGTTGTTGCCGAAGACCCGCGTACCGGCGCGATCGTAGGGTACAACTGGTTCCGCTGGCGGGATGATGGCAGCCGGTCGAGCGTCTTCGGGATCTGCCTGCGCGAGCCAGGCGCTGATGACCAGGCTGCTGGAGATGTCGCGCCAGGTGGGCCCGCCCGTGATGGAGCTGACCGTGCAGCTCGCCAACCCACGCGCCGTCGCGCTCTACCGGAAGATGGGATTTCGCGTTCTGCGCGAGCAGATCCGGGACCGCGTCGGGGACTTCCCCGCCGAGCCCGAGTACGCCATGGAACAGACCGTTCGCGATCAGAACACACTCTGAGGAGATCATCGTCGTGTTGAGTAAAACCGTCACCCTCGATTCCTTCGCCCCCACCTTTGCCTGGCGCAACCGCATATTGCGCATTGACGACCTGTCCGATGGCCGCATCTGGGCCGATCCCAGTGACAGCTATACCCCCGAGTATATCGGCGCTCGCGGCATCGCCGCCAAGATCCTCTGGGATGAGTACCCCGAACCAGTAGGCTGCTTTGAACCGCGCAACCCACTCATGATCGTGCCCGGTGCGCTTACCGGGACACGGTCGCCCTACTCAGGGCGCACCTCGATCTGCACCTTCGGTCCGCAGGGCGACCCCTACTCCTGGTTCACCCGCGCCAATATCGGCGCCCATTGGGGCCACGAGCTCAAGCTCGCGGGGTACGATGCTGTCATCATCACCGGTGCCAGCGAGACACCCGTCCGCATCCTGATACGGGATGACCGGGTCAGCCTGCTTCCGGCCGATGCGCTCTGGGGCCAGGACGCTCTGGTCACGCAGGAGATGATCGAAGCGCAGGACGGGCGCGGCGTCCGGACGCTCACGATCGGTGTTGCGGGGGAAACCCTCTCGCGCATCTCCACGATCCACACCGGAAGCACCTCCGTCGCCGGACAGGGCGGCTTCGGCGCCGTGATGGGCAGCAAGAAGCTCAAAGCGATCACGGTGATCGGCACCACCGATGTGCCTGTGGCACACCCCGAGCGGCTGAAGGGCCTGTTCAGCGACGTTGTGAAGGCCGTGCAGAACCTGCGCGGGATGAAGGAGCGGATGGCCCGTATCAATGCCGAGCTGGCGGCGAACGGCGGTGGGGAGGCGCGCCTGGTGCCCTGCACGCAGTACTGCGTCACGCCCTGCCGCACCGAGATTCGCAATGCTCAGGGCCGGCACTTCGAACAGAAGTGGTCCGGTACCATCGGCTGTGTCAGCGGGTTGTTCGGGGGCGGACCGGGCACCGTGTACGATTGGCGATTAGGCATTAACGGCACACTCGAGCTCAACATGCACGCGAACCGGCTCGGCCTCAACCACTGGGACATACTGGTGGGCATGGTCCCGTGGCTGCGGGCGTGCCAGGCGCAGGGCCTGATCTCGGAGATCGAGGGCCAGCCGATGGACTGGAACTCGAACGACTTCTGGGTCACCCTCCTTGACGCGATGGCCTACCGACGTGGGATCGGCGATGCGCTGGCAGAGGGCGGATGGCGCGCGGCGTACCTGCTCGACCTTGGCGTCGAGAACATGCGCCGCTACTACACGGGTTGGGGTTACGCAGGTCACTGGGATGGTCACGCCTGCTTCACCAACCACATCGTCTACCCGTTCTGGATCGTCGGAGCGCTTCACTGGGCGATGGATACGCGCGACCCCGCCAGCAGCACTCACGGCTACGTGCAGAACGTGATGCACCGCGGTCCCTGGGGCTACATGGGCCACGGCGACAACCCGATCACGTGGGACCACATGCGCGCCATCGGCGAAAGGGTCTACGGACGTGCCGACACGCTCGATCCATTGAGCGGTTACGAGGGCAAGGCGATTCCCGCCGCCTGGCACGGCGTGCGTTCGGTCATCAAGGACTGCCTTTCGACCGACGACCAGGTCTTCCCACTCATCTACAGCGCCCACACACCGGATCACTTCGCAAAGGTCGGTGAGCTGGATGGGCACGAAACCGAGGCGCACCTTTTCGCAGCCGGCACCGGCGTGGACTGGGACTACACTGAGTTCAGCCGCGCCGCGGAGCGCGTGCTGAACCTTGAGCGCGCCATCGCCATCCGCCACTTCGGACGCGATCGCGTGATGGACGAGCGCGTCGTGCCGGCGTTCGAATACGACGAGAACTGGCCAAACCGTGAGCTCGGCGAGCGTATGGCTCTGGATCGGGCGAAGTTCATACCCTTGATGGACGACTACTATCAGATACGCGGCTGGGACGTGAAGACAGGGTGGCCCACGCGGCAGAAGCTGACCGAGTTGGGTCTGCACGACGTCTTCGACCCGATGGTCGAGGGGGGCACCAGGGCCAAGGCCACGCTGCCGGCGCTCGATCCCGTCTCGCCCGTCGTCGACATCCACAAGGATGACCCGGACCGCCAAAAGGTGGGCTGACCCGAGCAGAAACGTCGGGTTCGCAGTAACCGCTTCAGCGGTTCCGGTAGCGGCGTCAGCAGCCGCCAGAACGGCTGAAGCCGTTACTACGAACCCTATCTGGATCCTTGGCAAGGTGCGGAGACCTTGCGAAGGGTAGAGGAGGCGACCCATGGACGAGCTGGACAAGGGACTCGCAATAAGTCTGGACCCGGCGCGGAGTTCACCGTATCTCGAGGCATTTCACGCTCAGATGCGGGCCTGGGAGATGGCCACACCCCCAGTGGCGCCCCTGGTGCTCGACTTCGGCCTCGGGTCCTTCGCCGAGATTGGCCTGATCGAGACCTGGATCGCCAACGAGGCCGCGGAAGGCTACTGCGGTAAATACCTCTTCGTCTTCGATGGCCAGACATGTCCCACGCACAGCCACCACGACAAGCACGAGACCTTCTACATCGTCAAGGGCGCGGTCACGATGCACTGCGGCGACCGCATCCTCGAGATGGGCCCCGGCGATGTGCTTCCCGTCGCTCAGGGAATGCCCCACAGCTTCACCGGCAAGGGTCCGGCGCTGCTGCTGGAGGTTTCCAGGCCGTGCCAGATCGCTGACAACTACTTCGCCAACCCCGACATTCCTATCGGCGGCAACTACAGGAGGCAGACACCATGACAGCGGAACAGACCGATATCATCGCCCACAGTGATTCCACCGAGATCACTTCCACCGCGAAGCCGCAATGGTTGCAGGAGCGCCTCGACTGGTTCATGGACCAGCGCTTCGGGTGCATCATCCATTGGGGCCCCTACAGCCAGTGGGACTGCATCGAGTCCTGGCCGCTGGTGCCGGCCGACACCTGGGCCCGTCCGGACGATCTGGCACCGTGGATCGAGCGCGGGAGGGATCTCGACCGATTTAGCCTTGACTACCGCGCGCTCAACCGGTCGTTCAACCCGGTCGAATTCGACCCCGATGCCTGGGCCGCCATCATCGCCGATGCTGGGATGCGGTACGTCGCGCTCACGACCAAGCACCACGACGGGTTCTGCATGTTCGACACGGGCACAACCGACTACCGTATCACGCACCCCGACTGCCCCTTCCACGTGCAGCCACGGGCGAACATCGTGAAGGAGGCGTTCGATGCTTTCCGGAGGCGCGGCCTGGCGATTAGCTGCTACTTCTCCAAGTCGGACTGGACCAGCCCCTGGTATTGGTCGCCGGATTTCCCCGTCAAGGATCGCCACCCGAACTACGACACACTTGCGGATCCCGAGCGCTGGGAACGGTTTGTCGGCTTCGTGCACCGGCAGATCGAGGAGCTGATGACCGGCTACGGGCCGATCGACGTCCTTTGGCTGGACGGCGGGCAAGTTCGCCCACCCAGACAGGATATACGGATGGCGGAGATTGCCGCACAAGCCAGGTCGCACCAGCCGGGGCTGATCATCGCCGATAGGACGGTCGGTGGTCCCTATGAGGACTTCGTCACACCGGAACAGCAGATTCCGGCGGAGCCGCTTGGCGTGCCGTGGGAGTCGTGCATCACGCTGGGCCGCAAATGGAAGTACGTGTCCAACGAGATCCTCAAGAGCACCCAGGAGGTCGTGCGGATGATCGCCGAGACCTCAGCGAAAGGTGGTAACCTACTGCTCGGAATCGGGCCCGACCCCCTTGGCCGCATCCCCGCCGACGTGGCGGCGCGCCTTGCGGAGATTGGGCGCTGGATGCGGACCAACGGCGACGCGATCTATGGTACGAGGCCTCTCTCACCGTATCAGTCGGGTTCGGTCCGGTTCACGCGTAAGGGCAGCACCGCGTACGGCATCGTCATCGATCCGCGTGTCGCTGCGCCAGATGGCAAGCTGCACGTCAACGGGATTCGCCCCGGCCCTGGAACGCGCGTCTCGGTGCTTGGCGACGGGCGCCCGCTGGCGTGGACTCCGGTCGACCGCGGATTCAGCGTCGATCTGTCACAGCC
>JALOOJ010000083.1 GCA_025454475.1 Anaerolineae bacterium
AGTTGCGTCAGTCTCGCGACCCAATCGAGATTGTGGGGCCATCGGCTGACGATTTCCGCGCAGTTTTTGAGAGATCCCTGTACCGCACCAACCAGATCCTGGTGGTGCTGTCATCGGGCCGGCTGAGCCCGATCGTACGCAACGCGCGGGCTGCGGCACGCGATTTCATGGGCCGCTGCGATATCACGATACTGGACTCACAGACGGTGTCCGTGGGTCTGGGATTGCTCGTTGAGCGCGCCGGTGAGCTGCTGCAGCGCGGCGACGTTCCGTTGGCCGAAGTTGTGCGTCGCATTCGTGGGATGATACCGCGCATCTATGTGGTGATGGTCTCACATACGCTGGACTATGTTCACCGCAGCGGCAAACTCACCGCGACTCAGGCCATCCTAGGCGCGATGCTTAAGATCCATCCTTTTGTCGAGATCGAGGATGGGGACATGATCCCCCTGGAGAAGAGCAGACGTCCCGAGCGTGCGATTGACCGACTTGTGGAGTTCGCGTCTGAGTTCTCGCGTATCACCAAGATGGTCATATTCCAGGGTCAGGAAGCGCCGGACGAAGAAGCGCTGGACCTGAAGGACAGGCTGCTGCAGATCGCGCCGGGCCTCGATGTACCGTACATCGTCTATGACCCAATCATCGCATCACATATTGGCCCTGAGGGGCTGGGCCTGATCGTATACGAAGGCGTCTGGCGCTAGGCCGGTCCAACGCCTCCTTCCGCGCGCTGCAGCTCTCGACCACTCTTGACCTGTTCGGTTGTGGCGCACGGATCGCGACCAGACCCAGACACGTGGAGAAACCATGGCTAGACCAGTGGAAACGTTAAGCAAGATGCTTGCTTTGGAGGCGCGCGACTTCGACTATCGCGACCGCGCGGTTGCTGGAGGCCTGGCAGGCTACGTCGACACATGGCGTCGGCAGGCAAGTGAGGCTTTCGGCGATGGTGCTGAAGCTTGGATCGCGTTGGTAGCGGGGCGACTCGAACGATACAGTGAGTTGGACCAAGCGGGCCGTCGAGCGCTCATCGACGAGCTGCTGCCCATGCTACAGCAAGGCCACATCGAGGGCACTCAGCCAGCGCAGGCGGTCCCCCAATCATCGGCGCGTCCTGCCACTGGCAGTCTGCACGATGCATCCTCTGCCAGCCCTGCCGTGCCCGCGCTCGGCAGTCCGCCTGCTCCGGGAATCACGCAACCACCGATGAGACGGCCTCCGTCACCGGCGCAGGAGGGGCGCGCCGCAGCTACCGCGGCGCGCGATGGTCGCGGGCTGGACGCACCGGTTGCAGTACTGCCGGGCATTGGTGCCAAGCGGAGCGGCCTTCTCCAGAAACTCGGTGTGCATACGCTGCGCGATTTCATCCATACGTTCCCGCGGCGTTACGAGGACTACTCGCTGCTCAAGACGATCGATCGCCTGGAGTACGGCGAACGCGTGAGTGTTCTGGCGACGGTCTGGGAAGCCGGCCTTCGCAAGACTCATCACGGGCGGGAGCTCTTCCGAGCCATTCTCTCCGATGAGACCGGCACGATGGAGGTCACCTGGTTCGGGAAACGGCGCCTCGAGGAGCGCCTCCGTCCTGGAATGCACCTTCTCATCAGTGGCAAGGTCGATGAGTATCTCGGCCGACTGACGATGAACTCGCCAGACTGGGAGATCGTAGGCCGAACCGATGTGGCGAACGCGCGCATTCAGCCGGTCTATCCCCTGTCGGAGGGACTCACACAGCTCTGGATGCGTGCGGCGATGCGCAGAGCCCTTGCCGCTTGGGCCAGCCGAATCCCGGACGCGCTGCCGGAGGCGTTGCGCGCAGACCACGAACTGCTTCCGCTCTCCCGGGCACTGTGGGGCGTCCACCTTCCCGACAGCCACGAACACCTGACTGCGGCGCGCCGTCGCCTGGCGTTTGAGGAGGTGCTGTACCTCCAGTTGGGGCTGCTGCGACAGAAGCGGCAGTGGAAGTCCCAGCCGGGCCGAAGGATCGCCACGTCTCCCGAGAGGACCGATGCACTCGGGGCAGCCTTTCCGTTCCCGCTGACGGCTGCACAACAGCGCGCCGTCAAAGAGATGCTCAACGACCTGGCTTCTGGCGACCCGATGAACCGCCTGTTGCAGGGCGACGTGGGTTCAGGGAAGACCGCTGTTGCCGCTTTCCTAATGGCTGTGGTGGCGGATGCCGATTGCCAAGTGGCGATGATGGCGCCGACTGAGATCCTTGCCGAGCAGCACTTCAAGAGCCTCTCGAAGCTCTTTGCCGGTTTTCCTGAGCCTCGACCGGCGCTCGGGCTGCTGACGGGTAGCACGGCAGGCGCTGATCGCGAGCAGGTGTACGCTGGTCTGGCAGATGGTTCGCTCCGCGTGGTCGTGGGCACGCACGCCCTGATTCAGGAGGCGGTGGCGTTTCGCGATCTTGCGCTCGTGGTGATCGATGAGCAGCACCGCTTCGGGGTCGAGCAGCGCGCGACGCTACGGGAGAAGGGCTACAATCCGCACCTGTTGGTGATGACCGCTACCCCGATTCCGCGCTCGTTGGAGCTGACATTTTGGGGGCATGTCGATGTCTCGGTACTGGACGAGATGCCACCGGGTCGCCAACAAGTGAAGACGCGCGTGCTCACGCCCCGGGAGCGCGGTCGCGCCTACGCCTATATTCAGGGGCAGGTGGAACTGGGAAAGCAGGCGTTCATCATCTACCCTCTGGTGGAGTCATCGGATACCGTCGATGCGCGGGCCGCCACTGACGAATACGAGCGTCTGCAGAAAGAGGTGTTCCCGCATTGTCGTCTGGGTCTGCTTCACGGGCGTATGCGTTCGGCCGACAAGGAGCACGTCATGACCGGCTTCGCTGGAGGCGAGTTGGACATCCTCGTGGCGACGTCTGTCGTGGAAGTAGGTATAGACGTGCCGAATGCCACTGTGATGCTGATTGATGGGGCGGACCGATTCGGTCTGGCTCAACTCCACCAGTTCCGTGGACGAGTTGGTCGCGGTGCTGACCAGGCCTACTGCCTTCTGCTGGCTGGGGACACCTCGGCTCAGGCGGCCGAACGGCTGGCAGCGGTGGAGTCGACACACGATGGGTTTGTACTTGCTGAGAAGGACCTGGCGATGCGAGGCCCGGGTGAGTTCCTGGGCACACAGCAGAGCGGCTTCCCCATTCTACCGATGGCAGAATTCACTGACGTCCGGATGCTGCGCGACGTTCGTGGTGTGGCGAGCGCTCTGCTGGAAGAGGACCCGGATCTGACACTGCCTGAGCACCGCTTTTTGCGCGAACGCGTCGCCGCGCTCTGGGAGAGCGCCGGCGACTTGAGCTAGGCCTATGCGTGTCGCTATCTATCCAGGCTCATTCGACCCGATCCACAACGGGCACACCGACATCGCCATGCGCGCCGCTTCGCTCTTTGACAAGCTCATTGTTGCGATCTATGCTGTGCCGCAGAAGTCCTTGCTTTTCCAGATTGAGGAGCGCGTGGCGCTGGCACGGGCGATCCTTGAATCCTGCAGCAACATCGAGGTCATGCCCTACACAGGTCTGACTGTGGACTTGGCACGCCGATGTGGCGCTCAGACGTTGGTGCGGGGACTTCGCGTGATCTCGGATTTTGAACGCGAGTACCAGATGGCCCTTATGAACCAGCAGCTGAGTTCCTCTGTGGAGACGATCTGCTTGATGACGCGTTACGAGTATGCATTTGTGAGCGCCAGCCTGGTAAAAGAGGTATTCGAGGCTGGGGGTGACGTGTCAGGAATGGTGCATCCGCTGGCATTGCGGGCTCTTCACGCCCGGCGCCAGCCTGCGGGCTGCGGTCGGTCAGCGGCGTCGGATGAGCTCTAGATCGGCACACTCGGCTGCCCGTGGTTCTTCGTGAGTGAGGAGGGACAATGGATGTCGACTTCCTGATCGATCGTCTTGAGCGCTACCTCACGGAGGAGTGCCCACGTTTTCTGGGCAACCGGATGGTCAACGAGGATGAAGTGCGGGGGTACCTAGCCCAGTTGAGGCAGGCTGTGCCTGAGGAAGTTGAGCAGGCGCGGCGGGTCGTGCGCGACGGCGATGCTGTGGTCGAAGCCGCACGCCAGGAAGCAGAGCGGATCACCTCCAAGGCCAGGGACGAGGGCGAGCGAATGGCTGCGAGCCATCAGTTCGTCGTCGATGCCCAGCGACAGGCCAAGGCCATAATCCAGGAGGCACGGCAGAAGGCTGACAGACTGCAGTCAGACGCAGATGACTACGTGTTCAACGCGCTAAGCCAGTTGCAGGCCGAGCTCACGCGGCAGATTCGTGTGGTGGAGAATGGGCTGCAACGCCTGGAAGCAGAGCGTGAAGCGGCGATCGCCGAGAAGCGAGTTTGACACGAAGCGGCTTCTCTGTATAATGGGTGCGCGTCACCCTCTCGGTCGCGTGAGCCCGGGACTGTGGAGTGACGATCTAGTGCGACAAGGGAGATTGAAGAGAGATGCCTGCAGTACCAAAGAGACGAACTCCAAGCAGCCGCGGCGACCGCCGAACGGCGAGCAACTACCGATCCCCTGCAGTTCCCACGCTGCTCGCGTGCGAGAAGTGTGGGGAACTTGTGAAGCCGTATCACGTGTGCCCGCACTGTGGGCATTATCGGGGCCGACAGGTCATCCAGACCGACGAGAGCTAGCCATTGGCTCGGCGCAGCGAGCCGAGTTCGGGAAGGGATGCCTACGTTTGCCGCGGATAAGCTGTCGTTCGGGACCGCGGTCTCGGCCGAGTGAGGATGGGATGTTGTTGGATCGACATGAGGCGGGCCTCTGCGGAGGCCCGCCTCTTTTCCGGGTATGGAGGCTGAGTGGCACAGGAGAGTGAGCCTATGGAGCCAAACGTGATTCCCGGTGCCGTGACAGTTGAGCCAGCGGTCCTTGAGACAATAGCCCGGTTGGCGGTTCTGGGCGTTCCAGGAGTTGCAGGGATCGCCGAACGGGATGTGGACCGACTGCTAGGGACGTCCAGCCACTCCGTAACCGTGGAGGTTCGTGAGGGCCGCGTCTTAGTCGACCTGCACATTTTGGCCGGCCCTGATCAGAGCTTGCTGCAGTTGGGTCGTCGGGTCCAACACGAGGTTACGCGCGCCGTGCGACAGATGGTGGGAATGCCGGTTGAGGCAGTCAACGTTCGCATTGAGGATGTTGTGTACGCTCCAGCCGAAACTTGGTCCAACGACGAAGCAGCCTAGGCGACGATTGAGCGCGCCCATGGGTTTCGTGCAGGTCGAGGGAAGTGGGCCCGTGAAGGGTGAACGCCGCCTTGCTCGCGAGCTGGCACTGCAAGCCCTCTACGAGATCGACCTCGTTGGGCATCCGCCGACCGAGGTCCTCCACGAGCTGTTGGGGGAGTTAGCTGTGCCAAACTCTCGCGCGGAGGAGTATGCGCGTTCGTTGGTAGCAGGCGTCGTGGCTGTAACGCCGGAGTTGGACAGCTATATCCAGTCTCACGCTCCAGAATGGCCGCTGGACCAGGTCGCGGTCATCGACCGCAATGTGTTGCGGATGGCGTTGTATGAGTTTTCCATCGGCGGAGTTCCAGTGAAGGTAGCCATAAACGAGGCTGTGGAACTGGCCAAGGAATATGGCGCGGATAGCTCGCCACGATTCGTGAACGGCGTGCTGGGGGCGCTGGTTCCCCATCAAGAGGAAGTAGCCCAGGCGCTCAGGCAGGCGCTCACGTAGCTTCTCCAGCTCAGGCCTTTCTCCATCGGCCACCTATGGCTGATTCTCCGCTTTTCCAGCATCGAACCTCACTTGAGCCCCGGTAGCCGATGTGCTATGCTCTCGCTTGGGTGTCAGTAGCACCAGTTCTGCGTTGTGCCACGCCGGGCGCCCTGCGGGGCCAACAATCTAGCGAAGGAGTCATAGCTAATGAGACCGATTCGGGTCATCATCATGGGGGCCGCGGGCCGCGACTTCCACAACTTTAACACCTACTTCCGAGACAGGGAGCAGTATGAGGTTGTGGCCTTCACTGCGACCCAGATTCCCAACATCGAGGGACGCAGGTATCCGCCTCAGCTTGCCGGAAGGCGGTACCCGAATGGTGTACCGATCGTGGCTGAGGGTGAGCTTGATCGCCTCATCGCCGAGGAGGCGATCGAGCAAGTGGTATTCTCGTACTCTGACGTGCCCCACACGTACGTTATGCACAAGGCCTCGCTCGTCCTGTCGCATGGCGCGGACTTCCGGATGATGGGAGGGCGAGCCACGATGCTGAAGAGCAGTAAGCCTGTTGTGGCCGTGTGCGCCGTGCGCACGGGCTGCGGCAAATCCCAGACGACGCGACACGTCTGCGATGTGTTGCAGGCAATGGGCAAGCGGGTGGTTGCGGTGCGCCATCCGATGCCCTATGGCGACCTCGTCAAGCAGGCCGTGCAGCGATTCGCGTCCTACGCGGATCTGGACCGACACGACTGTACGATCGAGGAGCGAGAGGAATACGAGCCCCACATCGATCGGGGTCTGGTCGTCTACGCTGGGGTCGATTACGAAGCAATCCTGCGACAGGCCGAGGGCGAAGCGGATGTAATCGTCTGGGATGGTGGCAACAACGATCTTCCATTCTACAGGCCCGACCTCTGGATCACCGTGACCGATCCGCATCGGGCAGGTCATGAGATGGCTTACTACCCCGGCGAGTCCAACTTCCGTGCCGCTGACGTGATCGTCATCAACAAGATCGATACCGCCGACTACGCTAGCGTCAGGACGATCTACGCCAACATCTCGGACGCTAACCCTGACGCGATCGTCGTTGAGGCTGCGTCTCCGCTCTTCGTGGCACATCCCGAGCGGATCCGCGGGAAGCGCGTCTTGGTGATCGAGGACGGTCCGACGCTAACGCACGGAGAGATGGCCTTTGGCGCGGCGTATGTGGCTGCGCAGCGGTTTGGGGCGGCGGAGATCGTCGATCCGCGACCTTACTCCGCCGGCACCATCGCGGCGACGTATGCCAAGTATCCGACGACAGGCGCCGTGCTGCCGGCGATGGGCTACGGCGAGAAGCAGATCCGTGATCTCGAGGAGACGATCAACCGAACGCCGTGTGACCTCGTGATCGTGGGCACGCCTATCGATCTCACCAGGCTGCTGAAGAGCGAGCATCCGATGGAGCGCGTCCGCTACGAGTTGCAGGTTATAGGGCGACCGACCGTGGAAGAGGTGCTGCGCCAGCGCTTCTAGGGACCAGACGCACTAGTGGGCCAGTCACTGGCGCCGGACCGCACGCTGGTTCGGCGTCTGTTTACGTTGGATAGGTGTTGCCGCCAGTCAGATGAGCGTAGTCTAGGAGGGCAAAGGTGTCAGTTGACCAGGAACGTGCTGTACCGCTGGGTGCGACCGCGTACTGGACGGCGAGTGTTCGCGCGATGGAGTATGCGCGCCCGGATCGGTTGATCTCCGATCCCTGGGCGTCGGCGTTGGCGGGTGATGTGGGCGCCGCGTGGATAGTGGGGCGCTCGGCCGACCGAGTGGCCCCAATCGTGCTTCGGACGAGGTACTTCGACGACTTCCTGCAGCGCATTGTCACCGAGCATGGACTGCGCCAAGTGGTGTTGCTTGCCTCGGGGCTGGACACTCGCGCGTACCGCCTGGCGTGGCCCGAAGCCACCTGCATCTATGAGCTGGATCAGCAGGCTGTGCTCGAGCACAAGGCCACGGTTCTAGCCCGAGCTAATGCGCAGCCGACCTGCGACCACCGCATCATCGCCGCCGACCTTGTGGGCGACTGGCTCGGCGCATTGGCTGCATCAGGTTTCGATGGCCGCGCCCCAGCGGTCTGGTTGCTGGAGGGATTCCTCTTCTACCTCCCGGGCGCATTGCTAGAGCGAGTTGTGGGTCAGGTAGCGGCTGCAGCCGCACCCGGGTGCTGGCTGGGATTCGATGTCATCAACAGTGCTACCTTGGCGCATCCCTATACGCAGGAGTGGTTGGCAATGCAGCTCGCCGCCGGTGCGCCGTGGATCGGGACTCTTGATGACCCTGTAGGTTTCCTCGCGGCACGAGGTTGGCGGGCCTCTCTGACGCAAGCTGGCCAGAAGGATGCCAACCACGGTCGCTGGTCTCTGCCTGTGTTCCCGACCACGATGCCCGGCGTGCCGCATAACTGGTTTGTGACCGCTGTTAAGGACCTCTAGGAGAGCGGGCCATTGGACTCCCAGTCCCGCGCTCGCCGGGCTGCCGGCGCGGGTACATCTCGCTGTGTTCTAACCTGGCGAGCACCTCCGTCGCGATGGTGTATGGAAGCTCGCGGGCGAGCGCCGGGTGGGCAACGCGGCCTCACGACGAGATGTAAGGGTTGCCCTCGATCCAGAAGCGCCAAGGATGGGCGCGGGCCCGTTCGTCGCCGGGGACGCGAACGCGCGGACCGGACGAGAGCCACTCGCCGGAACGAAGCTCCCCCTCGGTGATCATCAATGCTTCATCGGCGCATAGGTCCGCGGCGTTGAGCGTTCCATCGATCGCCATAGCCTGTGCCAGACGCGCCGGACCGTTGGTCAGGCGTCGATCATCGGCACGATATCTTCCGCCGCGGCTGAAGCACATCGCCTCAGCGCCCTCCAAAGGTTCGAGAGCGCGGATCAAGACGGCCCCGGGCATACCCTCGGGGTGTGCGGCGACGTTGAACATCCAGTGCATGCCGTAGATGAAGTACACGTAGGCGTGGCCCGGTGGGCCGAACATCGGAAAGTTGCGACCGGTGGGGCCGACTGCGGCGTGGCTCGCGGCATCGTCACGGCCTCGGTACCCTTCGGCCTCCACGATGCGCCCGGCAAGGGTGACTCCGCTCAGGTAACGCACGAGCTGCTTGCCGATGAGCGCGCGGGCTACCACCTCGGGCTCTCGTGCATAGAAGCTTCGTGGAAGCGGCGTCATCGGCGATTTGACTTGCGTGGGCTCTTGGTGTATCTTGGGTATGGTGATGGTTTGATCAGGCGACCTGCCGAGAGAACGCCCTAGTGCGACGGCGAGGTCGCGCAACAGCAACCGGAGGCACAGCAATGAGTGACATCCCCGACTGGTTGGTCGAGCTGGCTGCGCAACGGGATGATAACGAAGAGGAGGATGCGGCGCCGCTCGAGGCGGAGGAGCTTGAGACCATCCCCGACGACGTCCAGGAGGAATGGGATTTCCTCCGTGCCGCTCCTTCAGCCGCCGAGGAGACGTCGACCGCTTCCTTGGATTCGGCTCCGGCTGTGAGCCTGCCGCTGGCTCCTGGCGAGGAGGCCGACGAGGGCGAGGTGATAGACGTCCTGCGTGGCCAGGCTGAAGCCGCGGCGGTCGCAGCCGAGGCTCTGGAGGCTGCCCCCAAGAGTGCTTCGGGCCGTCGAATCGCGGGACTGCTGCCCTGGCAACAGGCTGTCTTGGCGATTCTGTTGCTGCTCGACATCGTCGTTATCGGCTTCCTGTTTCTCGTGATCCTGGGCAGAATCGCTATCGGCTGACCGCCAACACGGCACTCGCACGGGAATCGCCGAGCGCGAAGGTCCGCCTTCGCGCTCGATGCTGCAAAGATGCCTCGCGTTACTCAGTGACCCAACTGAACGTGCGCCGTCGCCCGGACTGGCTTATGACCTTGTATGTGGCGTCGTCCGCGCCAGTGACCTGGCGGACGACCGATACACGCCACGAGAATGCGCGGTTCTCGACCGTCTCGGGGGGGAACAACTCGCCAGGGACACGCCAAACCGTTGACTTCAGGACGACCTGCTCAGTCACGTTCTGCTCCCCGGTGGGTACGATCAACTCTACTTGGTAGAACTCGCGTTCCTCGAGAATCCCCACCGATGACCATTGTAGGGCGACGACGGCATCTGCCCCGACAAAGGTGGCGGTGTCGCGCGGACTGAGCATGGAGGGAGCGGGGTAGCGCATCACTGGGGTCGCGGTGGGAGTGGCATCGAATTCGGGCGCAGGCGTAGGGGTCGGGGTATTGCGCGGGATGACCAGCACAAGGCCGACCATAATGTGCTGGGAGCTGGTCGGGAGCTCGTTCTCAGCGCGCACTGCGTCGATGCTGACCCCATACTGCTCGGCGATTGTCGAGAGTGTGTCGCCAGCCCGCACTGTGTGCAAGATGAAGGGGCTGGGTGTCTCTGTGGGCTGTCCCGGGTCCGGCGTTGGCGTCGGGCCGGGCGTGGGAGTGGCGGCCGGAATCAGCAGGGTCTGACCTTCGCCGATGGCATCGGAGTCCATCCCGTTGTACGCGATCAACTCGTCAACGGTCACATCGTATTCCATCGCGATCGCGAGCAGCGTGTCACCGGCGACGACCGTGTACTCGATCGGAGGCACCGGCGTCGGCGTCTCAGTGGGTGGTGACGTGGGCGTGATCGACGGCGTCACGGTGGCGGTACTGGTCGCGGTGGGCTGGAAGGTCACCGTAGGTGTGAAGGTGGGCAGTTCCGTGCTGATCTCGCCTCTGGACATCCGCAGGCCCAGGGCAGCTGCGCCCACGAGTACCACGACGGCAATCAGAGCGAGTACTGCCACACGGAGGATCTGACGAACCCGGCTTCGACCGACAGCCTCGCCCTGGGGGCGCTGAGGACCCTCGCCTACCTCACCCTCGCCAGTCTCACTGCCAAGTGCTGCCCCACATATCGAGCAAGCCGTGGCCCCATCGGCCACGCGTGCTCCGCACGTCGGACAATGACGCCCAAGCGTCTCGGGCAGCGATCGGATCGTATCGTCTTCTACCATAGCGCTGGCGCATGATAGCACCGAGTGGCATGAGAGCAAGGTGAAGACCGGACGAGCGTTCCGCGAAGTGGCGAGCACCTTCGGGAGTGGACGCCACTTGGGCCTTGACACGTCTAGACAACCCAGTATACTCATGAATTATAAGGCATGCCTTACAAATCGACTGCGGTTGGTTGATCGGAGCGTGCAGTGCGTCAGGAGCGGGTCGAGGAGTACCTCGGGGCGGTGTACCGGCTGCGTGAGGATGCGGACGCGCCGGTGCCATTGTCACGACTCACCGAATACTTCGGCTTCTCCCCGGTCTCGGTTCACGAGATGGTGCAGAAGCTGGAGGAGGAAGGCTGGGTGCACTATCACCCATATCGCGGCGTGACTCTGAGTGGGGTCGGCTTGGCGGCCGCGATGGCGGTGCTCCGGCGCCATCGGCTGTGGGAGCGCTTCCTGACGGATAAGCTGGCGCTGCCGTGGGATGAGGCGCACGAGGCCGCGGGTGATCTGGAGCACGCGGCGACCGAGGAAGTCACAGAGCGGCTAGCTACCTTTCTGGGTGAGCCCGACGCTTGTCCACACGGTGCGCCGATCCCTCCCCAAGTGCAGAGTGCCTCGGAGATCTGTCTGTGCAGCCTTCCGGTGGGGGCTGAGGCGCGAGTCTCCCGAATCGCTCCAGAGACGCCCGAGCGCCTGCGCTTGGCGGCAGCCTGGCAGTTGACGCCGGGGCGCGACCTGAGGGTCCTGGCGCAGGGGGATGCAGCGACGGAGGTGCTTGTCTACCGCGCGGCTGCCGAAATGGAGCGCACGGTTGCCGTGCCATTCGAGCACGCGCAAGCGATCTGGCTTGAACCTGCGTAGTGAGGGAGGGGGTATGGTTCCACTAGAGAGCCTGAGTCCGGGGGAGACCTGCTTCGTGGGCGCCTTGCAGGGTGGTCATCGGTTTGTCTCGCGTCTGGCGTCGCTGGGTTTCACAGCAGGCGCCGAGGTCACGATGGTTCGCAACTTCGGTTCTGGGCCGGTTATAGTCCTTGTTCGGGGCGCGCAGATCGCCCTCGGTCGGGGCGAAGCACACCATGTCCGAGTTCATCGTTCGGAGGCTGGGTTCAATGCATCGCCATCATAGGTCAGAAACATCACTTCGAAGAAGGGAGACTGCACCGTCTGCGGTCGAGGTAGAAACGATCGTCGTAGCGCTGGCAGGACAGCCTAACGTCGGAAAGTCGACCATCTTCAACATGCTCACCGGTCTCAGCCAACACGTGGGCAACTGGCCCGGAAAGACGATTGAGCGCAAATCAGGTTCCTACGAACGTGACGGGGTCGCCTTCCACGTGGTGGACCTTCCTGGGACCTACAGTCTGACAGCTTCGTCGGTTGAGGAGCGGATTGCGCGGGATTACGTCCTGCACGAGCGCCCGGATGTGGTCGTTGCGGTCGTTGATGCGGCCATTCCTGAGCGTAGTCTCTACCTTCTGGCAGAGCTACTACTGCTGCCATCACCGGTCGTCTTGGTGATGAACATGATGGACGTGGCTGAGAGTCACGGAGTTACAATCGAGCCGCGAGTGCTTGAGGCCGCGCTTGGAATTCCCGTCGTGCCGATGGTCGCCACCCGCAGCGACGGCGTTGCACGGATGATTGACGCGGTGGCATCGGTCGCGTCGCGGAGCTACCCGTATGAGCCGCGAAGGCCAACGATCCTGCCCGCACACGAGGAGGTGCTGACGAAACTGATCGCGCTGATCGCCAGTTATGTCCGTGATCCCTACCCCGTAGAATGGGTGGCCCTCAAACTGCTTGAGGGAGACGAAGAGATTCACAGCATGATCGAGTCACTCGTGCCGCCCGATGTCAGCGAGGCGATGCATCGAGTGCTGTTTCAGCATGAAGACGCTGTGCTGGACATCGCCGGCGCCCGCTATGCCTGGATTGGCCGCATGGTTCGGGCTGCCGTGGTTCGCCCGCGGGTGGGGCTGGTGGGACTGACGTCCAAGCTGGACGCCGTGCTCACCCATCCCCTGTGGGGCACCGGAGCATTGCTCGCGGTGCTTGCCATCGTCTTCGCCCTTACCTATTTGGTCGGAGCCCCGCTTCAGGAGTGGCTTGACGCGCTGGTTGGTGGATATGGCGCCTCCCTCGCGAGCTGGGCTCCGACGGTGGGTGTGCCCGTGTGGCTAGCTGATCTGGTGGCGAACGGCGTCGTTGGCGGGGCCGGTATGGTGATCACGTTTCTGCCGATTCTGGCGATCTTCTTCCTGGCGCTGGGGGTGCTCGAGGATACCGGCTATATGGCCCGCGCCGCCTTTGTCACAGATCGCTTTATGCACCATATGGGGCTGCACGGCAAGAGCTTCATGCCACTCCTGTTGGGCTTCGGATGCAACGTGCCGGCTGTGCTCGGTTCGCGGATCATTGAGGAGCGTCGGGCGCGGATTCTCACCATCCTGCTGGCCCCTATGGTGCCGTGTGCGGCGCAGTTGGCTGTGGTGACGATTCTGGGCGCGGCGCTCCTTGGTCAGGCCGCAGGATTCGTCGTCTGGGCGCTGGTGGCCCTGAACCTGGTGGTTCTCGCCGGTCTCGGGCTTGCCCTCCATCGCTTTGTGTTGAGGGGGGAGGCCTCCGTGTTCATAATGGAGTTGCCGCTCTATCACAGGCCCAACGCCCGCACGATCGGGCTCTATGTCTGGCGGAACATCGTTGCCTTCCTACAGAAGGCAGGAAGCGTGATCCTCGTGGCTTCTCTCGTTGTCTGGTTCCTGTCATACTTCCCGGGAGGTGGTGAGGTCACTGGAAGCTACCTGGCCGTGATCGGCCGCGCGCTTGCCCCTCTTGGGCGGCTGATGGGGCTGCCCTGGCAGGTCGCGGTTGCCCTCATCACGAGTTTCGTGGCGAAGGAGAATACCATTGCCACGTTGGGTGTGCTCTACGGCGATGTAGCATCAAACATGCGGGCAGTCCTGACCCCGCCGGCGGCACTGGCATTGCTGGTCGTGCAGATGCTCTTCGTTCCCTGTGTGGCCACGGTGGCTGCGATGAAGCAGGAGTCAGGATCCTGGAAATGGACCGCCGTGGGCGTGGGGACCTCGTTGCTCCTTGCCCTGTCGGCTGGGGTGGCTACCTATCAGATAGGGACATTGATAGCGGGGGGATAGCGGTGCTGCAACAGATACTACGTCTGATCTCCCAGCGTGGGGTGGACAGGCAGGATCAGCTTGCGATGCAACTGGGTGTCTCGGATGAGTTGGTGGCCGAGATGCTGGCGCAGCTCGCGAAACGGGGCTATCTCACGGAAGCAGAGCTGTGCGCTACCGGGACTGCCTGCGAGAGCTGCGGGCTGTCACAGGCGTGCGGGGCAACACGCGCGCTGAGGATCTGGTCGTTGACGGACAAGGGGCTCCGGGCTGCGGGTGTCGGCTAGGCTACCGTCGATACAGACTGGCGGGCCGGCGGATGAGCTCTGCGTCGGCTCGCGACCACCCGAAACAAAAGAGGGCGTGGCCATCGGCCACGCCCTCTTTGGATGCATCTAGGGTCTAGTACATGCCGCCGCCGGGACCGCCGGACGGGGGAGCGGGTTTCTCAGGCTCCGGAATGTCGGTGATCAGGGCCTCGGTGCTCAGTACCATCGCGGCGACGGAGGCCGCGTTGAGCAGGGCACCCTTGGTGACCTTGGCGGGATCGATGATTCCGGCCTCGAGCATGTCCACATACTCGCCTGTCATAACATCGAAGCCCATATGCAGGTTGTTGTGCTCGGCCTGGCTGCGGCGAACATTCGCCAGGATTACAGCGCCGTCCTCGCCAGCGTTCTCGGAAATCCTGCGGACTGGAGCCAGCAAGGCCTTGCGCAGGATCGTGACGCCGGTCTGCTCATCGGGATAGGTCATCTCCAACCCATCCAGCGCGGCTACCGCATTGACGAGGGCCACACCGCCACCGGGGACAATCCCTTCCTCGACTGCGGCGCGGGTCGCGCTTAGCGCGTCCTCGACACGGTGCTTCTTTTCCTTGAGCTCGGTCTCGGTCGCGGCGCCCACGCGGATGATGGCAACGCCACCGGCCAGCTTTGCCAGCCGCTCCTGCAACTTCTCGCGGTCGTAGTCGGAGGTGGAGCGCTCGGTCTCGCTCTTGATCTGCTCGATGCGGCCTTGGATCAAGCGGTCGTCACCGTGACCACCGACGATGGTTGTGTCATCCTTGGTGGTGATGACCTTGTCGGCGCGGCCCAGGTCAGCCAGAGTGGCGCTATCGAGTTTGCGGCCCTGCTCCTCAGTGATGACGGTGGCGCCGGTAAGGGTCGCGATGTCCTCGAGCATAGCCTTGCGGCGATCCCCGAAGCCGGGGGCCTTCACCGCGAGTGCGGTTAGCAGACCACGCAGTTTATTGACGACCAAGGTAGCGAGCGCCTCACCGTCGATATCCTCCGCGATGATGACCAGGTTGCGCGCACCGCGCTGAACCAGTTTCTCCAGTATCGGGACCAGGTCCTGAGCCGCGGAGATCTTCTTGTCGTGGATCAAGATGTAGGCATCCTCGATGATGGCCTCCATCGTCTCGGGATTGGTCACGAAGTAGGCGCTAATGTACCCACGATCGAACTGCATACCCTCGACGTACTCGGTCTCGAACTCGAGACCCTTGGACTCCTCAACGGTAATGACGCCATCCTTGCCGACCTTGTCCATCACGTCCGCGATCAGCTCGCCGATCTGGCGATCCTGGGCGGAGATGGAGGCGACATTGGCAATGTTGGCCTTGGTGTTGACCTCGATGGCAGTTTCCGCAATCGCAGCAGCGACTTTCTCGGCGGCGGCGAGGATGCCACGCTTGAGAAGCATCGGATTCGCGCCCGCGGCGACGTTCTTCATACCTTCCTCGATCAGGACGTGCGCAAGCAGTGTCGCGGTCGTGGTGCCGTCGCCGGCGATATCATTGGTCTTGGTCGCAGCCTCTTTGAGTAGCTGCGCGCCCATGTTTTCAAAGGGATCCTTGAGCTCGATCTCCTTAGCGACCGTCACGCCATCGTGCGTGATGGTGGGGGAGCCCCATTTCTTATCCAGAGCCACGTTGCGGCCCTTCGGCCCAAGGGTAGTGACAACGGCATTCGCCAGGACTTCCATACCGCGCTGCAGACCTGCGCGCGCCTCTGTACCGAACTGTAACTGCTTAGCCATAGTTCCTCATTCCTCCCAACTAGTGATGTGCTTATCTTGTGATGCTTGCGCTGAGACTAGCTCTCGATGACACCCAAGATGTCGTCGACCTTGAGAATCAGCAGTTCCTTGCCGTCACGCGTCTTGAACGTGGTGCCAGCGTACTTTGCGAAGATGACCAGGTCACCTACCTGAGGGCCGACGACAACGCCGTCCTCATTCTTGACCTCGACATCCGGGCCTACAGATACCACCGTTCCCTGCTGGGGTTTCTCTTTGGCGGTGTCGGGCAGGACCAACTGGCCACCGGCGAAGGTCATCTCTTCGTCGTCGTTGGGTTCGACAATCACACGATCACCAAGGGGTCGAATCTTCACGCTCATACCTAACCTCCGTATCTCGTTTTACTGTCTTGCGGGATTTAGCACTCCTGGTGTGTGAGTGCTAACGCTATTCCGAATCATAACACGCTTCGGGGGGCTTGTCAAGCACTCGAGAGGGTAGAGTGCCAGTTTCTAAGGGATCTCTAATGCATTAGCGGCGCTCGGGGTATGGGGATGGCCTCGAGACGCGATTGGCGCATTTCGGGATCGGCCAGTCGTTCAGTTTGCGACAGCAGGGCGGCTGGCGAGCGCCAGCACGTGGCTCGCTCTTGAGTCGGAGCAGGCGTCGAGGATGCGCTGGCAGATCCGGTGAACGCGCAGCGGCTCTACTGCTCCTGCGATGAACTAGACGTATCATGGCGTGGACGGGTCAGGCGATTCGCCCTGGCCCCAGATACAGAAGACCTCCCCGATGTGGGGAGGCCCGCCCGAGCCACCCGACGGCCAGGGCCGCGCCGCGTGGACCACCTTTTCCGCCGCCCGGCGCCTTCCCGCCCGGAGGCGACCAAGATAATCCGCCGCACGGTCCCAGCTCAGGACGCCTTCCTGCCTTCGAGCGGTCGGCGGTGCCACGG
>JALOOJ010000239.1 GCA_025454475.1 Anaerolineae bacterium
GGGCGAAGGCGTACCGTCCTTCAGGATGAAGGACGACTCGCCGCCCGAATTGGACAGGTTTGTGGTCTTCCAGCTCGTGCCATCATCCAGCGACACACCCGCGAACGCATCGAAGTGGCCATAGGCCATGCCGCCGAAGATGCTCACGACGCCGTCGATCGGCGACTCCGCTGGCGCGTTGACATCGTCGATGTAGACCGATACCAGCGGTTTGGCGTAGTCGCGGGCCTCGTAAGCGACGGTGTCTGCATCATCGTCCAGGATGTAGTTATCGACGGGCCCGACATGGCCGGTCGACGCCTGCGCGGGCACGTAGAAGTCCATCATGTAGATGGCGGCCATTTCGGTCTCCGCATCCGGCGTCTTGGAGATGTTGCGCCGGAAGATGAGTCCGTCCTCGGCCAGGACGGCGCCCACCAGGAGCAGGGCGCCCACAACTGCCAGGGTGATCATGATGATCAGTCTTTTCTGCATCGCGCATCCTCCCTATGAATGAAGTCTGTTCCTATGCTGAAATGGCCCGCTCCACCGTGGGGCGCGGGCTGGTTTCCGGACGGGGGTCCGACATGATCCGGTCCACGTAGCGCTCAACCACCCTTCGAAGGTCCTCCTGGTTGGCCACGGTGTGGACGCGGGAGGTCAGGCTCACCACCCGGTTGGTGGCAATGTCGAGGCCAAGCAGGGGAGCGCCGGGGCACGCCTTGAGGAAGGGGATGAGACCGCGGAAGTTGCCGGCGTCGAGGTCGAAGATCACGAGGTCCGGGCCCAAGGCGCAGATGCGCTCAGCAACCTCCGGAGTGGCGGTGAGAAGGCGGATCACACTGAGCTGGGCCTCATCCGCCATAATCGCCTCCACGCTGTCGAGCAGGAGCGAATCCCCGTAGAGAACGACAAGCTGCTGGGCGTTCATCGTCACACAATCACGGTCATCGCGATTAGCGGAAGGGTCAGTCGTTTTCGCATACACGTCCTCCGGTGGGTGAAGGGACAGGTGGGTGGTCCCGATGCTGGTCAGGATGTCTCTACAGTACCACGGGGAGGGGGGTGCCCACAATCAGTCATGGGCGGCCCGAGGTATGAAAAAAGAGCGATCTTTGGGATCGCTCTTTTGGTTAGAAAGATTAGGTCTGACTCGTTAGGTACCTAAGTCATCTGACGGCGAGGATTAGGTACCTCTAGGGATACTGTTTGTGTGGCTCCCGCGTGGGGGAATCAGGCCCTCGCGGAGGGCGTATTGGGCCGCTTCGTGGCGTTTGCTGAGCTGAAGCTTGGCCAGGATATTGCGCATATGCGTCTTGACCGTGTGGATACTAATACTCAGCCGACCAGCGATCTCGTGATCGGTGGCGCCATCGGCGACGAGGCTGAGCACGTCCTGCTCGCGAGAGGTGAGCGCGGCGCCCTCCTCGTCGACGGCTCGGCCCGTCTGGCGGCTGAGCCTGCGGAACTCGGCGAGGATTCGACCGCCTAATGCGGCGCTGAAGGCGGCCTCGCCGCGCATCGCGCCGCGTAGCATCTCCACCAGGTCCCACGAGCGGATGCTCTTCAGCAGGTAGCCCTGGGCGCCGTTCTGCAACGCCTCGAAGAGCTTCTCATCCTCATCCTGGACGGTGAGCATAACGACGGTGATGGCCGGCATCGCGGCCTTGATGTGCTGGGTGGCCTCGACGCCGTCACACCCCGGCATGCCGACGTCCATGAGGATGAGATCGGGGTTGAGCTCGCGCGCCTTGACGAAGACCTCGAGGCCGTCATCCGCCTCCCCCACCACCTCAAAGTCGGGCTGAGCGTCGAGGATGCTCGCGAGCCCCTCGCGGAACAACTGATGGTCATCGGCAAGTAGGACACGTATCACGGCCATGGTGTGGATCCTATCACAGTCTCAATGGTCTGCACGCGCGCCGAAGGACGTTCGGCATCGATGCAAGCCCAGGTTACGGCATGAATCACCGTTCATCGTTGTTCCCGGCTGGCCCGATCGGCCAGGTGAGTACGACACTGGTTCCCTGTTTGGGGATAGAGCGAACATCGAGGCTCCCCGCAACGCGAGCGGCGCGGACTCGCATGATGTTGAGCCCGAAATGCCCGCGTCCGTCGGCCACATGGGCCTCTGGGTCGAACCCGCGTCCGTCATCGGCGATCGTGACGATCGCTCGGCCGGCCTCGGTGCGCAGCGTCACCACCACGTGCGTGGCTCTGGCGTGGTTGCGCGCGTTGCGTACTGCCTCTTTGACGATCCGCGTGATCTGCTCGCCCACGGCTTCGGAGACGAAGAGCGACGCGTCAAGATCGGTCTCGAAGCGCGTGATGAGTCCGTCGCTGAGCTCCTCGGCTGACACGGTATCCTCCAGCAGCCTCTGCAGTGGGCGCGGAGGGCGAGGCTGCACGTGAAGCCCTGTGATGAAGCGTCGCACCTCAGCCGTGGCGTCGTCGATGATGGCACGCATGCGCGCGCTGGCCGCGATGATGTGATCCGCGCGCCCGCGGTCCGGGAGGTCCGGGCTCGGCGCCTCCAATCCGGCGAACTCCGTAAGCCCGTCAACCTGGTGGCCGAGGTAGGAGAGCGTCTGGGCGAGCCCATCGTGCATATCGGCGGCGAGGCGCTGTCGTTCTTCCAGTGCCGCAGCGCGTTCCGCCTGGCTGTGCAGACGCGCTTTCTCCAGGATGATGGAGGCGAGGTTGCCGAAGCTCTCGGCAAGGTCGATCTCATCCTGGCGCCATGCCCGTTTCGACTCGCGGTCGATGATGAAGACGAAGCCGAGCGGCCGATCAGCTCCCCAGAGCGGCAGCCCCAGGATGGCCTGCAGTCCAAGGTTCGCTGACCAGTGGAGTTCCAACCGGTCGTCAAGGGCCACGTCGGGCACGACGAGCATCTCGTGGGCGCGGATGTGACCGGAGAGGCGCGTGACCTCCTCTGGCGAGAGGTGAACGGGAAGTTGCTGCTGCGCGTCCACTGCACCTGCCGTCTCAGCGTCGATCTCCTGCAGTCCGCGAGCTAGTACCCGCACAGGCGCCTGGTCATACTCCTGCCAGAGGAAGAGCGCCGCCGCGTGACAGCGCAGGAGGCGCATCGACTCCTCGACGATGCCCGCGTAGATCTGGTCGAGTTCCAGCGTGGCATTGAGCCTGACACTGGCCCCGTGTAGCGCGGCGAGCTGGTCCGCCCACCGCTGCGTCTCTTGATGCAGCCGGGCGTTCTCCACCGCCACGCCGATCTGATTGCCGATGCTCGTCAGTAGCGCCGTATTGGCAGTGAGGCCGTCTGTGTGGCGGGCTGCCAAGGTCAGCGCACCGACGGCCTTGCCTTTGGCCATCAGCGGGATGGACAGGAGCGTGTTGGTGGGAGTCTCGCACAGGCACTCGGGCTCCGGACATTCATCCCCGTGCGTGACCGCGAGCGTGACCGGCAGTCCGGCCTCCACAGCCTCCTGCGCGATGCGGCGACACGCCGCCTGACACCACGAGCAGCACGCCCAGGCCTTGTACTGCTGTCCTCCGCACGTGGCTTCGGGAGCGAGCGTGAGGCCGTTCCCATTTGTGAGGTGGATACACCCGGCCTCGACCTCCAACGCCCCCAATGCGGTCTCAAGGGTTGTATCGAGGATGCGTTGCAGATCGAGCGACTGGCTCAGCGTCGCCGCGATCGTGTTCTGGAGTGCCAGCTCCGAGCTGCGCTGCACGATCTCGGCCTGCGCACGCTTGGCCTCACTGACGTCCTGGAAGATGACGACGGCACCGCGGAGGTCGCCGTTCTCATAGATCGGCGTGCTGACGTAATGTACCGGGAAACTGGTGCCATCTCGGCGCCAGAAAACCTGGTCGTCACCCTGGCGCACCTTGCCTGTCTTATAGCCATTGTGGAGCGGGCAGTCCGCCTCGGGGTAGGGCGTTCCGTCAGCGTAGGAGTGGTGCCAGACCGCGTGGCTTGTGCCTCCGATGAGGTCGTTCGGCTCGTAGCCGAGCATGTCGGCGGCTGCGCGGTTGACGAAGGTGTGGTGTCCGTCGACATCGACGCCGAAGATGCCTTCGCCTGCGGAGTTGAGAATCAACTCGTGGTGGCGGCTCAGCCGCGATAGTGCCGCCTCGGCCCGCTGTCGGTCGACGATCTCCTGCATCAGCTTGCGATTGGTCGTCGTGAGCTCCTCGGTTCGGACGGTGACAAGCTCCTCCAGGTGGCCGCGGTAGGCGGCAAGTTGGGTCTCGGCCTCTCGCTGTTCTAGCGCCTGTTCGCGGAGGTAGATGAAGCCCAGCAACGGGACGGCCAGGATGTGAAGGCTGTTGCCGATGGGACAGAGGAAGTCGGCATAGGCCCGGCCGGAGGCGTAGTTGAGCAGCAGGAGGGCCTCAGCCAGGAAGAAGAGCGCCAGCGTCAGGATCACGACGGTGCTTAGCCAGGTCCGCTTGCGGAGGAGAATGAAGATCGCGGCGCCGATCAGGACGAGGGCCGATCCGTGAAAGGCCCAGGCGCCCCAGGTCTGGTGGAAGCGCACCTCGGGATCGAGCTGCACCTCGCGGATCCACGAAGGTGACGCGGTAGCGTAACAGACGATCGATATGGCGATGGCCACGAGCATGAACCGGCGCGCCAGATGCTCCTCAATGAGCACATAGCGGATGAAGGCACCGGCAACGATCGCGACGGCAATGAGCTCAAGTGCGTGCTCCAGCGGCTCCATGACAATGAAAGGTTGCGTCTCGTTTACGGCGGGGTTGGCGATGCGCAGGCTGACATGGAGCACCATGAAGAACTCGCGCACGAAGCCGAAGCCGAAGCCCCAGACCAACCACGCCTCACGTGGGTGTTCGCCCGTCCGTTGGCGGTTCCACGCGATCGCGACAAGGACGGCCCAGACGATGGCCGGCAGCCCGAAGCGCACGAGGTTGTTCTCAAGGGGGCCCGGACCCCCGACGAACTGCCGCAGCAGCAGGAAGAGGTACTCGACGAGCTTCATGGGGCGGCCCTCAGGACGAGGGGGAGAAAAACGAGGTTGGACAACCCGGCATAGTCGGTACCGGCATAGGCGAAAGCCTTGC
>JALOOJ010000084.1 GCA_025454475.1 Anaerolineae bacterium
CGCTCTCGGCCGGCGCCGCCCGTGTCGACATCACCCCGGAGGAGCCGCTTTTCCTCTACGGCTATCCCCACGTCCCGCGGATCTGGACCGGCGTCCACGACCCGCTGTATGCGTCGGCACTGGTTCTGGACGATGGCTCGCACGCGATAGCTCTCATCTCAGTCGACGTGCTGATGCTATCTCACGAGACGGTCCGTGAGCTGCGCCACCGGATTTTAGCCGAGACGGGCATCTCCACGGGTAGCATCCTCATCAGTGCGACCCATACGCATTCTGCGCCGGTCACGTGCGAGGTGCTTGCCTTCCGCGATGACCCCGTGGTCCCGCCTATCGACGCGGGGTATATGGCACGGGTGTCTGAGGGTGTCGTGAAGGCTGCCACGCAGGCCGCAGCCAGCCGGAGGCCAGCGCGGGTCGCTATCACGCACGCGACAGCCGCAGGGGTAGGCGGAAACCGTCACGCGCTCGACGGACCGAGCGATTCGGAGGTCGCCGTCCTGGCGATCCGCGACGCGGATGGCGACGTGCTGATCGCGCTCGACCTCGTCTACAGTATGCACCCCACTGTACTGCATGAGGACTCGACGGCCGTCTCCGCCGACTTCCCGGGGTTCACCCGAACGCACCTGGCGGAGGCGTTTCCAGGAGCCACCGTCGTCTACCATACCGGCCCCAGCGGCAACCAGAGCCCCCGCTGGCACGTCACGTCCCAGACCTTCGGCGAGGCCGAACGTCTGGGACGGGCCCTCGGCGAGGCAGTGCGCGGCGCGGTCGAGGCGCTCCCCGTCGATGGCTACAGCGCAGGCGTCACTGTCGACGCAGCGCAGGATTACGTCTCGCTCCCGGGGCGCACCTTCCCCACGGTGGCGGAAGCCGAATCCCTGTTCGGGGACGCGCGTGCGGCCTACGCCCGCCTCCAGCGAGCGGGCGCGCCCCACGGGCCCCTGCGCACGGCGGAGGTCGCCGTCTTCGGCGCCGAGGAATGCGTCACACTGGCGACTGCCCAGGCGCAAGGCGAGATCGCGGCACTTTTGGCGCGCTACACGCCTGCGGAGGTCCAGGTGCTCCGCGTGGGTGACACGTTCCTTGTCGGCCTGCCCGGCGAGCTCTTCGTTGAGTATGGCCTGGCGATCAAGTCGCGGGCCGGAGCCCGGGCCCACGTCATCAGCCTGGCCAACGGTGAGCTACAGGGCTACATCACCACGCCTGACGCCGAAGGCTATGAAGCCGGGATCAGTTTGTTAGAACCCGAAGCCGGTGATATGCTTGTGCAGACTGCGGTCGGTCTCATAGGCCGCATGAGCGATAAGGCGAGCAAGCGAAGAGGCGGATTCACTCACCAAAGTGACTCCTGTCCTAGGCACATTGTGCACGACTAGAAACGAACGGTGCCAGATGGACCGCGCCGGTGACGTACACCGGCGCGGTCCGAGACGCGCCGAGCACGGCTGTGATCTGGGTACCGGAATGGCCGCGAAGTGATGTCGCCAGAGAGGAAGACCATGACCTACGACCCGAGCAAGTACGCGGTTGATCTGACTCAGTATCCCACCATACACACGGCGACCGTGCCCGGACCCGTGAGCAATGACCTCCACGGGCGCGCCAGCAAGTTCGTCAAGGGGCTCTCGGGCCAGGTGCGGCTGTTCCCCGTGGCCTTCGAGAGCGGCTCAGGCTGCACCCTCACCGACGTCGATGGCAATCGCTACATCGACTTCTCCAGCGGCATCTACGTGACAAACCTCGGGCACTGCCATCCCAAGGTGTCCGAGGCGGTCGCGACCTATGCCCATACGCTGATGAACGCTCACGACTTCACCACGCGGATCAAGGTGGAGCTTCTGGAGCGGCTGATGTCTGTGCTGCCTGGCGACTACGCCGGTGTGCAGCTCTATGACAGCGGCACGACGGCGGTTGAGGCGGGCCTGCGTACCTGCCGCGCTGCGACGGGGAAACATGAGTTCATCTCCTGTTATATGGACTTCCATGGGAAGACCGGGCACGCGGTAAGCCTTGCGCGCACGAACGCCTTCTATGGACCGACGCGCGAGGCCGGGTTCTACATGGTACCCCGCCCGGACACCTACCGTCCCTGGTGGACGCGCCCCGATGGGACGCTCGACACCGAGCGCTACCTCGAGTTCTACGACACCTTCATCCGCGAGAGCACCACGGGCCAGGTCGCAGCCTTCGTCCTCGAACCGATCCAAGGATGGGGCGGCACGATCACGCCGCCCGACGACTTTTTCCCCAAGCTGCGGGCCTTCCTCGACGCGCGGGGTATCCTGCTCTTCGCTGACGAAGTCCTGACCGGCATGGGACGCACCGGCGCCTACCTGTGCTTGGAGCACTGGGGCGTTACGCCCGATGTCGTCACGCTGGGCAAGGGGCTGGGCAACGGGTTCCCGGTCACCGCGATGGTCGTCCGCGAGCGTTACGCCGACGCCGTCGACAAGATCAGTGCCTCGACGAGCTATGGCGGAAACCCGATGGCCTGCGCTGCGGCACTCGCCTCGATCGACGTGATCGAAGAGGAGGGCATACTGGACCACGTGGCTGATCTGGAGGCGATCTTCGCTCGCCGCATGGCGGGCTGGTCGACGAAGTACGCCATCGTGGGCGACACGCGGGTGAAAGGTTGCCTGATGGGCGTCGAGCTCGTGAAGGACAAGGCCACGAAGGAGCCCTTCGATGAGGCGGGGAAGCTGGTGTACCAGACCGCCTTCCGCAAGGGGCTGGCCTGGATCCCGGCGGGCCACATCCTGCGGATGAGCCCGCCGCTGATCATGCCCGACGCCGTCGCCGAGCGCGCGCTCAACATCATAGAGGAATCGATCGCCGAGGTGCAGAAGGCTCTCGGGTACGGGTAGGCACGTCGACGACCGGTCGTCGAGCCCAAGCATGCTCTCAGCGCCCGAGGGCTCCAGAAAGCCCTTGGACGCTTGTTGGGTCGGACACGAGTTCCAAGGCCTGGGCGAACCCGCGCTATGGGTAGCAGAGGCGCCCAAGGATCGCGGAAGATCCTTGGGCGCGCAGAACGGCCCTGTGCGCGGACCTCAGCCGGGCGTCAGCTGCAGCCGGTGCTGGGCGCCTGCCTCGACGTCCTCCCGCGCGAATAGCATAGGGTGGTACGCGCCCTCAAGCCAATCCCCCATCTGATCGTCGTAGTGCGGGCTTCCCGGACGTCCGGACTGACCCGGGAGGAGCACGCTCCGTGAGTTGCGGACATCGCCCAGGTCGATGATCATGCGATACACGGGTCCCGTGATCCGCTGGCCCTGGACGTTGTACCGCGAGCTTCCCGTGGCCCACACGGTGTTCTGGTCGCCCCCGAGGGGCACCGGTCCACGGTTGAGCACATCGTCGAGGGGTGAGAGGCCACCCAGCACGTGCCTGAGCGTCAACGTGTGTAACCTGCCCCAGGACCAACCAGCCATGTCTGAACCGAGCGCCTCGCGAAGCGCGGCAACCGTCCGCCGCAGTGCCTCACCCACGCAGGCCTCGCGCGTCTCACCGTGACCCAGGTCGTACCAAACGCTCTCCGGCATCTCGAGAATTGCCTCAATCCACTCCCAACTCCGCTCGCCGGCCATGCTGCCGCCGGAGAGACCCGGAGTTGGCCCCTTTCCTGCCATCCGAATGGCCAGATCGCCCAGCTTCGGTTCGAGCAACAGACGGATGATCTCACGCACGAACGCCTCATAGACGGCGGCTGCGGCGCTGTCCGCTCCCAGCGTGCCGTCCCAGTCCCGCATCAGGGCGACGACCGGGGCAAGATCACCGTCCTCAAGGTGTGCCGAACCCAGGAGCCGGGCCATCGTCCGTGCGTGAGGTGAGAGCAGATCGCTGTGCATCTGTGCGACGTAGGCCATGTCCACGCGGTCGCGGGCTTCGATCAGCTCGACGATGCGTTGAGCCCGGTCCCCAACGCAGTAGTCATAGCCGATGAAGTGGGGATAGACATCGTCCACGATGCGATTGTTCGCCGTCACAATGTAGCTGCGAGCCGGGTTGAGCATGTGCGGCAGCTCGTCAAAGGGGATATAGCCCTGCCACTCATACTCACCGGTCCAGCCGGGGACAGGCACTCGACCATCACCCCTGGCGCGTACCGGGATCTTCCCCGGCAGGCTGTAGGCAATGGCGCCCTGCGTGTCGGCATATACCACGTTCTGTATCGGCGCCGTCCACTCGTGCAGCGCATCGCGGAATGTAGCGCAGTCGGTCGCGCGGTTCATACGGTAGAGCGCCGCCATGAGCACATCAGGCTCGAGCGAGGTCCATCGCAGTGCAAGCGGCGCCTCGCCTGCGAAGTCACCCGCCAGACCATTGATGATCGGCCCGTGCCGGGTCACGATCACCTCCTCGGTGACAGGGTCCGCACCCTTCACCCGGATCATCTCGCGGATAACCTGCGCCTCCTCCCAGGCACCGGCAAACTCCACCTCGACACGCCCATCCTCCGTGCGGCGCAGGTGCTCGACATAGAGGTCCTGAACATCCGCGAAGCCATTCGTGAAGCCCCAGGCCACGTGCCCATTGTGCCCGGTCACGATTCCCGGCACGCCGGCGAACGTAATCCCGCTCAGGCTGAGATCGCCTGTGACGAGGTGATTCTCATACCAGACGGCAGGAAGCTCAAGACCCAGGTGCATGTCGTTGGCGAGCAGCGGTGCCCCGGTACCAGAACGCGCGGCACCAATGACCCAGCTATTGCTCCCCACCCCGTCTAGCGCCGAAGGTCCGGTGAAGGGGCGCGCAGCTTCGGCGCGTCCCAGCGCACCATCCCCCGCCGGTTCCGCGAAGGGCCACCCCGGCGGGATGATCGTTGGGCGGCGGCCCGCGAAATCCGGTTCCAGCTCCGCCGCGACCTCCGGTCCCACCCGTTCGATGAGCCTCTGCCGGAGCAGCTCCATCTCCCAGTTGACCGAGAGATTCCACGACATCATCTTGCCCCATGCCAGCGTGTCCGCCGGCGTCCACGGCTCAGGGCTGTAACGCAGCAAGGTGAACTCAATGGGCAGGCGCCCCTTCGAGATGCAGGCGTTCACGCCCGCAGCATACGCCTCCAACACGGCCTCTAGCGCCGGCGCCATCGCTGAGGCCTCCAACTCCGCTATCCTCCGCATCGACAGCGTCCGAACCCAGCGGTCGACGGGCAGCGCCTGGCTCCCCAGGACCTCGGCGAGGCGGCCTGCTACGAGGCGACGGTTGAGGTCCATCTGCCAGAGCCGGTCCTGCGCGTGGACAAAGCCCTGCGCAAAGTACAGGTCGTGCTCGCTGTCGGCGTAGATGTGCGGGACGCCCCAGCGGTCACGGTACACCTCGACAGGCCTCTGCAGCCCCTGAGCACGCAGCACGCCGTCACTGCGCGGCAGCCGTGTCCGGCTCAGTGCTGTCACGACCACCTTCGCCATAGCGCTCGTCAGTGATGCCCACCAGGTCACGCCTCACCTCCCACCACCCCAGAACTATCACGCGTCCGCGCGCCTCGGAAGGCAATGGAACGTCGCCGACGCTTTGGAGCGCCTCAGTACCGCCCGTATGTCTCGGCCGTCTCCACCATCGCGAAGATGTTCTCGTCAGGCGTGGCCCAGCCGCATTGGTCACCCGTGGACAGGACGAATCCCCCACCCTCTGCGGCGTCGTCAATCGCCTGCCGTGAGGCCACCCGCACCTGGTCCGTCGTTCCGCGGAGCATCACATCGGTCGTGTGCAGGTTGCCCATCAGCGATAGGTGCGTGCCCTTGACGACCCGCTTGGCCTCAGCCAGTGTGATGTCGCCCATCGGTGGGATCTCCAGGGGGTTGATGCAGTTGAGCGTCGTCTCCCGCGCGCAGACTTCGACCATAGCCCGCTGCCTGCCACAGGAGTGGATCATCGTCGGCACACCGGCAGCCTGACAGCGTTCGCAGAGAACCTTGAGCGTCGGTAGCGCGTGCTTGCGCCACAGCTTCGGCGAGGCCAACGTGACCGAACCCGAGCCCCCGGTCAGCACGAAGTCGAAGCCCGCCTGCAGTGTGTAATCGAGCTCACGGAGCAGGCGGTCGTGGTGCAACTCAGCTATCTCGTCGAGCAGCGCGGGTCGATCCACCATCAGGTAGCTCAGCGTCTCAACGCCACCCTGAAACCACTCCGACCAGATATGAAAGCCGGGCGTTGGCACGTTGCCTCCCAGCACGCCCAACTCGCCCAGCGCGCTGCGCTGCGCCGCGACTCGCGAGAAGTCGGCGTCGACGATGGGCCCAAGCAGATGGCGGAATCGCGGCCAGTCGCGGTGGATGTCCTCGATCGGCTTCCTGATCAGGAAAGGCGGTTGTCGACAGGAGTAGAGGACTTCCTGGATCAGCTCACCCGCGGGCGTGTGGATCGTGACCTCCTTCACCCGCTTCTCATCGTCCTGATGGAGCCAGCGCTCCGACCAAGACACGTCCTGCGTCGTCAAGCCGACGTAGCCGTACGTGAACCACCCGTCGATCCCGTAGTAACGGACGGCGTCAATGTACGCCTGCCAGAGCGGGGGATCCTCATGGATGTAGACAGCGAAGTACCCGCGTCCCGAGAGCCGCGTGGGCACCATGTTGGAGATGTCGGGCGCCACCGGCACCCGATCGGGTACTTCGTTGCGAATCGCGGCGAGCATTCGCTGCCGCGATGTCATCGCTTGAGCCATATCAGGATCTCCTGTGGACGCAGGTCAGGCCAGGGCCTCGATGAGCAGCACCGCATCCTCCCAACCCTCGGGAACCCCATAGGACATCCCGGCTGGCGTGAGGATTTCGCCAGCAGGGCTCCGCTCCCCCGTAGTAGGGCGTATCCACCACGCCGAGGCCGGTACGAATGCGGCTGTGGCGGCAGGTGCCAACGTGACCGTGCACGGCGCACTGAGATAGACGATCGCCCAACGGCCGTCCGCGGCCCGCGCAGCCATCGCGCCGTGCGGGTCACATCCAGCATCAGCGATCACCAGGTCGGGGGCTGGGATCAGTGTCCACCAATCATGGAGCCCAGTGATGATCTCCCTGAACGTGCGCAGATCCTGCGCCCCGGGCGACTGAAGCCATGCTTCGTAGGCTAGCGGCGACGTCCAGGCGTCATTGTGTCCATAGACGTGATGGCCTCCGGCCAGTTGCGTCCAGAACGCCTGCCTGCGGATCTCGCGTGCCGTCTGAAGTTTGCCGAACTCTATCCCCTCGTAGCCTCCCTCCGCCATGACAACCGGTTTCACCGGCACCCGTGCGTAGTCAGCGCCAACTGCTTCGGGGATCCGGTCGTAGGCGACACAGGTCTGGATCATGTTGAACGCTAGCCAGGGTTCCCCGTGGATGAAGCTTGACGATGCCACCGAAGGGTCAGGGTGGACCGAGATCAGATGTCGCCCCTCATCGCCCTCCTGCAGCCCAGCGGCGAGCTCTCGGCACACTGGAATATAGCTCTCCTCCGCTCTGGGGTACATCGACCACATCAGATTGGTGACGTCACGATAGCGCCTGGCCACCCATCGCGCCCACCGGCGGGCCTTCCCAAGTGGGATGATGTCGCGATGCCACTGGTGATAGACGCCCACGACCAGGGTCTGGTTGGTCACCTCGCCAAGCCGGATGACCGAGTCGACGTGTTCGAAATAGCGTTCGTTGGGCGTGTCCGGATCTCCGCCGATCCATGGTTGTTCGCCGTGCAGATTCGTGTAGGGTGCCTGAAGATCAGGGCCGATGTACGCCATATCGACGCCGGTCAGCATCACAAGGATGACGCTGAAGCCCTTGGCCTGGCGGTCCCTGAGGATCTGCAGCGCTGTCTCAGGCGAGAACCGTCGGAACAGCTCCCACTGCGTGTCACCCAGCCAGAAGGCTGGCGAACCGTGTGTGTCGACGAAATACCGTCCATCGGCGCTCACGCCAAGCGGGTTGCCGGAGCGTCCTGTGGTCGGGAACTGACCCGATGTCGTGGTCATGAGCTGCTCCTCTGATGGATGGCCATCCGGATCGTCCTCCTGTCGCCGGCCCCGATTGCTCCAGAGCCGGATCACCTTGGGTAGGCATATCGGAGTATAGGGCGGATGGGCCGATAGCGCCAGAGTCGTCGCGGGCCGTGATCATACGTCTCGTCTGCGCTGAATGCCGGTCTGAGTGCCGGGGGCTGCGCAAAGTGGCCGGCACCCAGAACCGCCAGTTCGCCCCTATCCTGAGATGCATCGCCCGATCGGGGGCCTTGGGCGAAGATCGGAAAAGCCGTACAACGTTGGTATGGATACTCACCCCATCATCGCGGTGATCCAGGCCTACTATCCCGAGGTGCAGGCGATCTACCTCTTCGGCTCCTATGGTACCGGGGATGAGTGGCCGACGAGCGATGTCGACATCGCGCTGCTGCTACCGCACATCCGCGCCAAGTCTGCGGGCAGTCTCGCAATGAGCGAGTTGCGCTTCGCGCTGGAGAGCTTGCTGCACCGCGACGTCGACCTGATCAACCTGCGCCTGGTGTCCACCGTGTTCCAGAAGGAAGCCATCACAGCCGATCGACGACTCTTCTGTGCGGACGCGCATGCCGTCGACGAATTCGAGATGATGACGCTGTCGTTTTATGCCAAGCTGGGCGACGAGCGGCGCAGCATTCTGGAGCAGTTTCGAGAGACAGGAAGAGCCTACGAGGTATGAGCCAGGCTGTCCTCGGGTCGAGTCCCGATGACCTTCTGACCTTTGTGGACGCCGTGCTGGCCCGCCTGGATGCGTAGGGCGAGCTTGGAGTTCGCCAGGGGCGAGGCGTCGGGCGATGAGCGATTGCCGTTGCGCTGTACCGCGCATCATCCGTCCGCGACGGGTCTGCTTTCACCCAGAGGCGGGCGAAGTGCAACTCCGCCCTACGTCGTCCAGCTTGCCTCGTACGACGTGAGGCTGTCAGGCAACGCAATCCGCGGGTCCTCGATGGCCCAGCGGCCCGCGAGTCCCAGCTCCTCAGCAGTCAGCGCAAAGTGGCACATCGCGATCCCCATATCGATCCGCTGCATATCGGCGACGCCCACAAGCGCGTTCCGCGGCGCATACCGTCGGGTGCGCTGCATAAACAGGTGCCAGCGCTGCCCATCGCGGACGACCCTCCACGGCTGCTTGTTCGAGGCCGAGGGCGCCCGTCGCACCATATCGAGCACGACTGCGAACGGTCCGGCGGACTCACGACCCAGTGACGCACCGAACGCGCCATCAAAGAAGAGCGCCTCCCACGGCAGCCTGTGGTCGCCCCTGGCGCCACTCCGGACAAGCCTATCGATAACGCCGCGGCGATCCGCAGGATAGCCCAGCGCCACCGCCGCGGCCAAGGCCTCATCCTCGCGCAGGCCAATCGCCGCCGCGAACCGGCTCTTGGTGAACGTGCCACCAAGCCACACCGTCCCCAGGTCCAGCGCCGTGGCGAACAGCACCGCACGCTCGATCACGAAGCCGAAGTCCTCAAAGGCCATCGGCCTATCCGGGTGTACGGCGCCCACCATATAGCCCCTCTCTCCACTGACAAAGCCGTAGGTGCCCAGCCCCCTGAGCGCGCTCTGATCGTCCTCCGTGGCGGCTACGAGCTCGGCCCGTACCGCAGCCCCGAACGGCCCGACGCTCTCGGTCCGCATGAACTCCGCAAGGCGCGCCTGCGTCTCGGGCACGATTGGAGCACGGTCATATGACCGGCATGAGGTCCGTCGTTGGATCAGGTCAGTGATAGGAATGCTGTTATATGACATACGACCTCACGTAACGAATGCGTATAAGGGATAAGCGATACGGTTCGGACGAGATATGGTGGCTCGCTCCGGAGTCTGTGCCCCATCCCCTCTCACTTGTCCCTTGTCCCCTCAATACACCAGCTCCCGGAACGCACGCACAGTATGAAACGTGATCAGGTTGCCGTCGTGTGCGCTGCGCGCACGCACATCCCCGGAGCGACTGAGAATGTGCAGGTCGTCACCGTCGATGACCATACTCGCGTAATGGCGCGAGGCCTGCTCGACAGGGCCCACCGCAACCAGACCAGCGAAGCACCAGTCGATCATGTTCTTCGAGAAGTGGAGCTGGAGCCGGCGACGCTCATTGTTGGGGAGGTTGAAACGCCCCTGAGGCTACCGGTCGGGACGCGTCATGCTGTCGGTCGCCTGGGTGCTCAGCAGCCAGTACAACCGCGTGACCTCGTCGTAGAGCACGTGGAACCGCATCTGCCCGCACATAGAGCATCGTCTTGCCAGAGGGCACCGTCTGGAGCATTGTCGTCATCGACCCGGTTCCGGGTACATCGCCCTGCTCAACCACCTTGGCGATGCAGGCGTAGCCGGTACCGCCTGTGTGCGCCCGCATCCACAGGTGGAAGGTCCTGCCTGTGGGGTCGGTCCAGATGTGGTCGGAATCGACGAACTGCACGACATTGGTCTCAAGCCAGCCAATCGGGGCGCAGTTCCGCCCCGGCGCCACCAGGCTGCCTGACGGGTAGGGTGCCCTCCAGAAGGGCACGCCGAGAAAATCGGTCGCGGGGTCGGTGGTCGCGCCCGGCAGCGCATCGCGGAACGAGAGCTCCGATGCGAAGGTCCAGGACTCGCGACGCAGGAGGTCGGCAGTCACGGGTGCGCGCATGAGTACCGGCGCCATCTCCCCAACGTACCAGCCCTTGATGTCGTTGGTCACACGGCGCTCCATCACCAGGTAGACACAGCCATTGGCGTAGTGGACGTTGGACGCTGACTGGTGCCAGTACTGCCCCTCGGTCAGTCGTGAAGGCGCAGACCAGGTCATACATCCATCATCCGAGCGGATGACTATCAGGTCGCGAGCGTGCCCCAGGATGTAGACGGTGTCACCGACGACGAATGGCCGCGCGTGCATGAAGGGGAAGTAGCCACGAAAGGCCCAAGTCGCACCGCGGTCGTCAGAACTGTAGATGCGGCCTTGCCAAAGCCCGCTTCCCTCGGGGATCTCGCCTTTCGGGCCAGGAAGCTCAGCAACGCCGGGCCCGCCCCAGTCGGTCGTCGCCACGAGGCGCCCGCTCGGCAGTAGCGCCAGGCCCGGGCTGTAACAGAAGATGCGCGCCGGGTCAGGCGACTCACAGACAGTCACATAGCTATCGGCAAGCGGACGGACTGTCACCCGATCACCTTCTGCCAGACGGAGTACTTATCCCTGATCACGAATCCCAGCCGCTGGTAGAAGACCTGGCCTGATCCCACGTGGACCCGGATGGCACCCTCGCGGCGGATTCGGTTCACTAGATCATAGATCGCGGCGCGCCCCAGACCCAGGCGTCGATGCTCGGGCGCGGTAGCCACCGGTTCGAGGATGCCGATGCGGTTGGCGGCATCATACCACATCAGCGCGAACGACACAGCCTCGCCGTCGGGGGCACGAACATACCGGGCGAGATCGGGGTGGTAGTCAGGCGTCTCGATGAGCCGGCGGAAGCCCTCCACGGCCCGCGCAGGATAGACAGGGTCAGCCGCATAGCCGAACCCCCGCGCATGGGCGATCCCCATCTCCTCTGCGGTCACGGCATTGCCATCGGCGAAGGAGTAACCGAATGGCAACGCAACGGGGAGCTCATCCGTGATGTCCAGCACGCCGTCATGGTCGCTCCACGACTGCCGGGAGAACCCGCGCGCAGCCGCAAGCGCCTCAAGGCGATCATCGCCACTGGGAAGGAAGAGTTGGATTCTGCGTCTGCCGCCCTCCACCCGCCCCATCCTTGTCTCGCAGAAGTCGAACAGCTCCTGCAGCAGGGACTCGGGCAGATGTTCATCAGAGAGCTGGAAAAATGCTTCGCCGTCATCCTCACCCTCGGAGTTGGCGACGGCCAGGATCTCGCCGCCGTCTCCGTCCCAGATACCAATCTGCGCCGCCCAGTCCTCAAGCGAGATGGCGTGCATTGTGCGTGCGAGCGAGATCGAGAAGTTCCAGCGCTCGATCGTCCAGTTGTAGGTACGCTGGAAGTACCCATACGTCGTCACAAGGAAATCGCGGATCCTCAGAAAGTCGGCTTTGACATATGGGCGCATTGTCGCTCCTTGTCCACCAGCCACAGTGTCTGCAGCGATCACAGGCGGTTGGAACGCACGCCCCCAGGCCCATGCTTGGGGGCACCGCATGACGGCACAACACGCCTCAGTGTACACCGTGTTGCGCTTTACACACATCTGAAAGGTCACGACGGACCGCAACGAAGCGTCGAGACGGTGCAGCACCCTCTGGGCGACGGAAGCCGAGAAGAGTGGCCAGAAGCATTGGTGATGTGGCAAGACCTGTGCTAATATGAGGAGTGGCAGGATCACATCACGCTACCCATCGACAACAGCTGGCTCCGCCCACTCCTCTGCTTACACGTCAGCTGCGCCACAGGAGCAGGCATGAACAAGAACTGGTGGAGAAGCCTGCGGACCAAGATCATCGCCTGGTCCTTCGTTCCCG
Organism: Anaerolineae bacterium; assembly: GCA_025454475.1. GTDB lineage: Bacteria > Chloroflexota > Anaerolineae > B4-G1 > SLSP01 > PWVB01. The sequence continues at coordinate 12,429 of JALOOJ010000084.1, forward strand.
TTGCCATCATACTCTCGGCGGTGGCGTGGGCCACATTCCACTCCTATCAGAGAGCCCTAGGGGATCTGGTGATCCGCCAGGGTCCGGAGACTGCGCAGCCGAAAGCGACAGCGTTCGGCCAGGTCGTCGCCGAGGTCCTCACGCCAGTGCTCTTGCCGGTCATGTTGGACATCGACACGAACCACGAGCTGCCCCTCGAGACGCGCGTCCAGAACATCCTCGACCAGGCCAAGGGTTTGGAGATCTTCGATGGGGGCCTGTACTTCCTGGACCAGCACGGGAAGGTGTTCAGGGCCGAGCCCCCACAGCCCGAGCTGATTGGGCAGGATTGGTCCGACACTCCGCACTTCCGCTCGGTGAACGCCTCGCCAAACCTGGGTGCGGATACGGATGTCATCACTCTCGCGCCATCCGGAAGGAAGGTCTGGTGTCTGGCTATGGCGTTGGCCGGTCAGACGTGGGACGAGGTTCGCGGAGCGGCCTACTACTGCTTCGCTGTCACTCCGCCTTCAGAAAATGCCTTCTACCAGAAGGCGCTCAGTCTGGACCTGGGCCCGGACGTGATGGTGCTCGACAGGAACCACCAGGTACTGTACTCGCCTGATCTCGCCGAGATGGGCAGGGATCTCTCGGGAGAGGCCTACATTCAGCAGCTCTCACAGGGGGAGAGCAAGAGCGGCAGGTTCAGGATCGGGAACGAAGACATGGTCGTTAGCTATGTTCCGGTGTTTGTGGGTGTTCAGATAGACAGGGCGAGTTGGTTCATGGTGTCGGCGCAGCCGTGGGCTGAGATCATGCCCTACCGGCAGCTCCTGTTTGCTCTGCTGGCGCTGGGCGTGATCGCGCCGGTGGCGGTGACCGCCTACGGCGTGCGGCACATCACGGAGCCCATCAAGAAGCTGATCCATGCCGCGGAGCAGGTGACGGCAGGCAAGTTTGGGCACCGGATTGAGGTGAAGACGGGCGACGAGATCGAGACGCTTGCCGACCAGTTCAACCTGATGTCGGCGGAGCTTGATGCGTCGTATGCGTCGCTGGAGAAGAGAGTCGCCGATCGCACCCGAGAGCTGGAGATCCTCAACTCGATCATCTCCGGCGCCGGGCATTCGTTGGACATCCGTGAGATCCTGGATGACGCGCTGGAGAACACGGTGGCGCAGATGGGCTTCGATGCCGGCGCGGCCTTCCGGACCGATGCGCAGCGCAGGTCCATACACCTGATGGCCCAGCGCGGTCTGGAGCCCGCCTTTGCTGACGATCTGGCGAACCACAAGGTGATCACGGGCCGGGGCGTCCCGGCCATCTCGCCATCGGAGGTGACCACCCTGGGCGGCGAAGACTACCCGGATGAGGCATCGAGAGCCCGGCTGCTCCGGTCAGGCCTGCGGTGGCTGGTCTATGTCCCACTCGCGACGAATGGTGACGCACAGGGCTTCCTGATCCTGGGAAAGCGCGAGCCGGGCGAGCTCTCTCCCGAAGAGCGGTCACTGCTGAGCTCGATTGGCAGGCAGGTGGGCGTGGCTATGGAGAACGCCCGCCTCTACGAGCAGGCCGAGCAGGCAGCCACGGCAGCTGAGCGCAACCGCCTGGCACGCGAGCTCCACGATGCGGTCACCCAGACGCTGTTCAGTGCGAACCTGATCGCCGACGTGATCCCCCGCATCTGGAAGCGCAACCCGGAGGAAGGGCTGCGAAACCTAGAGGAGCTGCGGCAGCTGACGCGCGGCGCCTTGGCGGAGATGAGGACGCTGCTGTTGGAGATGAGGCCCGAGTCGCTGGCACGATCGGATCTCAGATCGCTGCTCACCCAGCTGACGGAGGCCTTTGTGGGCCGCGTCCGGGTCCCGGTCGATCTGACCATGCAGGGGGACTGCGAGCTGACCCAAGAGGTGAAACTCTCATTCTACCGGGTGGCCCAGGAGGCGCTGAACAACATCGCCAAGCACTCGGGCGCGCGACGCGTTGAACTGCGTGTGGACTGTGAGCCCGGTCATGTGCATATGGCCATCCGCGATGACGGGCTGGGTTTTGATGCCGATTCCGTGCCCTCGGATCACCTGGGGCTGGCAATCATGCACGAACGGGCGGGTTCGATCGGGGCAAGTCTGGTCATCGAGAGCCAGATGGGTGAGGGCACGAGCGTTGCGCTGGACTGGCGACCGGCAAGGAAGGAAGAGAACGATGGACACACTTCCGACGATCAAGGTGATGCTGGTAGATGATCACACTGTGGTGCGCAGGGGCCTGGCGACATTCCTGAGCGCCTATGAGGACCTCGAGCTGATGGGTGAGGCGACGAACGGCCTGGAAGCGGTCAGCTTGTGCCGCAGACACCAACCGGACGTGATCCTGATGGACCTGATGATGCCGAAGATGGATGGCATCGCCGCAACCCGCACCATCCTGTCCGAATACCCCGATGTAAAAGTCATCGCGATGACCAGCTTCGAAGAGGAGGAGCTTGTGCACGGCGTCCTGGGCGTGGGGGCGATCAGCTACCTGCTCAAGAACGTCACTGCGGATGGGCTAGCCAAAGCCATCCGGGAGGCGGTGTCGGGGCGGTCAACGCTGTCTCCCGAAGCGGCCCAGGTGCTCATCCGCGGGACCCGTCCGGTGGACCAGCCCAAGTGTGATCTGACGGAACGGGAGCGCGAGGTACTGAACCTGGTCGTGCAAGGGAAGAGCAATCGCCAGATCGCCGATGCCCTGGTCATCACGGTCGCGACTGCCAAGGCGCACATCAGCAGCATTCTGTCCAAACTGCAGGTCGCGAGCCGGACCGAGGCCATCGCCTATGCGATCAGGCACGGGCTCGCTTCTCTGTAGGTGAGATATTCGACTTTGGTCTAATAGGAGAGCGCCTTTGGACTAAGCAGAGACACACCCCAAAGGATACCCGAAGACTCCTCGGCGGTAGGATGCGCCCGAGGAGTCTTTCTTTTACAGTGTAAGCAGATCACCTCACGATGCTCGACTGGAGAGGAGCCTATGAAGGCCGACACGCAACTGACCACCAAGCGCATCTTGATCTTCCTGGCGTTTGCCGTTGGGATCCCCTGGACCGTGACCCTGGTCACCTATCTGACCGTCAAGACCGAGGACCTCCCCGCGGCGTTAGGGGGGCTGGTGAACTACCTCGCGTTCACCCCGGCCCCAGCACTGGCCAACGTGGCAACCCGCCTGATCACCAGGGAGGGCTTCCGGCACCTTGGGCTCAAACCCAATCTCCGGCGCGGCTGGCGGTTCTACCTGGCGGCCTGGTGGTTGCCCTTTCTGGTCATGATACCCGGCGCCCTGGCCTTCTATCTGCTCTTCCCGCAGTCTTTCGACCCCCACCTCACCGCTGCGCGCGTTGATGCCATACCCTTTCCGGTCGCAGGGATCGCCAACCCCTGGCTGCTGATGCTGGCCTACATTCTGGAGTACATGGTGCTCGACGGGCTGGCCCTTTCGGTGCTTGCGATCGGAGAGGAGTTCGGCTGGCGTGCCTACCTGCTGCAGAAGCTGATGGCGCGCTTCTCGTCAGGGGAGTATGCATATGCCGCCTCAGCCGCCCGCAAGGCCGCGCTATTGGTCGGCGTGATCTGGAGCGTGTGGCACTGGCCGGGGATGTTCCTGACGATGACGTTCGACCCCGCGATGACGCTCTTCCATCCCCTGGTCTACATCCTGACCACCACCTCACAGGGCGTCCTGCTGGCCTGGGCCAGCCTGCGTAGCGGCAGCGTCTGGCCTGCAGCGATCGGGCACATGACGATCCTCGGCGTATCGTGGATCTCGGCTGCCGCGCTGAAGGGTCCGGCGAACCTGCTCGGGCCGGTGCCGGACACCCTGATCGGCGGCCTGGGGTTCACAGCCCTGGCGCTGGTGCTGTTGTTCAGCCGTAAAGCGTTCGCGGGGCTGGGAGACACCGGCCCACAAGACGGCTCGGCCGTCGCAGGAGCCTAGTGGCATGAACTACCTTGTTGTCCTGGACGCCCAGGCGGGCGAGCTCGAGAAGATCCTCAGCGGCGTGAAGACGATGCTTGTGAAGGAGATCGATCCCGGCCACGCAGACGTGACCACACCGGACGCGGGCGACGGCCTCTATTTCCTGAGGGACAGGGATGACTGCGCCGTCCGCGTGAAGGCCACCGTCGTCCGGACTCTCTCGCTTCACGACCCTGTGGACCCAGGCCTCTCGCACGCGCTGAAAGAGCATCAGTCCAGGCTCCGGCTCACCGAGGACCAGTATCTTGTCTGGTCGGCCAGGCACCACGTTCACCTGGTCGAGTTCGAGTCCGCACGAAAGACCGGTGTGATCTACGTGGCACCCGGGTGGATCGCGGACCGGTCGGAGTGGACAGCTTTCGAGGATGTCAACCTTATTCGGGCAAGCGATAGGAGCATAGAGAAGTGAACGCAGGAAACGGTCTGATCCTGGAGACTCGCGATCTGAGCAAGGCCTACAAGGACGTACGGGCGTTGCAGGACTTCAGCCTGATGCTGAGCCCGGGCATCCTGGGGCTCCTCGGGCCCAACGGCGCAGGCAAGTCAACCTTGATGCGCATGCTGGCCACCATCACCAAGCCCACCGAGGGGACCATCTTCTGGAACGGCGACGACGTCGTGAAGGATCCGGAGCCGCTGCGCTCGGTGCTGGGCTACCTGCCGCAGGACTTCGGCGTCTATCCCAACCTCTCCGCGCAGGAGTTCCTCGAGTACATGGCCGCCATCAAGGGGTTGCGCGGCGAGAAGGCGCGCGGGAGGATCTCCGATCTGCTGGACCTGGTGAACCTGCGCGAGGCGGCGCGCAGGCCGTTGGGGGGGTACTCCGGCGGCATGCGCCAGCGCGTGGGCATCGCCCAGGCGCTGCTTAACGACCCGCAGCTCCTGATTGTCGACGAGCCGACCGTGGGACTGGACCCCGAGGAGCGCGTGCGATTCCGCAACCTGCTCTCGGACCTGTCCGGCGAGCGCATCGTCATCCTCTCCACGCACATCGTCTCAGATGTGGAGGCCACCGCCACGGACATCGCCATCATCCACAAAGGACACCTCAAAGCGCGCGCCTATCCCGAGGTGTTGCTCAAGCAGCTCGAGGGCTGCGTCTGGGAGTGGACGGTCCCGAGCGACGAGCTGCCGAGGGTCAAACAGCAGGTCCTGGTGAGCGGCACGATCCGGCGGATGGATGGTGTCGAGGTGCGTGCGGTCGCCGGGGCGCGGCCCGCCCCTGAGGCCCGTCCGGTGACGCCCAACCTGGAGGATGTGTACCTGTCGATGGTGGCCCAGCGGCCGGAGGCGGCGGCATGAACACCTTGCGAGTCCTTTTCCATCTGGCTCGGGCGGATTTCTACGAGCGTGCCCGGCGCTACAGCTTCCTGCTGACGCTGGCGGCTGTCGTCGGGCTGGGTGTTGCGGTCAACAACGGCTCGGCGTATCTCTACCTGATCCCGGCCGACGGGACCACGGAGTCTCTTATGTACCGGGGCGCGTTCAACTCCGCCTGGATCGGCACCATGACCGTGCTGGTGACCAACATGATGCTGTTCCTGGTCGGCTTCTATCTGGTCGGCGACTGTATCAAGCGTGACATCCGCACCGGTGTGGGGCAGATCATCGCCACGACCCCGCTGCGGCGGACGACCTACCTGGTTGGGAAGTGGATCAGCAACTGTCTGGTGCTTTACCTGCTGGTGCTGATCCTGGCGGCTGCGGCGGCGATCATGGTGCTGCTCAAGCGCGATGCGCCGCTGGAGCCGGGTTCGCTGTTGATGCCGTTCCTCGCCGTCGCGCTGCCCAGGATGGCGCTGGTTGCCGCGTTCGCGGTGGTCTTCGAGACCGTGCCCTGGCTGCGCGGGGTGCTGGGCAATGTGGTCTACTTCTTCCTGTGGGTCGTTATCATCGGGGGCTCGGCCGAGGGCCTGATGGCCTTGCCCCTGCTGGGTGACCCGCTGGGCGAAGCAGCCTTTCGCGACTCGCTGTTCGCCGGGGCGCGGGCGGCGTTTCCCGGCGATACGATTGCCAGGATCGGTCTGCAGCTCGGACCCGCCGGCCGGTTTCGGTATAAGGTCTTTGACTGGCCCGGTGTGGGCTGGACTCCGAACGTTGTCCTTGGGCAGGCGCTCTGGGCGCTCATTGGGCTGGGACTCGTCCTGCTCGCGGCGACGCGGTTTGCCCGCTTCGATCCCTCGCGCGCGGGACTGAGACACAGGCGGCCTATGGCCGGAACAACCGGCGCGGTCGAGCCGCGGGACAAGGCCCCCCGCAAGCCGCTGCCCAGCCTTTCCCCGCACGTCTCGAGGCTTGCTGCGCTGAGCCCCTTCCTGGGGGTGCTGCTTGCCGAGCTGCGCCTATTGCTCAAAGGCCGGCGTTGGTGGTGGTGGCTTGTCACAGTCGGGCTGAACACCGCCATCCTCGTGGTCGAGCTCCCGGTGGCGAAGCAGTATGTGCTGCCTGTCGCGTGGCTGTGGCCGATCGCCGTCTGGTCCGGAATGGGCAACCGCGAGCGCACCCACAACACCGCCCAGATGGTCTTCTCCTCGGCGCGCCCGGTGCTGCGCCAGCTTCCGGCAGCCTGGCTGGCCGGCGTCCTGGCGACGGCGCTCCTCGTTTTCGCCGGGGCGGTGGCGTTCATCACCAACGGCGACCTGGGTGGCCTCGCGGGGTGGGCGGGTGCCGTGCTCTTCGTCCCGAGCCTCGCGCTGGCTTTGGGGGTCCTGTCCTCCGGAAGCCGGGTCTTTGAGGTGGGCTACGTCATCTGGTGGTACGCCGGTGCGCTGCAGAAGGCCGTGGGCCTGGACTTCACGGGTGGCCCGCAGGTCTATGTGCCGGCAGCCGCCAGTCTGCTGCTGCTCTCCGTGGTCTGGCGGAGGAGACAGGTGAGGGTGTAGGGCCGGATTGGGAGCCGACCGAAAGGAGTATGAACGCATGGAACCCAACGATTCTGTGGTCATTGAGACTCACAGCCTGAGCAAGGCTTACAAGGGCGTGCAGGCTCTGAAGGGCCTCAGTCTGAAGGTCCGGCAGCACTCGATCTTTGGCTTCCTGGGCCCGAATGGGGCAGGGAAGACCACCACGATGAAGCTGCTGCTCGGGCTGGTGCGCCCCACCGGGGGCGCGGGCACCATCTTCGGGTATGACATCGAGCGCGAGAGCGTCGCAATCCGGAGTCGGGTGGGTTACCTGGCCCAGGACCCGCGTTTCTTTGAGGCCATGAGCGCCCGAGAGACGTTGCGCTTCGTGGCGGGCTTCTTCTACAAGGGCCCGAAGGGTGCCATCGAGGAACGCATCCAGGAGACCCTGGCGCTGGTGGGGCTGGAGGACAAGGCCGACCGTCCGGTGAAGGGCTTCTCCGGTGGCGAGCGCCAACGTCTGGGCATCGCTCAGGCCCAGATCAACTACCCCGACCTGCTCATCCTGGACGAGCCGGCAGCCGCACTCGACCCCATGGGGCGGCGGGACGTGCTGGAGGTGATGGAGCGCCTGCGCAAGCACACGACCATCTTCTACTCCACCCACATCCTGGACGACGTGCAGCGCGTCAGCGACACCGTCGCCATCCTCAATCACGGCGAGCTGGTCGCTCAGGCGCCGATCGAAGAGCTGCTGGCCGGCGACGACAAGCCGGTCTTCACGCTGTCGCTGAGGGGCGACGCAAGCCGTGCCCTGGCCCGCATCAAGGCGCTGCCCTGGGTCGTGGGTGTCCGCGAGACGGCGCACGAAGGGACTGTGACCTGGAATATCAGTGTCACCGACGCCCAGGCCGCCGAGGTCCAACTGCTTCCGCACGTGCTGGCCGGCGAGGCGCTCGCCGTCGTCGAGTTCGGCCGCAGGAAGCTGGGGCTGGAAGAGGTGTTCATGAGCATCGTGGAGGGAGGACAAGATGGTCGCCAACGCTGAGCTGCAGCGCGTAGGACTGCTTGGATGGCGCACGGGCCTCGGGGTTCTGTTGCGCAAGGAGAACCGCGCCTGGTGGGCGCCACGTCACTGGGTGGTACAGGGCATTGTGTGGTCCGTGATCGTCAACGGCTTGCTCGCGGCCATGCTGTTCGGCCTGCCGGCGGTGGTCAGGCTGCTGGGGCAGGCGTCGATCGACGCCATCCCCATCGGCCTCGATAGCCTGTTCAAGATGGGAGGTGTGGCGCTGGCGGTCGGAGCGATCATCCTGGCCCAGGACGCGATCATCGGTGAGCGCCAACTGGGGGTGACCGAGTGGCTCCTGTCAAAGCCCGTCTCGCGGCCGGCCTACCTGCTGTCCAAGATGGCCGCTCATGGTCTCGGCGTTCTGGTCATCTTCGTGGCTCTGCAGGGCGCGCTGGCCTATGGCCAACTGTCGCTGGCGCTGGGTAAGCCCTATCCGCTTCCAGCCTACCTGGTGGGCGTGGCCGGTCTTGCGGTGCACACCTTCCTCTACCTGGCGTCGACGTTGATGCTCGGCGTGCTGACCACCAACCGCGGCGTAGTCCTGGGTGCGTCGCTCGGGGTGCTGCTGACAGGATGGCTGGTCGTCCCATTGGGAGCAGCAGTCAGCACCCCCATGATGCTGACACCCTGGACACTGCTCCACATCCTGCCGGCTGCCGTCCAGGGAGTCCCGTTACCGGTGTCGATCTGGCTGCCCCTGGGCGTGACGGTGTTCCTATCGGCGGTCTGTGGTGCTGTCGCCCTTGCCAGATTCCGCCGGATGGAGTTCTAGGAGGGAGAGATGAGCCAACCCGTTGGCGTGGTCGAGTCGCTTGCCCGCTACGGCGGCGAGGCGAAGCAGTCAATGGCAGTGCTGCAGTGTCAGCTCTCACGATGGGCATCGTCCGACCCGGTGTGGGTCGTGCGCCCTCGCCGGCACAACAAGGAGGAGTGAGCTATGCGTCCGTCAGTCAGTGAGACATCAGGAGATGAGGCCAGGGACGACCTGGTGGGGACCTCGACGAAGACCAGGCTGCTGGTCCTTCTCGAGGTGTGCCTCGTGTTCGCAGCGGTGATGATCTTCCTCGTGGCCTTCACACCCACGCGGATCTACCAATGGGAGAAGCAGCATCTGGGGTGGTCCTATGCGGCGATGGCGTTCTATGTCGGCATCCCTATCGTCGCCGTGGTGCTGACGCGGCAGAAATGGTCGGAGTACGGCGTCTCGTCCGCGGACTGGCGAACCAACCTGGACACCGGTATCAAGGCCACCATCGTGCGGACGATCCCGACACTGCTCGGATGGTGGGGGGTCGGCTTCCTGGGGTTGAGCCAGAGCTCGCTTGGTGCCGGCGTTATCGAGGCCTGCCTGTGGATCGTGGCCCTGGCCCTGATCATAGGGATCCTGCGCAGGCAGACGCCGAAGTCGTCGGCCCGGGGGAACCTCACCATGATAGGCCTTTTCCTGTTGCTCCCCATCGGCGTGGGGCTGGCCATGAGCAAGCTGAACCTTGTGGTCGTGTCAACGATCGTCTGGCAGTTCGTCCTGTCGGGCTTTGGCGAGGAATTCGTCTACCGGGGCTACTACCAGTCGCGGCTGAACCAGGCCTTTGGGCGCCCGATCCGCCTTTTCGGCGTCCAGTTCGGCGCCGGGCTGATCGGAGCCTCGCTTCTCTTTGGGCTGAACCACGCCCTCAACACCTATGATGCGGCAGTGGGGTTGTCCTCGTTGGCGTGGGGTCCGGCGCTGGCGACGTTTGCGGCAGGCGTGTTCTTTGGCGTCCTGCGTGAGAAAACCGGCACCCTGGTCGCGCCGGGGCTCGCCCACGGCTTCCTGGATGCGGTCGGCGAGCCACTGATGAAGGTGTATGGCATCGGCTGAGGAGTGCGCCGCGGCGCTTCAGCCCTTAGCAGGGCATCGAGTGCCTGGTTCAGGACGGCGATGACGATCGTGCCCGCTGCCCTGGTGCGCAGCGGGCACGGCACGCTTCCGAGTTCACTCCCTCTGGCGGCCCGCGCCTATGGCGCACCCGCAACTGCCCGCTCGTACACCGTCAGCTCACGCAGTTGCTCCACCTCCCGGCGGAAGGCGTAGATAAGGTCCGATGCGGGCCGCGCGCGCGTGTGCAGCGTAATGGGTACGCCCTCGAGCTGCAGGGCGTACTTGGCGCTCACGGGGTACGCCCGCGACTCGATCGCCGAGCTGACACCTAGAAACGCCTGGAGCCGCCGCACCGCCTCGGCCTGCTCGTGCCAGTGCCGGCAGAGCCAGGCATAGAGCTGGGGATGGAAGTTGCCCATTACGCCGCTGTAGCCCGATGCCCCGGCCTCAAGCGACTCGAGAAGTGTGGCGGCATTGGCGTTATAGAGCCGGATTCCCCCGGCCACCGCGAGCTTCTCCCGCATCTGGTCGGTGTCGCAACTCGTGTCCTTCAGGAACATAAAACGCCCCGTCGCCGCGCACCACGCCATCAGATGCGGGGTCAACAGCCGTTTGTAAGGATAGGGGCACTCGTAGAACCCAAGGGGGATAGAGTCGGGAACCTGCGCCAGAAAGCGCCCAAGCGTGCTGATCCAGACGTCATCGCCTTCGGTGTCCTGTGCGAAGCGGTTCGTGACGAGCACGACGGCACTGACGCCCGTATCGGCGATACGCCGCACCTCCTCGACCTGATCAGCCAGTGCATCCGAGACGTGGCCCGAGGCGATCACCTCGACGCGCCCATCGACGAGATCGACGACGGCCTTCGCCAGCGCCACCCGCTCCGTTAGGCTCAGGAAGAACATCTCGCTCGACTGGCATACGGCAAAGAGGCCGTCGACGCCACGGGCCAGGTACCATTCGACCATGGCCTCCAGGGCTCCAATATCGAGGCGGTTGTCATCCGTGAAGGGCGTGACCATCGTGGGCCAGACGCCAGTGGATATGGACGTGACCAAGGGCACCTCCGCAGTTAGCTGAGGGGGAGTATACGTGAGCCGAGCTATGTGGCAACAGGGGCCCGTTCGGGCCACAGTGTCACACCGTGGCTTCCGGTCGGACACCTGTCACGGACTAACGGCTGGCAACGATGCTAGCAAGCCGACCCGGAGGGTCGCGGCGACGCTAGGTCCTCGTGACCCGCAGGATTTCGCGTTGACCTGCCCAGCCCCTGCCTAGAGCCAGGCCAACGCCTCGGCCGCCATATCCTGCAGGTCGCCTCCCCGACCCCGTTCTGCTGCCGCAGCGGCCACCTCAGATGGCAGGGCTGAAGCCGCGTCGGCGATGACCTTGCCGACAGTCGTCTCGAAGAACGGAGCGTTGCGGAACAGGTTGTAACGTAACAACAGCGCCCCAATCCTCACAGCTGCCTCCGCATCGCCTCGGCGGGCGAGCAGCACTGCGGTCCCAGACAGGGCGATGGCGGTGGCCAGAAAGGAGTTCGCCGTCACAGCCAACCGCAGGGCTTCAAGGAGGTGATGCCGAGATCCAGTGAGGTCGCCAAGCCCCTGCTCCGCATATCCCAGGTACGCGAGTGACCAGCTCCGTGCATCTTGCTGCCCCATTCCGTGGTATGCGTCGAGGCTCTGTCCGAACCACTCCTGCGCCTCGACGTAATCCTCTTGCGCCAGTGAAATGAGGCCCAGCACCAGGCACGCGGCTCCGATCACATACGGATCGAGCAACGCGCGTGCGTGTGCCAGTCCGGTGGTGGCATACATCCGCGCCTTCTCGTACCGGCCCGCCATGGCGTGGTAGGTTCCCAACGCGTGCAGGGCCATCCCCTGATCGTGTCCAAGCGCCAGGTCGGAGGCGATAGCGAGACACTCCTCCTGTATGGCGATCCCCTGCTCGAAGCGGCCCTGGAGGAACGCCGCAAATCCCAACAAGTGCAGTCTCCACGGCAGGCCGACACGGTCACCCATCTCCCGCAGCAGAGCGATGCTCTGCCGGAGCAGGGCGTCCCCTTGCTCGAGTTGTCCCACCCGCAGGGCAATCAGCCCAAGCTGCGCGAGCGAGTTGGCCGCACCTTGCTGGTCACCTACAGCCTGTCGTATGGCCAGGCTTTCGTCCAGCACGCGTCTCGCCCCATCGTAGTCACCCAGTCCGTCAATGAGCCATCCCAGCGCATACAGCGCATCTGCCGTACCCCAGCGATCGTCGAGCACCTGGTACAGATCGAGGCTCTGTTCAAAGCAGTGCCGGGCGCGGGCGCGATACAGGTCAAGCGTCTGCCATCCCCTCTCCAGCAGAGCAAAGGCCCGTGCTGCCCGTACATCGTGGCCGGTGGATTCGAGCGCATCCAGGAGAGCGATGCTCCGCTCCAGGATCGGTTCAGCCAGGCTGGCATAACCCATCATCCGGGTGAAAACACCTTGCCAGGTCAATGCCTCTGCCAACAGCCGCTGTTTCTCTTCCGATAGAGCTTCGCGCTGTGCGAGGGGTGCAGCGACTCCAGCACCGGCAGCGTCTTGCAGGCTTTCGACCACGGAACGGCAAGCTGTTTTACCCTCCTCAAGGCGTCCGCGCAACTGATAGTAGGAGCACAGGCCTTCGAGCGCCAGGGCCAGTGAGGTGATCATGGCGTGATCCACGGCCCAATCCCAGGCGGCACGCGCATTCTCGATCTCAGCATCGATTTCAACCAGCACGTCTTGCTGCCGGGAGCCTCTCATGTCAAGCGCCCACCGCTGCAAGGCAGCCACATACCAGGCGCAGTGGCGATCACCTATCGTCTCTGAGACTGCGGGAGACTGCACCAGTCGCTCAATTACACATTGCCGCACCAGTTCATGGATGTGATAGCGTCCCGAAGGCTGGAAGTGGAGAAGTGACTTGTTGATCAACACACGCAACTCAGGAAGCGTTATCCCGGCGACCGGCTGTGCTGCTTCCCGGGCAAAACTACCCCGAAACAGGGATAGCCCTTGCATCACCTCGCGCTCGCGCGCGGTGAGCAATGCCCACGAGTGATCCAGGACGGCGCGCATACTGCGATGGCGCTCCGGCACGTCGCGCGACTCGGTTTCCAGAAAGCCGAGGCCCTGCCCGGATGCCTGGGCCATAGCCTGGTCGGCGATCTCGGCAACCGACATCGTCTGAATCCACGATGCGGCCAACAGAATGCCCAGCGGCATCCCTTCCACCTGTTGGCAGATGCGGATGATACTGGCAAGATCGTCGTTCGTGGGTTCGTAGCCCGGCTGAACACGGCGTGCGGCACTCACAAAAAGCGCGATGGCACTGTGCCCGGCGGCGATCGGCCCGGCAGGTGCTACAAGATCTTCCGTGCTTGCCCGTGCGGGCGCCGGCAACTCGGGGTAGTCCATCCCACCAACGGGAACGAGGTGCTCGCTCTGCGCGTTGAGCCTGAATCGCGAGGTGGTCAGGACACATACGCCCTGCGCCTTGTCCAGAATCTCGACGATCAATCCCAACATTCCCTCTGATCCCAGCAGGTGCTCGACATTGTCGAGGATGATCAGCAGGCGCTTGTGGCGCAAATAGCCAAGCAGTTGTTGGCGGGGATTGGCGGTGTGCAGAGGCAGATCAAGCGCCTGGGCTATGGTAGGTACCACGGACTCTGCCGACCGGAGTGGTGCGAGTGGGACAAAGAACACGCCATCCGGGAAACGGCCAAGCTGTGCATCGGCCAGAGTCTGCCTTGCCGCCTCAACGGCCAGCCTTGTCTTGCCGCTGCCGCCCGGTCCGAAGAGCGTTAGCAGCCGGCACTCTGGAGCGGCGATCCGCGCTTTGGTCTCGTTCAGCAGCGGCTCCCGGCCGATAAAGGGCGTGGATTCGCCCGGCAGGTTATGCCTGGGAATCAGGCTCGGAGAGTTCTTGATCCGCACGTACAAGTCGGTCGTTTCCCGGTCAGGCGCAGCGCTCAGTTCCCGATCGAGGAGGCTAACGCACTCCTGATACTGCCGCAAGGCAGCGGCGTGCTGTCCTGACCGGGCATAGAGCTGCATCAGGTGCCGGTGGGCCGGTTCGTGCAATGGGTCCAGGGCCAGCCAGCGCCGAGCGTAGCGGATAGCAGGCTCAGCCTCGCCGCGCGCGCTGTGACCGTGTACCAGCTTTTCCAGCGCGGCGGCGAACGCCTCCCGCAGGCTCTCTGTCTGAAAGAACTGCCACTCGTCAAAGGCGGCGCTATCGCGCAGGCCGGTGCCCTCCATCAGGTCTCCCCGGTATAGCTCGACCGCCTCAGCCAGGGCGTTCAGGCCTTGGGAGCAGACCTGGGCATCCGAGTGACCGTGCATCTCGCACGTTGACATGAGCGCACGAAACCGATCCACGTCCAGCCAGAAATTGGCGCCGGGATCTGTGCCGATCTCGTCGCCGTCCACCACGAGCCACTCACCGCCAAGCGCTTTTCCGAGCACCGAGAGATTGCGCCGCAGCACCGCGCGTGCGCGACGCGGCTCGAGCTCGGGCCATAGCAAGGTGACCAGCGTCTCACGGGAATGGCGTCCTCCCGTCAACGCCAGGTAAGCAACGAGGGCGACGTTTTTGCGCGTGTCGAAGGTGAGTGGCTGGCCATCGCGTTCGAAACGCGGCCGGCCGAGTAGGAACAGCTTCAGGTTGGGCATGGAGACCCTCCAC
>JALOOJ010000085.1 GCA_025454475.1 Anaerolineae bacterium
GCTGCTACCATCGACGGTGAGGTCGCTCGTCTCGACGTAGGGCAGCGTGCTGAGCACAGCAACACCGGGCGCGGCGAGCTCGACCTGGTTGTTCTGCTGTGAGAAGTCGGCGACAACCATGGCCTCGTCAATCGCGGCGACTGAGACAACCGAGCTGTAGGAAGCCGGGTAGTTATAGGCCGTGGTACCGTCGTTGCCTGCTGCGGCAATCGACAGGACGCCCTGGCCGTACAGAGTATCAAACTGGCGTCGCTCCGTCGTCGAAGCCTTTGTCCCGCCAAGGCTCATGCTGATGATGTCGGCGCCGGCCGCGGCGCACCGCTTGGTCGCGTCGACCAGCGTCGAGCTATAGGCCCAGGCGCAGTCATCGCCGAAGACCTTGACGATGTAGAGCGAGACGTTCGGGCTCACCCCAACGACGCCAATGGTGTTGTTGGCCGCTGCGATTGTGCCGGCAACGTGAGTGCCGTGACCGCAGAAGTCGCGGCTCCAATCCGTGCCATAGCCAGTGATCCTCGACGAGTTGGAGAAGTGATCCTCGTGCCCGGTGTAGAGGCCCGAGTCGATGATACAGACCGTCACCCCATTGCCGGTCGGGGCGCCCGCATCGTAGCTACCGTCTCGATCCGTGTCCCAGACGTCCCGCGCTTGCACCATATCAACGCCATACGGCGTATCCTGGCTCATCAGGTACCGCGGAGCATCTTCTTCGACGAGCACAACGTTCGGGTTCCGCTCAATGCCGCGGAGCGCCGCCTCGGGCAGCGTCACCGCGAAGGTGTTAAGGTCTTCGAACTCGTAGTGGATGTTGCCGCTGGCGCCCTGTAGCGCCGCACGCACTGCCGCCCCGCGTCCCGGGGCGAACTGGACCAACACCCGTACCTCTCCGCCGGCGAGCGACGGGGCGGGACGGGCGACGGCCGACATGGCCAGGACAACCAGCACCAATACAGCGATACGACCAAAGCGTTTCATAAGTCTCCCCTCTGTGATGTGGATGAAGTGCGTGCCCTTGCTCTGGATCGGTGGGTCGGGGATCTACCGCATACCTCGGCCAGCCTCTGCACGCGATTATACGCCGTTCGCGCGGGCGTCAAGCGTGGGATCGCCAGGGCCAGCGGCTCCTGGTACTGGCCATAGGAGCTCGCTTTTCCCGCGCCGCCCTTACCATACGCACTTCAATGGGCAGACCCGTGCACTATGGCGTAACGGCAGGGCCAACGAGTCAGGTAGTAGCGGGGAGCAGAAAATGACACGCAGGCAGAAACACCCTGAGGACGGCCGCCTCTACTCTCCGGCTCTCTCCACGCTTCGCTTCCGGCTGACGGCTAACCATGGATCGCCAGCCGTTGCCTACTGCACGCCTTACGGAATGCGCAGAAGCTGTCCGGCGTAGATGAGGTTCAGGTTGTAGATGCCGTTGATGCGCGCCAGGGTCCAGACGTTGACGCCGTAGCGCCAGGCGATGCTGTACAGCGTGTCGCCGCAGCGAACCCGGTGCCAACTGCCATAGACCGGCCCAGGCCCTGGACAGTATCCTGTTGGTATGTACAGCCGCTGCCCGTACTGGATGTAGTTGGGGTTCGCCAGGTAGTTCGCGCGGGCGATGGCCCAGGGGCTCACGCCGTACCACCGCCCGATGCTGTAGAGCGTCTCGCCCCATCCGACGATGTGGACGGTACCGCCGCAAGCCATCGCCGGCGCTGCGAAACTGAGGGCCACGACTGCAAGGACCAGTGCTGCTATTAGTCGCTTCATGACCACACCTCCTGATGCGCTGCGAGGAACGACGTAGGCACGTCCCGAGCGGGGTCATCGCGGTGGGGCGAAGATGAGGGTGAAGGAGGAGCGTGCTCGCCGACTATCTCCATAATAGGACGAAACCGTGGCGAGGTCAAGGTGACGAAGACAACGAGAAGGCGAGCAAGCGAGGTGGTGGCAGGCAGCGCAGTTGCCACGGCTGTGTCGCCAGCACGCAGGCAAGCTAGATCGCGAGCCGGAGGCGTGCACTGCGACCGGATCGCCGAATCGCCTGCTCGCTCATTCGCGACGTGTCGCCAGCCCTGCCCTTATGAAAACCCAAGGCGCGCCGAGGCTGCCCCAGAGGCCCATAAGGGTGTAGCGGATGAAACGCCAGAAGAGCACTGGGGTCAGGGGGACGAAGATGGCTTTGAGCCCTGCGTAGAGGGCCAGCATGCCGACAACACCCAACGTATAACGCAAGGCCCGCTGCCACACCGGGCCGGCAGTCTCGAAGTGCAGCCAGCGCCGGTCCAGTGCAAAGCCAACGCCCATGCCCATCAGCGTGGCGCCAGCGGTGACTGTGGCCTCGTGTGGATAGATCAGCATTCCCATAGCTGGGACTGCCATAGCGATCCCCACCTGCCAGCGCGGGCCGAGCCCAATGAGGGCGGCGGTGGCGACGGGCTCCAACCACAGGAACAGGGCAAGCAACGCCGCGCCGATGACGTAGCCGCCCACTACGTCGCGTGGAAAGTGGACCGCCAGGTAGATCCGCGATAGCGGGATGAGGAGTATCAGCAGCGCGGCCGGGATAAGCGCAAGCACGCCTGCTGCCGGAAAGCTCGGGACTCGGACCCGCCGGGCCTGTGTAGCAAGGTAGCCCCAGATGGTCACGGTGTTCTGCGTGTGACCACTGGGGAAGCCGTTTCCGGTGGCCTCGTAACGCTCCACCGCCTCGGCAAGGGGCACCGCAAAGAGGTTCCCGACACGGTCGGGCGCGTAGTCGAAGGGGCGCGGCTGGCTAAAGAGGGCCTTGGTGCCGGCATTTGCGGCGGCTGAGATCAAGAACAGCACGGTCAGCCGAGCGCCGGTGGCACGATCGAGGCACCAGTAGACGAGAGGCATGAACAGTAGGTAGAACATCTCGTTGCCCAGCGAAGTCAGCATCTCAAACACGCCGACGAGCCCAGGCAGCATCCCGCGCAGCCCAAGGATCAGGTCCAGTTCCAGGTCGAGTAGGTGGGTCACGAGAGGCCTCCGCAATGAGATCCGGCGCTAACACGTCGGAAAGTCTAATGGTCGGACATAGCACCGCTCTGATGCCTACTTGAGATCGCAGCCATGAGCAGCGCGCCAGCCAGGGAAAGGACAAAGCCCACCTGGAACAGCTGCTGGTAGCCCTGACGATCGATGAAGTAGCCGCCGAAGAGGCTCATCACCCCGAAACCGGAGCCCATTGCCGTGGTCATCGTGCCGTAGGCGATCGCGCGCCACGCTTCGGGCACACGCTCCATCTGATAGACCTGCAGGGCGGGCAGCCAGAGTGCGGCCGCGACCTGGACGCCCAGGAGTCCTGACGCAGCGACTAGCCAGCTTCGGCCCACTGCCAGGAGCAGCAGGCTGACGGAGAGGATGGCGGAGGATAGGGTGACAATCCAGCCGTGGTGCCAGCGCTCTGCTAACTGGGGAATCGCGAAAACCACCGCGATCGCGGCGACCTGGCCGATGCCGGTGATGATGCCGATGGTCGCCGTCGAGAGCCGCAACTCGGTGTCCATGTATGGATTGCAGAAGGCCTGACACGAGGTCCAGCCGCTATGCTTCAGCAAGACGTGCCCGACCAGTGCAGCTACCACCAAGAACGGGAACGGTCCGCGGTTCTGCCCGGTGCGGTCTTGGGCGGAAGGCCGTTGTCCCCCCCTGATTCTGCTCAACGGCCGAATCACCATGAGGCCGGCTGCGGCCGCGATCAGTAGGGCTACGCCATACGGGGTAGCATCGTCGGTGGTACGCTTGGTCACAGTGGCTATGACGCCAGGCAGGACACCGCCGATCAGGGTGCCGGAAAGCGTACCAATGCCCTGAAGCGCTCCGCGCATTGCAAAGACTCTGCTTCGGTCCGCGCCCTGAGTAGCGGATGCAAGGGCGGCGATGATCACGACGTTGAGCGAGCCCCAGCCCGAAATGAGGACGAGCTGGGACAGAATCGGGATCGCTGAACGGAAGGACGGCCTAACAGCCTCGGCTAGAGGAAGCAGCGCCATGCCGCAGATGGCGAGCCACGCGCTGATGAGCATGACGCGGCGCGTACCAAAGCGTTGAGCCAAAGCGCCCGCCGGAAGCCCTGCAACCATGAACACAAAGGATCCGGTGGCGAGGTACACGCCCACGTAGGCCGGGCTGAGCCCGAGTCGCAGCAGGTAGAGGCTGCGCAGCAGGGAGAAGGCGCCGAGGAAGCTCCCGCAGATTAGGCCCGAAGCCAGGATAAGCTGGCGGGCATCGTGGGTGAAGCCATGAAGCGTCGGCAGGCGCCACGGTAGTCGTATGGTCATGGGTGTCTGGGACGATTGTAGGCGATTGCCGCGCTGCCGCAAGCACCGGCAGGGCGAGTGCGCTCCTCAGTAGAAGCGCGCACGCCCGGCAACCCGAGGTAAGGGCCGGCGCCTCAGATCTGTGGTCGTCTTCTCGAAATGGTTGCCATCAGCAAGGCGCCGGCTGCGGAGAGGACGACGCCCAGCTGGAAGAGCGCCCTGTATCCGTGGTTGTCGACGAGATAGCCACCGAAGAGGCTCGTTGCGCCGTAGCCGGAGCCCATAGCGGTCGTAAGGGCACCATACCCTATCGCGCGCCAGCCCTCAGGCATCAGCTCCATTTGGAAGACCTGTAGTGCAGGTAGCCAGAGCGCTGCCGCGACCTGTACGCCCAGTAGCCCCAGAGTGGCGGCGGCCCAGTGGGGCACGAGGGCGAGGAGTAGCAGGCTTAGGGCGAGCAGGGCAGTCGATACGACCACGATCCAACCGTGGTTCCGGCGCTCGGCAAGGCGCGGGATGGCAAACACCACCAGGATTGCGGCAACCTGACCGATGCCGGTCACCAGGCCAATAACCGCCGTGGTGAGCCCCAGCTCGGTGTCCATGTACGGGCTGCAAAAGACCGCGCAAGTGGTCCAGCCGGCGTGGCGCACGAAGACGTAGATGGCGATGGCGACCACAGGCAGCAACGGGAAGGGGCCACGGTTCAGGGCGATCCTGCTATCGGGCGGCGGCCGAAGTCCGCCTGTGATCCTGACCAACGGCCTGATCACAGGCAGGCCAAGCACCGTTACCAGCACCAGCGCCCACGCGAAGGGGAGGGGATCAGCCGCGCTCCTCCCGGCTATCCGGGCGACCAGCCCTGGCAGCGCCCCGCCGACAAGCGTGCCAACCAACGTGCCCAGGCCCTGGAGGGCGCTGAGCATCGCGTAGGCGCCGCTCCGGTCCGAGGCCTGTGTCGCCACCATCAACGCTGGGACTGCGTTGATGCTGAAAGTCGCCCAGCCTGTGGTGAGCACGAACTGCGAGACGAACGGGACTACGGTCCGGAGCGTGGGGGCGACCATCTGGCCCACAGGGAGCAGGGCCATCCCGAGGGCTGCTAGCCATGCGCCAATGATCATCACCCTCCGGGTCCCGAAACGCTGCCCCAGTGCTCCACAGGGCAATCCCAGCGCCATGAAGTAGAAAGATCCGATGCCGTGATAGGCCCCGATGTAGGCTGGGGTCAACCCTAGACGTAGCATATAGAGGTTGCGCAGTAGCGAAAAGGCGCCCAGGAAGCTGCCAGAGATTATCCCGAACGCCAAGATGAGCTGGCGGGCATCGTGGGTATACTCGCCGAGCGAGGGGAGACGCAGTGGAAGTCGGCCAGGCCTGAGCATTGTGACCATTCTAGAGTGCTGCAGCGTGGCGACAAGCGCCGTCAGCGGGGGCAACGCGCTTAGTTGGCATGTCTTCTGCGCCTACTTGTGGGCCCTCGCGAAACTTAGTACAATGCTGCCGGAGGTGGACAATGAGGGCGGCGGGCGAGGCTGCTGACGATGACGAGTCGGTCGCTGCTACGGGTCGGAAAAAGCATGTGGGGAGGTCTCTATCTTGAAACTAACCTTTAACCCTAGAGCGCTTGACAGCTGATGCGCCATGGTTAGACTGAGGATAGTCGTGGGTGTTTGTGCTGCAGTCTCCCTTGGACGGGTGGTGTTCTTGCGGTGATCGATC
The DNA here is from genome assembly GCA_025454475.1 of Anaerolineae bacterium. GTDB lineage: Bacteria > Chloroflexota > Anaerolineae > B4-G1 > SLSP01 > PWVB01. The sequence continues at coordinate 5,997 of JALOOJ010000085.1, forward strand.
CGTTGCTGGTGGTGACGCTGCCCCTAGTCGCCTCCGCCGCAGTCGCAGGCTGGCTCGCGGTGTACACGTGGCGGCGCCGAAGCGCGCTGAGTGCCCGGCTCTTCACGTTCTTCATGGCCTCGATGATGGGCTGGTCGCTGACCAGCGTGGTCACTCACCTGAGCCCAACACTCTCGGGGAAGGTTTTCTGGACGAACTCCCAGTACGTCTGGGTGGGGCTCGTGCCGGCGCTTTGGCTTCTCTTTGTGATTGCGTACAGCGGGCGCGAGACGCTATTGACGCTGCGCACTACCGCGTTTCTGGGCATTCACCCGATACTGCTGCAACTGGTCGTGTGGCTCAACCCAGGACAGCTCTTCAAAGCTGAAGTCTGGCTCGATTCAGGCGGGAGGATTCTAACCCTGGGTAGTAGATCGGGCCCGCTGTTCTGGCTTCACACAGTGTACTCTTACGGTGTTCTGATCGTTGGGGTGGTGCTCTTGCTGAGGTCTCACTATGGGGCGCCGCGTATCTACGTCAGACAGGGGGTAGCCTTGGCCATCGCGCTAGCTGTGCCGTGGATCGCCAATATCGTGACTATATTCGGGGCGCCAGCGCTGGCGCATCTGGACCTAACGCCGTTCGCGTTCACCATCAGTGGCGTGGTGGTCGCGCTGACGCTATTTCGCCATGGTTTTCTCGACCTCGTGCCGGTGGCCCGGAGCGCAGTCATACGCAGCCTGTCAGCGGGCATTGTGGTGCTGGACGCGCAGGATCGGGTGATCGATCTCAACCCGGCGGCGGAGCCGATTCTACAGGTAACCCGTGAGGAGGTCGTGGGCCAGCCGCTGGGCGCGGTCTTGCCGCAGTACTCATACCTTATGAGCCGGCACGAGGACCTCCAGGATGCGCGCGATGAGGTCGTCGTGGGGCAGGGCGCCCAGCGAAGGGTCTATGATCTGCGCATCTCCGCGCTACAGGATCGCCAGAGCGCCGTGATCGGCCACCTGCTGAGCCTACAAGACATCACCGAGCGCAAGGAATCGCAGACAGCGCTGAGTCGCTACGCCGATCGTCTGCGCATACTTCACCAGATCGACCAAGCCATCCTCAACTCGCGGTCGCCGGAGGAGATTGCTTCGGCGGCGTTGGGTGTGATACCGCTTCTCTTCCCGGCCCAAAGGCTCTCCGTTCTGGCGCTGGATGATACCGCGCCGGCAAGGCTGTTGGCTGTTCGCGCATCAGGGAGATTACGGAATGCTACACCGGTGTGGCTGGACGCGGCGGAAGCTGGGAGCCCGCTGCTCGACCAGGCGGCGTGCATCAGCGACGTGACCCATAGCGAGAGCGATGACTGGTTGTTGGAGCGGCTCGGAGGTGAGGGTGTGCGGTCCCTGCTTGTGGCGCCGTTGGTTGTGCAGCAACAGCGGATCGGCGCCCTGACCCTCGAGTCGGTAGCCGCCGGTGCGTTTGGCTCGGAGCACATCGATGTGGCGACTCAGGTGGCGACGTCGTTGGCCGTGGGGCTGGAGAGCGCGCGGCGCTACAGCGCCGCGCAGCAGGAGCTTGTCGAGCGCAAACTGGCAGAAGATGCTTTGCGCCAGAGCGAGGCGGCTCTGAGGCAGAAGGCCGAGGATCTGGCTGCCCGAAATGCCGAGTTGGATGCTTTCTCGCACACAGTGGCCCACGACCTAAAGACGCCCCTCTCGCTGCTTACGGGCTACACCAGTTATATGGCTGCGGGCGAGGTCGCCAACGACTCGGCTCAGTTGGATTGGTGTGTGCGCGCGATCGGGCAGAGCGCGCGCAAGATGCACAACATCATCGACGAGCTGCTGCTGCTGTCCAGCGTGCGTAAGGTCGATGAGGTCGCTGTCCAGCCTCTTGATATGGATGAGATTGTGTCGGAAGTGCTGATCCGGCTGTCTGACCTCATTGCTCAGGAGAATGCCGAGATTCTGAAGCCTGACAACTGGCCGATTGCCTGGGGATACGCTCAGTGGATTGAGGAGGTCTGGGCCAACTACGTCAGTAACGCACTCAAGTACGGTGGAACCCCGCCGCGCATTGAGCTGGGGGCGACGCGCATCGAAGCTGATCCCTCAGGTGGGGTCCCGCCGATGATCCGCTTCTGGGTGCGTGACAATGGCGATGGTCTGACCGATGACCAGCAGGATCGCCTGTTTGTACCCTTTGAGCGCCTCGATCAGGCCCGTGCCAAAGGCTATGGCCTGGGGTTGTCGATCGTGCAGCGCATCATGGAGAAGCTGGGCGGGTCTGCTGGCGTGGAGAGCTCCGGCATCCCGGGGCAGGGCAGTACGTTCTTCTTCATCCTCCCTGAAGCCGAACTCCCTGTATAGGCATGGCCAGACGAGAGCGGCCCCGGCGGTATGACCTGCAACCACCCACCGACGTGGCTTTCTCGTGTGCCGAGATCGCGCTGGGTGCCGCGGCGCTAGACGAGCTCCGCGCCCGCGTGATAGATCAGATCGAGGATCTGCCCCCTGAGGCGCTTTCCTTTGTGCCCGATCGAACGACGCTGTCCATCGCGGCGTTGGTTGAGCACCTCGTGTGGGCAGAATTGGATTGGATCAAGCGTGCCTCAGGCGCCGCTGCACCTGATGACCTGAGCGCTGAGGTGGAGGTTGCTGGGCGCGCAGTCCCGGCGGGCGACTGTGCGCCGCTTGATGTCGGCGCTGATGTGCTGGTCACGCTCTGCCATCGCATACGCGACGAGTTCACCGTGCCTGCGCTGGCTCGCCTGTCCAATCCCGAGGCGCGGCTTGTTGTTGGTGGCCCCGCTCTGACGCTCCGCGAGGTGTTGCTGCATCTGGCCTGGCACTGGACCTATCACTCCGGGCAGATCGGGTTGCTGCGTGAGCTTTGGGGCGCAGGATACGGCTGGCGCTTTGGACCGTAAGGCTGTTGGGACATGGTCCTCATGTTCCTTTGGTAATAGTGCTTGTCGGGAGAACACTCAAGGAGGCGAGCAGTGCAGACGATTCTGAGCAGACCGGAGTACGAGAGGCAAGTAGCTGAAACCCGTGATGCCCGCATGGCGTGGTGGCGGGATGCCCGTTTTGGGATGTTCGTGCACTTTGGAGCGCACACCCTCCTCGGGCGTAACGAGTGGGTCATGGCCCTGGAGAACTGGACGATTCCGGATTACGAGGCCGTGGCGCGCAAGTTCCGACCTGAGCCGGGCTGCACGCGCCAGTGGGCCAAGCTGGCAGCCGAGGCCGGTATGAAATACATGGTTCTGACCACCAGGCACCATGAGGGATTCAGCCTCTGGGACAGCAAGGTGAATCCCTACAACGCTGTGGCGCACTCAGGCGGATTCGATATTGTCAAGGAATACGTGGAATCCTGTCACGAGTTTGGCCTGCGCGTTGGTTTCTACTTCTCGCTGATGGACTGGCACCATCCTGACTCCTGGCGCTGCGCCTTTGATCCTGAGGCACGTGCACGGTTCCAGGGCTTCCTGGTTGGCATGCTGAAGGAGCTCCTCGGCGGAACCTACGGCAAGGTCGACATTCTCTGGTACGACGTCTCGCGGCCCATGGAATCACACGAGGGCTGGGGATCGCTGCAGATGAACCAGATGGTCCGCAGCCTCCAGCCTGACATCATTGTCAACAACCGGTCCAAACTGGACGAGGACTTCTCCACCCCCGAAGAGCACCTGACGGCTGCGGAGGGGAAGGACTGGGAAGCCTGCATGACCTTCAACCGCATCAGTTGGGGCTATCTGGACAGTGTCCAGGCCCTGCCCTACAGCTACAACACCCAGGGCATCCTGAGAATGCTGAACACGGTCTGCGAGTCCGGCGGGAACCTGCTGCTGAACATCGGACCTATGCCGGACGGAAGCGTACCCCCGGAGGCCATCGAACCCCTACAGACCACGGGGCGCTGGCTTGGGGCCTATGGCGACGCCGCGGTCTATGGACGCCTGACCCCCACCACGGTGCACAGAGCTAACGGAATCGGGCGGTTCAGTCAGCGCGGGAACAAGGTCTACTTCTGGCAGTTCATCCGCAGTAACCAGCTGATCTTTGGCGGCTTCGAGACGAAGCTGAAGTCGATCCGGCTGCTGCCCAGCGGAGCGCCGCTTGCCTTCGAGCAGAACAGCCGCCAGATCGTCGTCACGCCGCCACCCGCTGAGCAATGCGACCAGATCGCCAACATCACCGTGTTCGAGATGGAATTCGAGGACGTGCCGGTCCAGAACCGCTGCAGCGCCTATCCGCAGCTGCACGTCGGCGAGGTGCTCGTGGAGTGAGTGGTCGTCTGGCGATGTGTTGCTGGTGGGCTGCAGTGCAAGGTGCTGAGGCTTGTAGTAACGGCTCCAGCGCCAAGTTGAGTTGGTTCGTAGTAACCGATTCATCGGTTCTGCTACGGCCTGCTGAGGCACCGGAACGACTGAAGTCGTTACTACGAACCGGTATGTATTCGGAGTGAGGGTGGCGGACCTAACGTGCAGAGGAGGCGAATGTGGTCGACCTGAAGCAGTATGACGTCTGGTTCGTGACGGGAAGCCAGCATTTGTATGGCGAAGAGACGCTGCGGCAGGTCGCCGACGATGCTCGGCGCATCGCCGCGGCGCTATCGGCGTCGCCTGGGCTGGCGGTGAAGGTGGTATTCAGGCCGGTGGTCAAGACGCCGGAGGAGATCTCCGCGGTCTGCATCGCTGCTAACGCCGATCCGGCGTGCATTGGCCTCGTGACATGGATGCACACGTTCTCCCCGGCGAAGATGTGGATCGCCGGGCTCAGTGCACTGCGCAAGCCGTTCGTGCACCTGCACACCCAGTACAACCGCGACATCCCCTGGGCCGATATCGATATGGACTTCATGAACCTGAACCAGTCGGCCCATGGCGACCGCGAGTTTGGTTTCATCGGTACGCGGATGGGCAAGACGCGCAAGGTGATCGTGGGGCACTGGCAGGACCCGGAGGTGGTAGCGCAACTCGACACGTGGGCGCGGGCGGCTGCTGCGTGGCAGGACTGGCAAGGCGCCCGCTTCGCGCGTTTCGGGGACAACATGCGCGAGGTCGCTGTCACCGAGGGTGACAAGGTGGCGGCGCAGATCCGGATGGGTTACAGCGTCAACGGCTACGGCGTAGGCGAGTTGGTGGCCCACGTCGGGGCGGTGACGGATGCTGCGATCGATGCGCTTGTCGCCGAGTATGGGGCGGAGTATGCCGTGTCAGCCGACCTGAAGCCCGGTGGCGCGCAGCACGCAGCGCTGCGCGAGTCGGCACGCATTGAGTTGGGCATGCGCGGATTCCTCACGGAGGGTGGGTTCAAGGGGTTCACTACCACCTTCGAGGATCTCTACGGTCTGGCGCAGTTACCTGGCGTGGCTGTCCAGCGGCTCATGGCGGATGGGTACGGCTTTGGCGCCGAAGGCGACTGGAAGACGGCGGCATTGGTCCGCGCGATGAAAGTTATGAGCGCGGGCCTGAAGGGTGGCACCTCCTTTATGGAGGACTACACGTACCACCTGGAACCTGGCGCCATGAAGGTGCTGGGTGCCCATATGCTCGAGGTCTGTCCGTCCATCGCCGATGGCGCAGTGGGGCTCGAGATGCACCCGCTGTCAATCGGCGGCAAAGCCGACCCGGCGCGGTTGGTCTTCAACGTACCCCAGGGGTCGGGGGTGAACGCCTCTATCGTCCAGATAGCCGATCGCTTCCGGATGCTCGTCAACCCTGTAGATGTGGTGCGGCCGGACGCACCGCTGCCCAAGTTGCCTGTAGCGCGTGTGGTTTGGGTGCCCAAGCCCAACCTGAAGGTCGGGGCCGCAGCATGGATTCTGGCGGGCGGCGCGCACCATACCGGGTTCAGTATGGCGATCGGCGCGGAGCACCTCATCGACTTTGCCGACATTGCCGGGCTCGAGTGCTTGCTCATCGACGCCGCGACGGACCTCCGCACGTTCAAGAATGAGTTGCGGTGGAATGAGCTGTACTACAGACTGACCGAGCGATAGCGAGCATTCGAATGCGCGCCATCATCTTGAGAGAGCCACGCCGGCTAGAGCTGGTGGACGTGCCCCGGCCCAAGCTCACGGCGCCGGAGCACGTCCTGATCAAGGTGCAGGCCTGCGGCATCTGCGGCAGCGACCTGCGCTACTATGCTGGAGAGAACCCGTGGGCGCTGCATACGCTGGGGCGGCACGTCGACAACCCCGCCAACATGACGCTGGGCCACGAGTATGCAGGCGTCGTCGTCGAGGTGAACGACCGTCGGAACGAGCACCTGCTCGGGCAACGCGTCGGCGCCCAGGCGTTTCGAACGTGCGGCGTCTGTGGCCTCTGCCGTTCGGGCCACGAGAACCTCTGTCGCAACACACTGCACATCGGCCACGCGCAGGGGTGGGGAACGGTCGACTTCTACCCCGGCGCCTATGCCGACTTCTGCCTGGCGTGGGCGGACCTGCTCCACCCGATGGCGGACCACGTGAGTTTCGAGGAGGAGGCACTGCGCGACTTCCTTGGCGTGGCGGTACACGCGGCAGGGCTGGCGGGGCTCCAAGAGGGCGTCGCGGTGCGCGAGGACGCGACGGTGTTGTGTATCGGAGGCGGCCCCGTAGGGTTGAGCATCGCGCAGGTCGCGCGGGCCAGGGGCGTGCGCCGCATCGTCGTTACCGAGCCGGCACCGGTGGCCCAGGCGGTGATCGCGCGCTATCCTGACCTCACGTGCCTCGATCCGACGCAGGATGATGTCATCGCGGCGCTGGGACGCGCATCGTGCTTGGCGGTCTTCGACACCGTTGGGACGCCGGATACCGTGGCTGATGGGCTTGCCGCGTTAGCTGAGGCCGGCACGTACGTCAACCTGGCGGTGCACGACACGAGCCTCACCCTCAACGCGATGGCTCTGGGCTCCGAGCGGCGCATGACGACGTCTTCGAACGCCCTCTACCGCGACGAGCGTGAGGCGCATCAGTTGATCGCATCAGGCGCTGTGGCAATGGCGCCGATGATCACTCACCGTTTTCCGCTGGATGCCTTCGCCGAGGCCTATGCGCTGCTCCTGGCGGAGCCGAAGCGGGCATATAAGGTCGTGTTTCAGGCCGAGAATTGACTCAGGCTTGTGCTTCGGTGGACCGCGGGCGATCGTAGATGGCCTTCAGGCGACTCGCCCGCGCCGGACTGCGGGCCGGTCGCCCGCAGTCCGGCCGAGGGGAAGGCTGTCTGGACTTCCTCTGTGCTTTTCTCCGATCCGTTGCACGTATGTCACGAGGAGGCTGCATTCTATGATCCGCATCTCGGTGTGGTACCACGGACTTGACGAGAGTTACCTGCGACTCGTGACGCAACTGGGCGCCGATGCCGTAGACTTCGGCGCCGGTGATGCCTTTCCCGGTGTGCGCGAGCAGGGGTATCCCGACTTGGATGGCGTGTTGGCGATCAAGCGCGCGCTGCGGTCATGGGGTCTGGAGATCAACCGGGTGACGCTGCCCGACATCCCCGCGGGTTTCATGGCCGGGGAGACCGACGACGAGGTTTGGGTCGAGAACGCCTGCCGCGCGACGGCAGTCTTCGGAGAAGCCGGCGTGCCGATTGCCCGCCTGCGGGTGGGCGGGGACGCGATGCCCCATCGGACGCAGACGCATATGGCGGTCCACCGCGGCGGCTATCGCGCGCGGGCCGAGTACCGCCACTGGGCGCAGCCCACGCTGCGCTCCCCCGAGGCCGTGGAGGACTGGTGGGGGCGGTTCTGCCACGTGTACGAGCAGCTGGTCCCGGCGGCCGAGGATGCAGGGGTGAAGCTGGCGATTCACCCGTCGGATACCCCCTACGCCGGCACGGCGTTCGACAGCCTGGGCTTCCACCGTGTTATCGACGCGTTTCCGAGCCGCGCTGTGGGTTTCCTCTACTGCATCGGCACCCGCGCGGAGGCCGGCGGATCCGCCCTCGTGCTCGACGAGATCAACACGTTCGGGCGCAAGGGTCGCATTTTCGCCGTGCACTTCCGGAATCTGCGAGGGAGTCTGGCAACGGCCGGCGGGTTCGAGGAGGTGCTCCTCGACGATGGTGACATGAACATGGCCAGGATTCTGCGGGCGCTGCAGCTTGTGGGCTTTGATGGCTGCGTCAACCCAGATCACGTCCCCGCACTGGAAGGCGACCACGGAGACATCAGCCTGGGCCTCGCCTACTCGGTGGGGTACATCAAGGCGTTGCTGGCGGCCGGTGCCGTGTAGGCGAGAAAGCGAGCAGACGAGCAAGCTAGAGATCGAATAGCGAGAAGGCGAGTGGTTGTGGCCCGAGCCGACTTCGATCCAGCGCCCAAGGCCTGAGGAAAGGCCCTGGGCGCGATCATGCCAGCGTAGTGACGGCGCTGTGATGCTGGCCGGCGACGATAGAGATACCTAAGATAACCAGGAGGGCTGATGGGCCGTCAAGGACCTGTGCTCGGTGCCGTCTTGGCACTGCTTGTGCTGTCGAGCCTGGCGTGTTCGGTCGGGAGTCGCGGGGCGACCGAAGTGATCCCGGCGGCCACGCCGACCCCCGAGGTTGCCGTCTTGACTGACACACCGAAGGTAGTCCCCACTGCGACGATACCCGCGCATGTGCAGGAGACGCCGGATCCCGAAGCGTCTGCGCTACGCTGGCGGCTGACGTCCGCAGCCGATGATGACCTGCCGTTTACGACCGTGACCGGCCTGGACGCCACGGCGACGCTCCTGCTGGTGGCGGACGCGTACGGTGGCATCTATGGGTTCGACATGGAGGGGGCGTTGGCGTTACTGGCGTCGCCGGGTGAGATCGGCTATGTGTCCGATGTCGCCGCCGGGCCCGATGGACGGCTCTACATGGCCGACAGCGCCCTCCACCAAGTGACTATGTTCGACGCTGAGGGCAGCCTTCTGGGGGCTTTTGGTGGCCTCGGATCAGGCGACGGCGAGTTTGGCGGTGACAGCCCGCGGGCGTTGGCTATCGGCCCGACGGGTGAGGTGTTCGTCCTCGACCCGAACGCAGATGCGGCGGGTGCGCCGCTACTGCGGGTGCAGGTGTTCGGTCCCGAAGGCGACTTCCTGCGCAGCTTTGGGCTCGATCCGGCGTGGGACATCCGGGGTATCGACGTGGGACCCGACGAGACGCTCTTCGTAGTGGGGCCGGGCGGCTTTCTCGGCGAGTTGGAGCCCGAGGAGGGCAGGTTAATCCAGCAACTGGGCCGCGAGGTGCTTGGGGCTAGAAGCCCGCAGGCGGTCGCCGTGGATGATGCCGGGTACCTCCACCTCGCGACCCAGGTGCCTGCTGCGGTGGCTGTGCTGAGTCCGCTGGGTGACCTTGTAGGCTGGGTTGGCGAGGAGGGCGTGCGCACCGCGGAGGGGTGGGATGAGGGTACGTTCCTGTTCCCCACTACGGTAGCGGTGACGCCTGACGGGGGGGTCGTCTTTGTGGGGGACATGTATCCGCCGTTCGTGTATGTCACCGCCTTGGCAGTCGGGGACTAGTGGTCAGTTAGGTTGGTTCGTAGTAACCGCTTCAGCGGTTCTGCTGTCGCTTGCAGAGGCACCGGAACGGCAGAATAGCCAATGCGAGGCGCAGCGAGGGTACGGCATACCGGTCGTACCTTCTGACTGTGGCAGGCGCGCGAAGGCAACCGGAAGGTGTGGCGAGCCTCGCTGGAGCAACCTGGCACGGAGCAGCGCCGGGGTTTTTCCGGTCTACGCCTGTTGATGGCGTTCCTGGAGCAGATGGTCGAGCAAGGTGTGCTGTCGGATGGCGATCCGGAATCTGAGCCGGTGTCAGATCAGGATCGCTGAAGAGACGTCAGGTGAGGGTCGTGTATCTTGTGGTCAGGAGGTTTGACTGATGCCAAGCGCAAGCGGGGGATGGAATCGGCCTCAACGGGGTTGGTCCGCGGTCCTGGCATGGGCCCTGGTCTTCAGTCTGGTGCTCGGCCCGCTGCCGCTGGCAGGTGCGCCTGTGGCGGAGGGCGATCTGGCTGCACCGGCTGTAGATGCGCAGGTCGCCTCGCCGGGCGATGCTCTGATCGTGAGCTGGGCCCAGACGGACGTTGCCGGCGAACGCACCGTGCTCCTACAGTGGCCGGCCCTGTACCGGCAGTTCGTCTACCTTCCGCTGACGGTCCGCGGCGGCGCGCAGAGCGCGTCTGCCGCCGCGTCCGCCGTCGACGCCACTGCGGATGCTACCACGGATGGCTACTCGATCTGGCGGCGCCTTGCGGGAGCGGGCGACTGGAGCTACCTGGGGACAGCGAGCCCTGTGACTACGCCTGAAGACCTGATCACGATCCTCGGCCAAGACCTGGTCGACCAATTGTGCCTAGACCTGCGTGCGGACCCGGATGACCCTGCGCTTACGCTCAAGCAGCTCTATGAGCGGCTTCGGCGCGACCCGGCCCTTGTGAGGATGCTGCAGGGGCAGTACTACCAGGTGGGGCTGGCGATGGGGACGTCCTACCTCGACCGTGGCGCGCCTCAGAACGACACGCTCGACTACCGGGTGCTGCCGCTCAAGGGATCCCTGCAGTTCACACCGGCGCGAGTCCCCGTGGCGACCTCGTCTCTGCCCACACCTGCGGGACTGCGTGAGGTCTGGACGGGGCCTGCGAGCCTCGGTGTGCGGCCCAGCGGCCGGCCCGATGGCGCAGACGAACGCTTCTCCTGGATCGAGGCTCAGGACTACCGGCCCTGGGATGGCACTGTCTACCTGCTCTGGGACATCCCCACGGACACGGGGTCGCTCGACGATGGGCTCACCGCGTTCAACCTTGCCGGGTACCGTGTCTACCGTGCCCCCTCGGCCGCCGG
>JALOOJ010000240.1 GCA_025454475.1 Anaerolineae bacterium
GCGGGGAAGTGGAAGGACTACCTCTACGGAGAGCGCGCATACATCATCCTGAGCCTGGTGGCCAAGACGGCACTGGCCTGGCAGATCTTCGCCGGGACGCTGGCGCCGGTCTGAGCCGACACGGCATCTAGCATACCTACAGGCCCCCGCTACGAAGTGTAGCGGGGGCTGTCGGTGCTTCTGGGGTTGCCACGGCGACTGTGACTCCACGCAGCACGTTGCCGGTGTTCCCTGCTGCCGGATGGTGGTGAAAGATCCGGTGTTTGTGGCGGGATACGCCACGTCATTGACCATACCTTACACCTCAGACAGCGGTATCCTCTCCCCGCTAAGGGGCTGTCCGACGTGCTTCGCCTCGATCACGCCGGACAGCGTCAGCCAGGTATTAGCGTGGAGATAAGCCATTCCTTGAACTCTCTTTGTCTTGCCGTCAGCGTCTCCACTTTGCGCGAGACCAAAACTACCGGCGCGGGAGGCATCCCTTCGATCCTGCGTGAAGTGAGCGACGGCATTCGCTCTATGTCGCCTTCAAAGGTGAGCGTCACCCCTTCCCCATTCGCCACGCGGGCGAATATGTTGTGCATAGAAGCGAAGGAGGCCGAGTTGGCAACGTTCAGGCCTAGCTCCGGACACAGTGCCTGCAGATAGTCGTGATAGAATGGCTTCGTGGCGTGTGGATGGCGGGAGCATAGTGTGGTCGCGGAATCTGAGAAAAGGAATGCTAGATATGTTCGATCCTGAGTTCCTGACGAACAAGGCGCTGTCGGAGCGCGTGTCCGCGTTCGACCCGCAGACGCCGCAGATCCTGAACCCATGGAAGGTGGACACACCGCGCCAAGAGCCTGAACCCAGCGGGATTATCCAACCTGTCCAGTTCCTCGAGAATGGGGACATCGTGCTGCGGATGGTTGCCTCCGGCGTGAGAAAAGTCGAGGTCACGTCGTTCATGATCGCGGTCAGACACTTCAGCATCGAGCTGACCGACCGCGGCGACGGCGTTTTCGAGGGCGTGCTGCCCGCGGGCTACGGGCTAGCGGGGAACGTTCCGCTGAACTTCCTCGTCGATGGCGCGCTTGTCATCCACCCCTGGGTCCCGGTACAGGCTTCGTCGGGCAAGATCGTCAACTTCATCGAGGTCCCTGACCCCGAGACACCGTACGTTCTGCTCCGAGATGTCCCCCACGGCTCGGTGAGCCGCGAGGTCTACTGGTCCGAGACGCTCGGCGAGTGGGAGCGCTGCTTCATCTACACGCCACCGGGGTATCACACAGGGGGCGAGTATCCGGTGCTCTATCTCCAGCACGGCGGTGGGGAGAACGAGACCTGCTGGTTGTACAACGGCAAGCTTCCCTACATTCTCGACAACGTGCTGGCCGAGGGAAAAGGCGTTCCGTTCATCGCCGTGCTGAACAACGGCCTCGTGCGGACGCCGGAGGACCGCGAAGGTGACGGCTTTAGGGGCATAGAGGGCGTCATCACCAAGGACTGCCGCGGACTGGTGGAGAGCAAGTACCGGACAAAGACGGATAAGTGGAGCAGGGCGATCGCGGGCCTCTCCTTCGGCTCTATGCAGGCGTGCTACATTGGCTTCAGGCACCCGGAACTCTTCGGGTCAGTGGGCTCGTTCACCTACCTGCGCAGCCGCAACTACGAGAACACATACGCCGCCAATCCGCATCTGGACATCCTAAGGGATGCCGAGGCATTCAAAAAGCACTACAAGCTGCTCTTCCGGAGCATGGGGGGCGAGGAGCGTCACATGAACGAGTTCCTCGAGGACGATGCGTTTCTGGCGGCGTCCGGCATCGATGTGCTGGACAGTCACGTCCGCCGGATCTACCCCGGCCAGACGCACACCTGGAACTGCTGGCGCAGGGCGCTCTACGACTTCGCGCAGGTGGTCTTCAAGTAGTTCGGCCTCCCCCCTGCCGCCCGATCCATCGGGCGGCAGGGCTCTGAAATACCCACTGACTTTCCGCCCATCTCGGATTACAGCGCAAGAAACGGATAGCTCACGGCCCGCCAGGTCGTATACTGATACATGAATCTATGGAGGCGATCCGTGAACGATGTTCAGAGGTATCAGACCGAATCGGCCCGGTGGGAGGCCGTGATGCAGCGTGACCCACAGGCGGCGGACGCCTTTGTCTATGCGGTCGTTACGACCGGGATCTACTGCCGTCCGGGGTGCCCATCGCGGCTGCCCAATCGGGAAAACGTGCGGTTCCACAACTCGTGGCAGTCGGCGGAGGCAGCCGGGTTTCGCCCGTGCAAGCGCTGCACGCCGCAGTTGCCTGCCGCACCGGATGTTGCCCTAAGAGTGGTGATCGAGGCGGTCCGGAGGATCGAGGTTGCGGAGCGTGCGCCATCCCTGCGCGAACTGGCGGAGGCTGCGGGGTATAGCCCCTATCACTTTCAGCGGCTGTTCAAGGAGCGGGTGGGGATTACGCCCAAACAGTACGCGATGGAGACGCGACTGGATCGGGTTCGGGGCGGTCTGCAGGCCGAGCCATCGGTTACTGACGCGGTCTACGGCGCAGGCTTCGAGTCTGCGGGCACCTTCTACGCGTCGGCATCCCCGGCGCTGGGGATGAAGCCCATGCAGTACCGGAATGGAGGTGAAGGCATGGTAATCCACTACGCGCTTGCGCAGTGTTATCTCGGTTGGGTGCTGGTCGCGGCTACGGAGTTGGGCATCTCCCGCATCGAGTTTGGCGATGATCCGGAGGCGCTGGTCGCGCGGTTGCGCGCGGACCTTCCCCAGGCGAGCCTGGAGACCGGGAACCCAGGTCTCGATGCTGCGGTAGGCGAGGTACTCGCGTTGCTCGAGGCGCCTGGACGGGGGCTATCGCTGCCTCTGGACATCCAGGGGACTGCGTTTCAGCGGCGGGTCTGGTCGGCGCTGCAGCAGATCCCAGCCGGCGCGACTGCCAGTTACAGCGAGAGCGCCGCAAAGATCGGGAGCCCCAAGGGCGCCCGCGCCGTGGCACAGGCCTGCGCGTCGAATCGGCTCGCCGTTGCGGTGCCGTGTCACCGTGTGGTGCGTGGCGATGGAGGCCTTGGCGGCTACCGGTGGGGGCTGGCGCGCAAGCGGGCGATTCTGGAGCGGGAGTCGGTCTAACGAGAGCTAGACCTTTGAGCTCTTCTGCTGGAGTAGGTGGTTGCTTAACAAGGAGAGCTCAAAGGTCTTCTGGCGCGCGGGTCTTCGGAGTATCAGACGACTACGGCTGCGGAGCAGGGCGGCAGGACGATGCCCTGCTCCGTGGCGACCCACCGAGGGTCATCGACGAGCCGGTAGCGGGTGAGGCGGGAACCGTCGTCCATCGCGACCTCGACCGTGATCGTCGCGTGCTCATCGTAGTTTGCCACAACGACGCCGGGCCTGCCAGTCGCGCGACCGATGTACACGGCATACGGGTGGTGGGGCTCGCCGTTGGCGGTGACTGTGGCACCGATCTCGTGGCGGAACTCGCCGTCCCAGAAGATGTCCCGCAGCTCCGTGCGCAGTGCGTCCATCTGTTTGCCATAGGCCATTGTCTCGGGGTAGTCATCGAGATGCCCCTTGAAGTTGAAGGGCTCGTAGCTGATCCCGTAGCGATAGAGCAGGCACTGGTTGACCATGTTTCGGTCGTTGAACCCGGTCACAGCCGTCAGGAGCAAGGCATTGGGCAGCATATAGCGGCTGAGGGGGATGTGCCGCTTGTTCTCGCTGCGGTGGTAAGATGCCTGGTAGGCCTCGAACTCCCAGTCGTAGGCGGCCTCCGCGGCAAACAGGAAGTCGGGGTTGCGCTCTCGGGCGATCTCGGCGAAGCGCTGGATCAGCAGCCGGTCGTTGGCGTAGGTCGGCGCGCCATAGCGGTGCCCGTGGCTCTCGTCGAAGCACAGGAGCGTCGGGCTGTGGTGCAGGCATTCGTCGAACAGGATGCCGTCGGCCCCCAGCTCCAGTGTCTTCCGGAACTCCTCCTCGCAGATGCGCAAATAGCCCTCGCTCAGGAAGCACATCGGGATAAAGCGTTTGGTGTTGAGGTCGAGCAACTGCGTCATCGTGTGGTACTGGTAGCCCGGATGCATCTGGTAGTCCCCGTAGGGATCCTTGACCGCGTACCTGATCAGCTCGGTGCGAAAGCGCTCCGTCGCCCGGTCAGCCCACGTGAACTTGGAGAAGAGGATCACCTTCACGCCCAGCGCCTGGATCTTGGCGATGGCGTTGTGCAGCTCCTCGAAGGTGCCCAATCGCGGGTCGGGGTCGTGGGAGGGATTGCCCTGATCCTGCCCGCCAAAGTTCCACCCGGTCAGCTGGATGGCCTTGACGCCGTGACGGGCGCATTCCTCTCCGACCTTTACCAGGTCGCTGAACCGGATGCGCAGCTCATCCTCCGGCGAGTTGATGTGGATCTGCTGCCACGCGTGGGGCTCCTGCGCCCACGCGGGCACCTCCGGCGTTTTCATCCAACTGCTGCGCCAGTGCTTGTAGATGTCCACGCCGGCCTGCCAGCTGCCCCGGAAGGCCTCCAGCGCCACCGGGGTGAGCACGCGCGTCTCCCCGGGCCGGACATAGGGCATGTGAACTGCCGCAAAGCGCGTGGCTACATCCTGGCCCGCGACGACCCGCTCCTCAGGCACTCGCGCATCAATGGAGCTGCCGTAGCCCGGGTGCAGCTCGGTGTGCCAGGCGACGAGCTCAGTACTTGGCGCTGCGAGACCCACATAGAGCCCCTGATCGGCGCTGCGCAGGAGGATGTAGGGCGACATGGGCGCGCCGGCGCCGATCTGCGTGGGATAGTCGACGCCGTAGTAACCCCGCATGTTGTGATAGGTGGGCCACAGAGACCATTCGCCCGCCGTTGCATACTGGTAGATGAACGTCTTGAGCCACTTTGCATCCTCAGGATGGGCGACATCCCCGAGGTAGGGGCAGTAGACGGCCTCGATCGTGTAGGGGGAGCGGTTCTCGATGGTGACCGCATAGACAGCCTGGCGCTCGGTCA